>JAZSMR010000029.1:0-20082 GCA_045535965.1 Acutalibacteraceae bacterium
AAAATCTTCGACCTGAAAGTGTAAATTTTTGCGGCTATTTTGGATAATGAGGATGCCGACAGGCTGTCGCCCTTCTAATCCGAATTGCCGAAAGAGGCGTGAAAATTCACTCTTTCAGGCGAGTTCGGATTATACTCGTCACCCTATCCAATATTGTACATTTTTTCCGCGATCTCCACATCATCGGGTTTATCACCCTTTACATACTCACCGTTCCGGTAATAAAGAGCTGAGTTGATATTTACAATCGCATTGGTGGGCACATACAAAACAGCCTTCATACCTTCCGGCAGAGTAAGATTTATAACATAATCCCCCTCAGACTTTTCATAGTCAAGAGTAATCAAGCCTTTAACGCTCGGAACTGTGCAGTTCATACTTTCAGACAGTGCATACTGAGGCTCGATTTTAACCTTTTCATAGCCCGCTCCAAGAGGTGTAATACCTGCAAAATGCTTACTCATTATGACGAGAGGTCCACCGCTCCAGGCATGGTTCATGGTACCTTGCCATGAGTCCCAGAACTCCCAAAGAGTAGAATAATCCTTATTCACCATATCCTTATATCTGTCCTTGATTCTGCCTTTTGCAGCTTCATATTCTCCCATTTTGCAAAGAGCCTCGAGAACATAATATTCCATATAAGGACTTGCATTTTTCGTGTTTGTGAGAACGTTTAAAATCACATCATACTGCTCTTTTTCTGCAAGACCTGCCAAAACTGCAAGGGCATTGGCTCTGTCATCAGGTTTTTTAACGTCTTCACTCTTGAAGCCGTCTTCTGTCCGGAGACTCCTATATCCCTTTGATATAGCATCTTTTCTTTCGGTGATAAATGGGATATCCTCGTCTTTACCAAGAACCTCTGCCATCTCCTCTACACTTGAAAGAGCATAGTAAACCCAGGCGTTTTCTATAGCTGTCATATCAGCCTTTGAGCCCCAGTCAGGCCAATCCCACGAGCCGCTGCGATGAACTACAAGATTATTTTCACCGATTTCCCAAAGCTTCAGATAATTGAGTGAAGCATCATAAACCTTTTCGATGAAAGCCTCGTCGCCGGTATATTCGTAGTATGTAAGGAATCCGACAATACCTGCAAGCTGCTGTACGGGAAGCTCGAAATAGTCACCGCTTATGGGTACAACAGTCTGAAGCACCTTTGTATCGTCTATGTGAGACAACATCGCCTCAACGCCCTTCTGATACAGCAGATAGGAATTGCTGTCCATAGAGTACATAGTCATAATCATTTCACTTGTGACATCGCCCCACCACTGCGCTCTTTCTCTGTCGGGACAATCCATAAAGTTGTCGCGCATAGTAACATAGAGAGTACGCAGAGATTTCTGCCAGAGAGAATTCATAAATTCGTCATCGCACTCGAAGTCGCCGCTGAAAGCACTGTCATATCCTGTTTCGCGGTACATCAAAGAAACGATTGTAACACCTTTGGGTATTTTATAAGTGATATGCTCACCGTTAAACCAGCCTAAAGCCTCGAACTCCTGCTCACCTTCTTTGGTGATATAGGTAGTTGAAACTGCGCCGATTAAAGTGTTTTCCGTTGTTATGCGAATCTTTTTTCCGGCGGGCGCTATAACTTTAAGATAGGGAGTAAGCTGTGCGTTATAGGGAATATCAACTGTGATTTTTTCACCGAAAAGCTTGCTTACGGTATAGTTTTCATATTCCTTGGAATTCCCATAATCCTTGAGACCGTAATCCTTAAGGAAAGGTATTCCTCTTGGGTAAAGCTTACCGTATACTCCCTCGCCGCCTTTAGCGTATTCCGTCGCATTTTCCCACAAAGAAGCATCATACGCTACATCTGTCCAGTCGCCCAGGTCTTCTCTTGCATCGAAATAAATGCTGTATTCGGGAAGTCTGTAGTTGGGAGGATAAAGCTTAGAGTCAACATAAGCGGTGTTTCTTTTTACCTTCCAGCTTTCGTCGGAAATAATGCTGACATCTTCGCCTATAGCTTCAAAAAGGAAGCCGCCCTGACCGCTGCCGCAATAGGAATAGCTTGTTTCATTATCCCAGTACCACGCCAGTGCGCAAATACTGTTTTCGCCCTCTTTAAGATAAGGAGCAATATCTATACTGTCATAATAGCCGCTGCTTTTATCGGGGCCGCGTTTTACTCCGCCTTCAAAAACAACCGTTTTGCCGTTTATGTAAAGCCAATATTTCGAGTCGGCAGAGATATGAGCAATAAGCTCTTCAGGCACCTTGCTAAGGCTGACCTTTTTATTAAAGCACATCCAGGTGTTTTTTGCTGTCAGGTTTTCCTTGTCCCAGATCCATTTTGCTTTCCAATCGTTTTTCTCATCGGTGGAAATCACACTGTATTCGGGTATACTTTCGGGAATCTTGTAATCGTTTGTATAAGGTGTCATTACCGCATCCCCCCAGGAAAAAAGTGAAGAAATGAAAGCTGCCGCTATTGCAAGATATGAAATGATCGTCTGTAAAATCTGCATAGTAAACCTCCCTGATATTGTTTACATTGATAGTGTTTATTTTACCATAAGAGATTAAGAAATTCAACTTGTCTCTGATATTTTTCCACATCAATCTTATTTAGCTACTTCTTTTTCTTCGGCGCAGGAAGCTCGTCGTACATAGCATTAAAAAGCTCTGCGAGAAACTCTCTGCTGTCAACATTGTCAACTAAAAGCATTTCCTTTGCGCCCTTATAAGGCAATTCATAAACAGCATCAGGCATAAGCGACACCGCCGATTTAACAGATTTTACAAGCAACCTGTCGTCGTATATACCACCGACAATTTTGCTCTTATAATAGATAATGTACTCCCCCATCATCGCTCTGTATGTTATTTCATCCAAACCTGATAACTGTTCAAAGATGAACTCCGGATATTCTTTACTTGAAGCCATAATTCACCTCTGTTTATTACCAAGCTGATAAAACGCTACTGCGGAAGCGGCAGCAACATTCAGCGAATCAACACCGTTATACATCGGTATTTTCACAGTGAAATCGCAGTTGGATATGGTATCATCAGCAAGTCCGTCACCCTCTGTCCCCATAATGACAGCGAGCTTCTTTTCATCTGTCAGCTTCGGGTCGTTGACGGAAAGAGAATTATCCTTAAGTGCCATAGCGACGGTTTTAAACCCGAGAGCCTTTATTTCATCGAGACTGTCGCTTTGCAAAAATGTCCACTCAATCTGAAATACAGTACCCATACTGACTCTTGCGGCACGTCTGTACAGGGGATCGGAACAGCCGGGAGTGAGAATTACCGCATCCATTCCGAGCGCCGCAGCCGAGCGGATTATGGCACCTACATTAGTCGGGTTCATAACCTTATCCAGTATAACTATTCTGCTTTTGTTTTCACAGATTTCTCTTACACTTAGAAGAGGCCTACGTTTCATAGCGCACAGCATACCTCTCGTAAGCTTGAATCCTGTCAGCCGGGTCAGAATATCAAACTCCGCGCAAAACACAGGCACATCTTTTATTCTTTTAAGAATCTGCTTACCTTCACCCTCAATATGTCTTTTTTCCATAAGACACGACACAGGCTCGTACCCTGCATCAAGAGCCCTCTCAATAACCTTCGGGCTTTCTGCTATGAACAAGCCCTTTTCGGGGTACTCTCTGTTTAAGAGCTGAACCTCTGTCAGGCGTGCATATACATCCAGTTCAGGCGCAAGAAAATCTGTTACTTCTATAATTCTATTCATGCTATTCTCCATAATGTTGATATATATATTGTAACCCCATAAACTCTTAGTGTCAAACATTTATTTTTTGAGGAGTGAAAAATGTTACAAAAGCGTCGGTTGCGGAGTACAAAAAAACACTCAACGATTTTTTGGTATTTCAAACTGTAAAAATCGTGTTGATGATTCATCACAAATAAAAAGCGCCTGAGGTTCGCCGACACCACATAAGGCAGTATTTATTCTTCGAACAAAATTCCCTGTATTATTGTCAAAAGCCTCGCAAGGCGGCAGCCTTGCTGCGTTTTGTGGCTTCAACAGAAGAAATTTTTAGTTCTTACGAAACTGCGAAGCACTTTAAAAAGCGAAATAGTGTTACAAGAAAAGGCGAAAACCACCGATAATGCTGACGCATATCGGTGGTTTTTAACGCGTTATTGTGATGCTATTTCACTTTTAAAGAAATACTGCCTTATGTGGTGTCGGCGTTCGTGCAACAGCCCCGTTTATTTAAATGCTTAATCCAATACCCACATTTTAAGTACCGCCAGCATCTCACGCATATAGTTCATCGGTATCGTATACCAGATTATATCCGTTCCAAGATGCGATACCTCAAGCAATCCCTCGTCTTTTGCATAATTCGCCGCTCTGTATACGTGATAGGCGTTAGTAACAAAGACAACCGAGGACAGAGAAAGTCCTTCCTTTTCCATTATCTCGCGGGAATATCGGAAATTTGTTATTGTGGAGGTCGACTTGTCTTCCATTATGATTTTGCTCTCATCTATGCCCTTACCCTCAAGATACCTCTTCATTGCGAGTGCTTCACTTATATCCTCCTGAGGTCCCTGACCGCCTGAAACAATGATAACTGCATCGGGGTTCTTTTCGTGGTACTCTGCCGCTTTATCGAGCCTCTTTGCAAGACCTACACTGACTCGCTCTCCTCTTATGCCGCAGCCTAAAACTATCACCGTATCTTCAGTATAATCGGCAGTGTCCCGTGAGCCGTATATTGCAAGAAATGAGCCAAAGGACATAAGCGTAATCAATCCGAAGGCAAGCAATGTGCTTATTATCTTCTTGAACGGAAGCTTATCGAAGAATATGCCGTAAATGAACAACACTGTACCAAGACCTGCGACGGGAAGTATACCTAAATTAAGATTTGATATTATCAGAAGCATTGCGGCGTTACCGATAAGAAGTGAGCCTGCGATTATGCTCAAGGTTTTAACTGTCTTTTTCATTTTTATCCTCCTGTTATTTCTGCTTCAAGTTTAACATTGGTATGCTCTTAAATCAAGTGTCAGGAGTGATACTTAAGGAAATTGTAAGAATTTTATCAAGGCAGTCTATAGCCTGCTTCACGGTAGATTCTGTACCAGTCTTCTCTTGAAAGAGTAACATCAGCAGCCTCGGCAACGGCCTTGATTCTCTCTGGATTGGTGCTTCCCACAATAGGCTGCATTTTTTCGGGCAGACGAAGAATCCAAGCTATAGCCATGCCTGTTGGAGTAATGCCGTATTTTTCCGAGAGCTCTTCAATTGTAGCATTGAGCTTTTCATACTTTTCATTAGTCAGGAAGCTGCCAGCAATAAAGCCGTGCTGCAAGGGTGACCATGGCTGAATTGTTATGCCCTTGAGTCTGCAATAATCACGGAGATAGCCGTCGTAGTTTGTGCCGTCTTCACTTGGGAGATTTACATTTGCACCGTTTGCAATCATATTTGCATTAGTGATGCTGAGCTGCATCTGATTGGCAAAAAGCTTCTGCTTCATTTCTCTCTGAAGAAGCTCAATCTGTAAGGGGCTGTGGTTTGACACACCGAAAGCTCTTACCTTGCCCTTGCTTTCGAGCTCATCAAAGGCTTCAGCAACCTCGGCAGGCTCCATAAGCAAGTCGGGTCTATGGAGAAGAAGTGCGTCAACATATTCTACTCCGAGTCTTTTAAGGGAGCCGTCAACAGCAGAAATAATATGCTCCTTGGAAAAATCATACATACTGCCGGGTACAATAGAGCACTTTGTCTGAATGTACATTTTATCTCTGAGGGTAGGATTTCTTTTAAGGGCGGCGCCGAAAACCTCTTCGCACTTGCCTCTGCCGTAGATATCAGCATGGTCAAAGTAGTTGAAGCCAAGGTCAACAGCATTATTGAGATAAAAGTCCATTTCTTTATCGGTTTTGTCTGCTATTCGCATACAGCCGAGAGCCACCTGAGAAACCTCGTGTTTGTCTGAAAATGTGTTGATGTATTTCATAGTCTGTCTCCTTTTGTTTCAGTTTTATTTGATTATAGCATTATATCAAGCAAAAAGCAAGGACACCGTAATCGGTGTCCTTGTAAGAGTTTTAATTATCAGAATGCTGATTTGATGAGGTTGATAAGCATAACGATAAGACAAACGAGATTCTGAACGAATGTATCCTCGTGAACGGGTCTGCCGCAATCCTCGCAGAGAAGTGTTTCACCGCAACGGTCGCAAGTTGTATTGCCGTCTTCGTTGATGTGACCGCCTAAATCAGGGATAACTTCCTGTGCTATTGTCATATCGTCGCAGCGTGAGCAGTGCTGACCTGCTGTAAGACCTGTTTCTTCGCACTTGGGAGCAACATAAGCATCGATAACTATATCGTGGTCAAGAGCTGCTTTTTCTACATAAGTTGTGTAATCGCAAACTGTGCAGTATTCGTAAGCATCCCAACCGATCTCTGTGCAAGTGTTTGCTTTTGCTTCAACCTCAACAAGAGTATCCTTGTGGTTTGTTGCAGGAATTTCATTGTATGTTGTGTAATCACAAGCTGTGCAGTATATGTAAGCGTCCCAACCAACTGTTGTACAAGTCTTTGCCTTTGCATCAACCTGAGTGATAACATGGCCAACAACACTATCAGAAGTATAAACCGCTATACCGACAGTTGCTTTACACCAATATAATTTGCCGCATTCAGGGTTCTGTAAGGTTTTGCCTGTTTCACCCTCAAGTTCTGTCTCTCTTATAACACTGAATTCAAGTTCAACGGGATTTTCCGCATCGATAAACATCGTGCGAACCATAACTGTTTCATCAGCACCAAATTGAATTGTTGCGGTTTTATTATTTTTATCAATTTGCAGATATTCATAACCGACACTTATGAATGCACTTTCTAATTCTGAATCTGTTGAAACCTTTAATGTGTCGCCTTTTTTAAAATCGTATAAATACCCGCCGAAAGAATCAGCATCATAACTACCGATTTTTTCTTCTTCAACTTTATACCACTGGAAGGTTGCAGCGGGATTATTGAAGTCAACTGTATAATTGTTTTCTGCAGAAGGCTGCTGAGTGAAAGCATTTCGTGCCATGCAGACATACTTTGTATCGCGTTCTTCGTCATACTCTGTTTTTTCATGGAATAAGTAGCTATAGCCCGGTTCTACGTTAATTTTATATTTTTCAGCGTCCTCGGCAGATTTGATTCCTTTTAAAATTTCAACCTTACCCAAACAATTGATTGTTGAATCTATTTCCAGAGTATCTCCTGTATAGTCTGTTACATCAATAATCATTTCCTTAGTATCTGAATAACTGGACAGCCGAAGATTAATCTGAGCATAACCCTCTCCGCTTTCAAGAACTACATCACCAAGTTTCAATGTTTTATCTATATCGTGACTATTACTGCAATCCACAGCATAACCGTTGCTTACAATTTTACCACCGTAAAGATTTACACTTGCCCACGCTGCACATATAGAGTAACGTTCTATACCGGTTGAAGTGTTTTCTATAGTACCGCCGTAAAGGCTGAAAACCGCATCCGTATCATTGAGCCATATAGTATCGAAGTTACTTGAGGCGATTTTGCCTGTTTTGTCTGTTGAAGTATCATAAACAGATAAAGGTTCATTCAAACTAATATCGCAGTTATTCAAATTCCATATATATCCGTTGAGGTCGAGGACTGCTTCGCCTTCAACATAAAGATAAACAGTTGTTGAAATATCTTCTGTCAGTTTATATTTGCCTGCAGGAAGATCGTATACACTACCATCGTTTTCCGCCACCTCACCATCGATATAAAGCACACCGTCAACATCTGTAAGCACCTTAGCGTCGCTGAAATCAGGTATTTCATCTGCCGCAAAGGCAAAAGGTACGGTTGTTGCAATCATTAAGATTGCGAGAATGATTGATAAGATTTTGTTTGTTTTTTTCATTTGTTTTTTCTCCTTTCAGGAATTAATCTGAATACGGATGCATCAGGGAACTGATTAAACTGTTTCAGTCATTTTACTTTCAATTCTCCAAAACACTTTGCACCGTAGTTCAATTTAAGATTATTTTAGCACACTTTAACCTTTATTGTCAATAAAATTCTTATTAAGACAATCAGCACGCTGCATAAGAATTTCAGACTTATTTTTAGTTAATATAACGAAACAGCTTCGGCGGCTCCACAAAAATCCCGCCGGGATTTTTCGGCGAAGGCTTTCGCCGCGACGAACGCAGTTCGTCAGTGGAGCCGCGCAGCAGTGACTCACTCGGCGGGAAAATAAAAAAGAGACGCGAGGCTGACCCGCGTCCCATAAAACTTTTAGTCTCTTAGAGTGGCAGGGCTTTGCCCCGCACCCCACAAGCTTTTGAAAAAGCTTGACCAAAACTTTACTTATTTCTTGCTTGCAAGATATTCTTCTCTGCCAAGCTCGTAAAGATTGTTGCCCTCTGAGTCAATGATAACCATAAGAGGCATATCCTCAACATAAAGCTCTCTGAGCGCCTCAGCACCTAAATCCTCATAAGCAATAAGCTTTGCACTCTTGATACACTTAGCAAGAAGTGCACCTGCACCACCGATAGCACCGAAGTATACGCCGCTGTATTTCTTCATAGCATCAACAACCTCGGGAAGTCTTGCACCTTTACCGATCATACCTCTTGCACCGACTGACATCATTGTGGGGGCATAAGCATCCATTCTGCCGCTGGTTGTAGGGCCAGCTGAACCGATAACTGTACCGGGCTTAGCAGGTGTCGGACCTACATAGTAAATAGTTGCATTCATGGGGTCAATGGGAAGCTCCTCACCCTTAGCGAGTGATTCGCACATTCTCTTGTGACCTGCGTCTCTTGAGGTGTAAATGATACCTGTGAGAAGAACTCTGTCGCCAGCCTTGAGGCTCTTTGCAAGTTCTTCGGTAAGGGGTAATGTAATCTTTCTTTCCATTTTATATTACCTCCGATTTGTGACGTGTTACATGGCAGTTGATGTTGATTGCGCAAGGCATACCTGCGATGTGTGTCGGGAGAGTCTCGATGTTAAGACCTATAGCTGTTGTCATACCGCCGAAGCCCTGAGGACCGATACCCAGCTGATTGATCTTTTCGAGCATTTCTTTTTCAAGGTCAGCATAATAGGGGTCGGGATTTTCTGAATCGATGGGTCTCATAAGAGCCTTCTTTGCAAGAAGAGCAGCCTTATCAAATGTACCGCCGATACCAACGCCTACTACCATAGGAGGACAGGGATTTGGACCTGCTGTTTCAACAGTTTCAAGAATGAAATCCTTGATGCCCTGAAGACCTGCTGAAGGCTTGAACATACGGATAGCACTCATATTCTCACTACCGAAGCCCTTGGGACCAACAGTTATTTTAAGATTTTCACCGGGTACGATTTCAGTGTAAATCATAGCAGGTGTGTTGTCGCCCGTGTTACCTCTGCGAACAGGGTCTTTTACAACGCTCTTACGGAGATAACCCTTGTCATAACCGCGGCGTACGCCCTCGTTTACAGCCTCTGTAAGGTCTCCGCCTACAATGTGTACATCCTGACCGATCTCAAGGAATACACAAGCCATACCCGTATCCTGACAGATGGGTACATTTTCTTCGTCTGCGATTTCATAGTTCTTGATGATATCGTCAAGGATTCCCTGAGCGATTACACCGTCTTCGCAAGCTCTGCAGTTTTTGATTGCACACTTAACATCTGAGGGTAAGTGGCAGTTTGCATCGATGCAAAGCTTTTCAATAGTATCAATAATTACGTCAACATTAATTTCGCGCATTATTTGTTTTCCTCTCTTTCGTGTCTTGCATACTTAGGAAGAAGTAAGGGTGATACCATACCGGTTGCGAGACCTGCTTCTTCAAGTTCCTTAGCGTACTGCTCGATATGGTCGAGATTCATTTCGCCAAGCTCAACTTCCTTAGCCTTCTTAGCAGCTGCCTTACCTGCATTTCTGCCGAATACGATAATATCAAGCAGTGAGTTACCCATAAGACGGTTTCTGCCGTGGATACCGCCAACAGCCTCACCTGCTACGAGAAGGTTACCGATAGCCTTTGTGAAGCCTTCGCCGCCGATTTCAAGACCGCCGTTCTGATAGTGAAGCGTGGGATAAACAAGAATGGGCTGCTTTCTCATATCGATGCCGTAGTTGAGATACATTCTCATCATAGCGGGGATTCTCTTTTCGATTGTACCCTCGCCGCCGATTATTTCGATCATGGGAGTATCAAGCCATACACCGCTTCCGAGAGGAGTATCAACACCCTTGCCGTTAGCACATTCACGGATAATTGCAGAAGCGGAAACGTCTCTTGTTTCAAGAGGATGAGCATAAGCTTCACCGTCTTTGTTAACGAGCATTGCACCAAGTGAACGTACCTTTTCGGTTACGAGAGCACCGAAAATCTGTGAGGGGTAAGCAACACCTGTGGGGTGGTACTGGATAGTATCCTGATAGAGAAGAGGTGCGCCTGCTCTGTAACCGAGTACAAGGCCGTCAGCTGTAGCACCGTAGTGGTTTGATGTGGGGAAGTTCTGATAGTGAAGTCTGCCTGCTCCGCCTGTAGCGATAACAACAGTCTTAGCCTTAGCTACAAGGTAGTCGCCTGTTTCCATATTGAGAAGCACTGCGCCTGCTACCTGACCCTTATCGTCTTTGATAAGCTCAACAGCACTTGTGAATTCGATTACGGGGATCTTTCTGTTGAGGACCTCGTCACGGAGGTTTCTCATAATCTCAGCACCTGAGTAGTCCTTGCAGGCGTGCATTCTTTTTCTTGAGGTACCGCCTCCGTGGGTTGTAACCATTGTGCCGTCTTCCTGCTTATCAAACATTACACCGAGGTCATTAAGCCATTTGATAGCATCAGGGGCTTCCATAACGAGTCTTCTGAGAAGCTCGGGTCTTGCTGCGAAGTGACCGCCGCCGAATGCGTCGAGATAGTGCTGTACTGGTGAATCGTTGGGCTTATCAGCAGCCTGGATACCGCCCTCAGCCATCATTGTGTTAGCGTCACCGATACGAAGCTTTGTTACAATAATTACATCTGCGCCTGCTTCATTAGCTTCAATAGCTGCGCTTGAGCCTGCACCGCCGCCACCGATAACGAGTACGTCTGTTTCATAGTCAACCTTTGAAAGGTCTACCTTATCTGTGAGAAGTCTTGAGTTTGAGTGAAGGAGATCTGCAAGCTCCTTGGGAGCCTTCTGACCCTTGTTGGGGCCGACCTTGATTTCACTGAAGCCGTCTTCTCTGTAGTCGGGATGGTAATTTTTAAGAAGATTTTCCTTTTCCTCAGCTGTCATACGTCTGGGCTCGGTCTTCATTCTTTCCTCACGGGTAGCTTCTACCTTCTTTATTGATTCAAGCATATTTTCAGTAAACATCGTCGCACCTCCTTATTTCTCAATTTCTCTTGTGTTGTAAAGCTCTTTCATTTCGGTGATGGGCTTAGCCATTACCTGCTCGATGAGCTCGTCATAAGCACCCTTGTTGATTTCGTCAACACGCGAAACAAGATGCTCTGTTTCGGGAGCAATATATTTACCTACGAGACGTCTTGCAAGCAGACCGACCATAGGATGTGAGATTTCAGCTGGACATCTCACACTGCAGCAGCCGCAAGCTACACAGTCGAAGGATTCCTCAGCGCACTTCTCATACTCGCCTCTCTGAGCGTAAGCGATATATTGCATTACATTCAGGTCCTGAGTACAAGCCTTTGTGCAGGCGTGACAACCGATACAGCTGTAAATTTCGGGATAAAGCTCCATCATAATCTGCTGTGTGGGCTTGATTTCGCCTATATCGTAGGTTCTTTTATCTGTGGGGAAGAAGGGAATTGATGCAACATACATACCGTCTTCAACCTGCTTCTGACAAGCAAGGCAGGTCTTGAGAGTGTTGTCTCCCTTTATTCTGTAAATTGTGGCGCAGGCACCGCAGAAGCCGTGACGGCAGCCGCAGCCTCTTGAAAGAGTATAGCCTGCGTATTCCATAGCCGTCATAACAGTAAGGCTGCCGGGTACTTCATACTTTTTGCCGAAGAAATATACATTAACCATGTTACTCATATTATTACTCGTCCTTTCTTAATACTCGTCGGGAAGCTCGTCAACTTCATCGCAGCGGAAAACGGGTCCGTCTTTACATACATACTTTGAACCGATGTTGCAGCGGCCGCATTTGCCTACACCGCACTTCATACGAAGCTCTAAAGTTGTGTAGGCCTGAGTCTTTGAAAAGCCCATTTCTGTGAGAGCTGCCAATACGAACTTAATCATAATCGGCGGTCCGCAAACGAGGACAGTTTTATCAGCTGACAGCTCAAGCTCTTTAAGATATGAGGGTACGAAGCCTACATGACCGTCCCAACCGTCCTGAGGTCTGTCGATAGTGAGGTATACGTTTACGTCCTTTGCCTTCATCCATACTTCCTTGATTTCCTTGAGCTGAACAAGGTCGTCGGCTGAACGTGAACCGTAGAGAATATCTACCTTACCGTAATCCTCGCGGTTATCCAGAACATAGTTGATAACACTGCGAAGAGGTGCAAGACCGATACCGCCGGCAACAAAGAGTAAATCCTTACCCTTGAGTTCAGTATCAACAGGGAAAGAGTTGCCGTAGGGGCCTCTTACGGTGATTTCGTCGCCTACCTGTAAATCGTGGAGATAGTCTGTGAGTACACCGCACTTTTTAATGCTGAATTCCTGATATTCTTTATTTGTGGGTGAAGATGTGATTGAGAACATAGCCTCACCGATACCGGGTGCATAAAGCATTGCACACTGACCGGGCTTATGCTCAAAGAGCTTACCGCCTTCGGGAGCATTTACTCTGAAGGTCTTTACGTCGGGAGTTTCCTGACGGATATCGGTAATCACACCAACCATAGGAACGAGAGTATCTAAAACATAATTCTGATGACAAGTACATTCGCTCATTATTTTCCTGCCTCCTCATTCATAAAAGCTTTGATAAC
The DNA here is from genome assembly GCA_045535965.1 of Acutalibacteraceae bacterium. Lineage (GTDB taxonomy): Bacteria > Bacillota > Clostridia > Oscillospirales > Acutalibacteraceae > UBA6857. The sequence continues at coordinate 12,972 of JAZSMR010000029.1, forward strand.
CTTTACAATATTTGTGGATGCGGGGCATTTGTCAACACATCTGCCGCAGCCTACGCAGGAATACATACCGTCATTATTCTTGGGGAAGTAAACCAGCTTGTGCATAAATCTCTGACGGTAACGCTGCATCTGACTTGTTCTGTTGTTACCGTGAGCCATCATTGTAAAGTCTGAATACATACATGAGTCCCAGCAGCGGTATCTCTGTATGCCCTTACCTGTGTCGTAGTCCTTAAGGTCATAGCACTGACAAGTGGGACAAACGAAGGTGCAGGTACCGCAGGCGAGACAAGGCTTATAAAGCTGTGCCCAGAGCTCGGAATTGAACTTTTCGTTAGTAGCTTCACCGTGCCAGCCGTCGAGTGAAAGATTCATATAGGGAAGCTTTTCTACGATGTTTCTGATATCATTCTTCAGAGCATCTACATTCGCTTCATCGGCAGAGTCCGCATCAGCAAGGAGGCTTTCGCACTGCTTTGTGATGTTTTCGCCCTTTTCTGTGAGAGCTTTCCAGTAAAGAGTACCGTCCTTTTCCCAAAGAGCAACATCTGCGGCAGGCTCAGCACAGTCAATGCCGAATACCTTACAGAAGCAGCTTTCTTCAGGCTCGCTGCAAGCGAAAGACACGATAATACCGTTATCTCTTCTTGCCTTATAGAAGGAGTCAACAGGCTCTGAAAGGAAAACCTTGTCGAGAACTTCTATACCCTTTACGTCGCAGGGCCTTACGCCGAAAACCACAAAGCTTTCATTCTGAAGCTCCTGCTGGGTGATTCTGTATTTTTTATTCTCAGTTACAACAGTATAGAGTGTTTCGCTCTGAGGAAAGAAAACCTCCTTTGCGCTCTTGACTGTCTTGAGGGTGTCGATATCAATTTTTGCGCCCTCAGTATATCTTTCGTAGTTGGTTTCACCGCGCACTTCTATAGGAAGATAAACCTGCTGATTTTCGGCGATAAGAGCTATAAGCCCACTCAGATTACTTTTGCTTATCTTTTTCATCTCTTATCTCCTTTCGCCGGGTTCAACATCGGCAAGCGTGTAATCAGTAAGGGGTGAAAGCGCCTCAGCATCTTCGCCTGCCTGATATTCACCGTAAAGCTCGTTGATATCCTTGATATATTTTCTGTTGAAAAGGTGAAGAGGAATTCCCTGGGGGCAGACTCTGCTGCATTCGCCGCAGTCTGTGCATCTGCCTGCTACGTGGAAAGCACGGATAATGTGGAACATACTCTCTTCAAAGGGGTCTACATTTGCCTTCTGCTCCGAATCGAACTTATTGCTGTCGAATACGCACTTGCGGCATGAGCAAGCGGGACAAACGTTTCTGCAAGCGTTACATCTGATACACTTGCTGAGCTCCTGCTGAAAATATGCGAACTTCTCTTCGGGAGTGAGATTTTCGATGATATCTACATCTGTAAATCTGTCCGCATCTGCTGTATCTGCACTTTCAAGAAAGAGTTCATCGTAAACCTTATGCTCCTTGCCCTTGCAGACGTGGCATCTTTCAAGCATTGCATCTTTATAGTCCACGGTCTTTTCGCCGTATACGGTTTCGATTTTAAGTATGTCGCAGTTGCCGTCAATCTCAGCACCTGAGATATTAAGAATACCTTTGACGCCCATTTTCTTTATTTTTTCTATATCCAGCTTACCCTTACAGCCAACACCTATAACATAGGTCTTTTCTCTGAGAATTCTGTACTCTTTCAGAAGCTGATTGAAGCTGTAGGTATCGCAGGGCTTGAGAAGTACTAATGTCTTGCCTTCCATATTGCAGGCCTTGATCATATACTTTGAAAGGTTGGCACCGCAGAAGCCGTCGTAAATAAAACTATCGAGTTCTTCTGATGAGCCGAAATAAGCAGGCTCGGGATTATGAGAAAGGTCACCCTTCTTCCAGCCGAATACTCTCTGTACCTCGCCGGAGTCAAGAAGCTCTTTCATACGCTTAATCAGTTCTTGCATCTCAAATCCCCCAATCTTACATTAGGTCCGAGCTGACGGACTGTTTCAACAAATTCGTTCATTGTGTTTGAGAACTTAACGCCCTCAGCAGCACTTACCCATTCAACTCTTGTTCTGCCTTTTTCAATGCCCATATACTCGAGCATTGAGAAAAGAAGAGTCATACGGCGTCTTGCATAGTAGTTACCTGTGCTGTAGTGGCAGTCGCCGGGGTGGCAGCCGCAGATGATAACACCGTCTGCACCTCTCTCAAAAGCTCTGAGAATAAACATAGGGTTTACTCGGCATGAGCAGGGTACACGGATAATTTTTACATCGGCCGGATAGCTGAGTCGGCTGCTTCCTGCAAGGTCAGCACCTGCATAGGAGCACCAGTTGCAGCAGAATGCAACAATTTTCGGCTTGAATTCTGTATTCATCGACATATAGCATCCACCTCCGCAATAATCTGTCTGTTTGAGAAGCCCTGAAGGTCCATAACACCTGAGGGACAGGTAACGGTACAAGCACCGCAGCCCTGACAAAGTGCACTGTTGACAACGGCAACTCTGTGAGTCTTTCTGATACCGTGGTCGTTGATGAGCTTATCCTCATAAGAGATAGCACCGTAGGGACATACATTTGCACAGGCACTACAGCCGTTACAAAGAAGCTCGTCTGCCTTAGCTGTGCAGGGGTTAGTGAGAAGCTTATCCTTGGCAAGAAGTCCTACAACCTTGATAGCTGCGGCACCTGCCTGGGATACAGTTTCGGGAATATCCTTGGGACCCTGACATACACCTGAGAGGAACACACCTGCAGTGGGTGATTCAACGGGGCGAAGCTTGGGATGTGCTTCTGTAAGGAAGTTATTGGTATCGATACTTGCTGTGAGCATTGTAGCAATCTGTCTTACTGAGGGATTGGGCTCAATAGCGGCAGCGAGTACAACCATATCAGCCTTGACCTTAAGCTGTTTGTTGTCAAGAAGGTCCACACCGTGAACAGTAAGTGAGCCGTCGGGCTCAGGAGTAACCTTACCAACCTGACCCTTGACATAGTTTACGCCGTATTCTTCAACGGCTCTTCTGTAGAATTCGTCGAAGTTCTTACCGGGAGTACGCACGTCAATATAGAAAACAGTTACGTTTACATCGGGGTATTTGTCACGGATAAGCATAGCGTGCTTTGCTGTATACATACAGCAGATTTTTGAGCAGTAGGGCTTACCCTTGCTTTCGTCGCAACGTGAGCCTACACACTGAATGAAAACAATCTCTTTGGGGTGTTTGCCGTCGCTGAGTCTTTCAAGGTGACCCTTTGTAGGACCTGCGGCGTTCATTATTCTTTCGAGCTCGAGAGATGTGATAACATCCTTGCTCTGTGAATATGCATATTCGTCGTAATTATCGAGCTTGATAACCTCAAAGCCTGTTGCAACAACGATAGCACCGTATTTCTGTGTAACAACCTCGTCCTGCTGCTTATAGTCAATAGCACCTGCCTGGCAGAATTTCTCGCAGATACCGCACTTGCCTGTCTTGAGCTTGATGCACTGTGTCGGGTCGATTACGGGCACATTGGGAATAGCCTGAGCAAAGGGTGTATAGATAGCAGGTCTGTTATTAAGTCCGCTATTGAATTCGCTGAGCGCTTTCTTACTGGGGCATTTTTCCATACATACGCCGCAGCCTGTGCACTTGTCCATATTTACATAGCGGGCTTTCTTTCTGATTTCAACTGTGAAATCACCTACGAAGCCTGAAACCTTTTCGATTTCGCTGTAGGAATAGATATTGATTTTCTCGTGTGCTGCAGCGTCAACCATTTTCGGTGTAAGAATACAGGCTGAGCAGTCGAGAGTCGGGAAGGTCTTATCAAGCTGAGCCATCTTACCGCCGATTGAAGGTGTCTTTTCAACGATATCAACCTCATAGCCTGCATCAGCGATGTCAAGTGCAGTCTGTATGCCTGCAATACCGCCGCCGATAACGAGAGCTCTTTTTGTTACACGGCTCTCACCGGGCATAAGTGAAGCGTTGAGGCTTACCTTTGCAATAGCTGCTCTTGTAAGGATAACTGCTTTTTCAGTACCTTCGTTTATATCCTTGTGAATCCATGAGCACTGCTCACGAAGGTTTGCGATTTCAACCATATAGGGGTTGAGTCCTGCTTTTTCGGCGCACTTTCTGAAGGTTGCCTCATGCATACGAGGTGAACATGAGCAGACAACGATACCTGTAAGGCCCTTTTCCTTGATGGCGGCGGCAATTCTTTCCTGACCTGCCTCAGAGCACATATACTGATAATCTTCAGCGTGTACAACGCCCGGCTCAAGCTTCGCCATTTCTACAACTTTTTTAACGTCAACCGTAGCTGCAATATTACTGCCGCAGTGGCAGACGAAAACTCCAATACCGTGCATCGTATCACCTCCTGAACTTTCTGAATGCGCTTACAAGAAGCTGCTGGGGTAAATCTTCATCAAGAAGCTCGGGAATTTCATCGGGTATAAGATAGCTGCCGCCCTTTTGTCTTACGGCGATCTGTCTTGCAGCGTCAACGATTTTGCCGGGCTTTACATCTCTGGGGCAACGCTCAACACACGCAAAGCATGAAAGGCAGTACCAGAGAGATTCGCACTTAGCCAGCTCTTCAACATTTTCATTTATTACATAAGAGACAAACTGGTGGGGCTTTATGTCCATCTTTTCAAAGGCAGGACAAGAAGCGGAGCACTTACCGCACTTCATACATTTAAGGGGATTTGTGCCGCTGATTTCCTTAACCATTTCGACCTGTTTTTTCTTTGAGTTTTCCATGATTAAGCATCCACCTCCTCTTTCACTCCGAGAGCTTCAGCTAAAAGCTCAGTGAAATAGTAAACGGGAATTGTAGCCTTAGAGTTCTTGGTAAGGTTATACTGACAAAGAGGGCAGGCTGTTATAAGCATTTCAGCGCCGAAACCTGAAGCACTGTCCATAATATTGTCGCACATATTCTTAGCAAGGTCCTTGGCTTTAAGGGAGATATATCCGCCGCAGCATTCATTGCGATAGGGATATACTACAGGCTCAGCACCGATAGCACGGATAAAATCCTCGATAATTGTGGGATTTTCCGGATTATCAAAGCCGAGTATCTCACCGGGGCGAAGAAGCAGACAGCCGTAGTAGGCGCCGATCTTTTTACCTGTGAGAGGATTGGTAACTTTCTTTTTCAGCTCATCGAAACCGATACGGTCACGAAGAACCTCAAGAAAATGAAGAACATTGGTTTCACCGAGATAAGGCTCGTCAAGCTTCATATAGTTGTTTGCTCTTACTCTGATATCATCAACATTTCTCATATCGTCGTTGACTCTCTTGACAACATGGTAGCAGGCAGAGCAAAGCGTAACAAGCTCCTGATTTTTTTCTTTGGCTTCGTTGAGAGCACGTACTGAAGAAAGCTTAGAACCGATTTCGTCACTGCTAAGGGGATAAACTCCGCCGCAACACTGCCAGTTCTCAATTTCTTCAAGCTCAAAACCTAAAGCCTTTGCAGAAGCTCTTGCATAATCATCCAGCTTTTTTGCCTTTGTTCTCAAAGTGCAACCGGGATAATAACTGTACTTCATACATCTGAATCCTTTCCGTTTAATTTTGTTTCCCGTATGTTTTTTAGTTATGAATCTCCAGAACTCTCTTACATTACTTATCATCTTAAACTATGAAAAACCAAAGCATAAGATGCCAACATACATTCCATTAAATAATATCATTTTTCGACAAAAATATCAACTGTTATTTTTACAAAACAGCATTAACGGTTAAAAGTTTTTTCTTTATTTTATCTGCTTTTCTATTCAGATTGCATAAAGAAATATTTTTGAATTCACAAGCCATAAAAAATGCAGGAAATCAGACCCGAAAGGGCCCGTTTCCTGCATTAAAATTATTTTATTTTCACACTCTGCACCTTGCAGAATTCACCGTAGACAGTGCCCGAGGAGGTCTTTTTATAGGCTCTTACCTTGAAGTAATACTTTTTACCCGATTTAAGACCTGTCTTTTTAAGGCTAAGTATCGAGATACTCTTCAGCTTTTTATACTCCCCACCCTTTGAGGTGCTGTAATAAACCTGATAGCCGTCTGCACCCGAGCATTTATTCCAGGATAAGATTGCCGTTTTACCGCTGAGTTTAAGAGACAGGGTGGGTACGGCCGGCTCTGTAGCAGTAGCAATAGCCTTCTTACTTTCGCTGAAATACACCTTGCCGTTTCCGTCTTTATAATAAGCCTGCACAGCGAATTTATATGAAGTGCCTGCCTTGAGCTTTGTCACTCTGCATTCGGTAGTATTTTTTACACTTGCTATCTGCTTGTACTCTGCCGTTTTACTGCTGTACTGATAAACTCTGTAGCCGTTTGCACCTTTAACGGCATTCCACTTAAGCTTTATAACAGATGTGCTTTGTGTGGCAGTTATTTTTGACGTTTTGCCCGGAAGAATCTCAAAGCTGAGCTTTTCGCTGCCGCTGTATTTACCTATGAAGTTCACTTTGACAGAATACACGCCTATATCTTTTCTGCCTTCACTGTAAATTACGGTGTAATCCTCATCTTTGATAAGGGTGTCTTTGTTATAGTCTGCCACTCTGACTGTGGGCGTCTTTGTCTTGCCGCTGTAAGTGCACTTAGTACTCGAAAGGGAGATGCTGCCGATTCTGTAGACACGCTGCTCTCCGAAATCTTCACCGCAGATTTCACAAACAGTTGATATTCTGCCGTTAGCCTGAGTTGTAGCAGTAGCAAGAACAGTGACCTTTTTGCTGTGACCTGAAGCTTCTAAAGTTTTCTGAGCAGTTATAACCTCATCACATACCAAGCACTTTCTCCCCTCAGTTTTACCCGATTTGGTGCAGGTAGGCTCTACAGCTTCCATATTCACTTCTGTATGTGCTGTCTTTTCCACGTCCTTAGTTTTGCTATAGGCGCATCTTGTACACTCGGCGGTCTCTTCGCCTTTAGCCGTACAGGTAGGCGCTTTTGTTATTCTGTACTCGCCCAAGCTGTGTCCGAGAGCTTCAACAGTTTCCTGTTCGACGGTTATCTTGTCACATACAGAACACTTTCTACCCTCGGTTTTACCGGATTTGGTGCAGGTAGGAGCCGTTGCC
>JAZSMR010000044.1:0-2696 GCA_045535965.1 Acutalibacteraceae bacterium
CGTAAAAAGGAATTCTTTAACTGAAAAGAAACAAGTAGCGGTATAGCGGTCGAGCAGTAAAATGGTCTTATGACGAGTGCGAATATGACAAGGCAGAGGGAGTCGAATCTGTAGCGTCTCAATAAAAACAAGTCAGCGGGAATCTGAGCTATCGGGCAGACGAGACGCCATAAAGCAGATGGGAGAAACGCAAAAATTACCGATAAGCAGAAATCTTGTTTTTATTTCCACGGTGAGCAGAAATGGTGCAAACAGAAAAATATAGAAAGAACCTGACTCGGTAATTCTTTGCACTTTCGGACGAATTAAGCAAAGCGTGTTTTTGCATACTTTTGTCACAACCGACAAAAGTATGAGCCCTTTCTCTTGCGGTTCCCAAAATTCATTACGGCTTGGAGCGCCTATGAATTTTGACCGCTGCGCCATCCTCGCCTCGCTTTATCCGCCACCGGCGGCGCTTCAGCGATGATGCAGCTTGAGCGGTGTAGAGGCTAACCGTTATATCCAAAAAAATTATAAATCGCATATTTCCCCGATAAAAGAAGAAACAGCCTTAAATTAATAACATTGCTCAGGGAAGAGTCCTGCTGTTTCCGATTCGATTTAGCGCGTTACAAAAAAATAATTATTTTTTCAAAAACTATTGCATATTTCTTTAAGGTGTGCTATAATCCGTTTCAAATTTAATAAATCCCGTTTAAACTTTCAGAACGGCCAAGGCAAAACTGAAAGGACAGGGGACTCTGGAGAATCTCTTAAATGAGTGCCGAAGGTGCAAGGGTAAAACCGAATCTCTCAGGCAAAAGGATAGAGTATAAACTTATGACTGATGTCATAATCTGCAATTTTTTTGCATACTATTCTTCGGAGTTGCTTTTATAAGCGACTCTTTTATTTTTTCTGTTTAAAGATTTTCCGAAAAAATATTTTATAAAGGAGTGTACGTTTATGGATATGTTATTATCAATCGTACAAAAAATCAATCTCTATCTCTCGGACTACATACTCATTGTTCTTCTTGTAGGTACCGGACTTTTCTTCACCGTTAAGACACGCTTCGTTCAGGTGCGCTGCTTCGGCGAAGGCTTAAAGCAGGTGTTCGGCGGTATCTTCTCAAAGGATAAGAACTCAGGAGGCATCAGCTCATTCCAGGCTCTTGCAACTGCAGTTGCCGCTCAGGTCGGCACAGGTAACATCGTAGGTGCCTGCGGGGCTATCCTCATAGGCGGCCCCGGTGCTATCTTCTGGATGTGGATTATCGCTTTCTTCGGCATGGCTACAATTTACGCTGAGGCAGTTTTAGCTCAGGAAACAAAAGAGGTTCAGGCAGACGGTACTGTTTTCGGTGGCCCTATTTACTACATCAAAAAGGCGTTCCCCGGCAAGTTCGGTAAGGTTATCACCACATTCTTCTCAGTTGCCACATTCTTAGCTCTCGGCTTCATGGGCGCAATGGTACAGTCAAACTCCATCAGCTCATCTTGTCAGACGGCTTTCGGTATTCCCAACTGGGTCACAGGTCTTATCGTAGCCAGTGCTGCGGGTATTATCTTCCTTGGCGGCGTAAAGAGGCTCGCATCCGTAACAGAAAAGATGGTGCCCATTATGGCTATTCTCTATATCGTTGGCAGTATTGTTATCCTTGCTGTAAGAGCCAAGTATCTCCCCGAAACCTTTGCAATGATTTTCAAATACGCTTTCAGACCCGACGCTCTCATCGGCGGCGGTATCGGCTATGCTCTTAAGACAGCTATCAGTCAGGGTGTAAAGCGCGGCCTTTTCTCCAACGAAGCAGGTATGGGTTCAACTCCCCACGCTCACGCTCTCGCAGACGTAAAGAAGCCTCACGACCAGGGCGTAAGTGCTATGATCGGTGTATTCATCGATACATTCGTGGTTCTCACAATGACAGGTCTTGTAGTTATTTCTACTCTCTATGCAGGTAACGGCATTCTCGCTTCAGGCGTAGCTCCCGACGGTGTAAGCAAGGCAAATATGACACAGCTTGCATTCTCAAGCATTATGGGCGACAAGTTCGGCAGTGCTTTCGTTGCTGTTTGTCTTCTCTTCTTCGCTTTCTCAACAATCATCAGCTGGAACTACTTCGGTAAGATCAACATTGTCGCACTTTTCGGCAAGAAGAGCGTACCCGTATATATGGTAATCGCTATTGTCTTTACATTCCTCGGCTCGGTTCTTTCCAACGACCTTGTATGGGAGCTTACTGATATGTTCAATCAGCTTATGGTTATCCCCAACGTGCCTGCACTTATTGCCCTTTCGGGTATAGTTGCTGCTTCTGCAAAGGCAAAGAAGAGCAAGTAATAAAACAAAGGACTTCATCTCTCTCACTCATATATAGGAAAAGCCGTCTGACCTTTGTCGGGCGGCTTTTCCGTTGGCAATTCAATATACACAGGGGCTTTTGCGAATTATGAAATTATGAATTGTTGGCGAGGAAACAAGCTTCTCCTTTTAGGCGATGTCATTAACTCAGGGAAATGGATGTACCAATGAAGAGAGTGCTTTTGTAGTTTTTTGTGTTGTGTCTTTTACACTCTACACCGCTCAAGCTGCATCATCGCTGAAGCGCCGCCGGTGGCGGATGAAGCGAGGCGAGGATGGCGCAGCGGTCAAAATTCATAGGCGCTCCAAGCCGTAATGAATTTTGGAAACCGCAAGAGTAAGGGCTCATA
>JAZSMR010000043.1:0-4168 GCA_045535965.1 Acutalibacteraceae bacterium
AAGTTTGTGGGGCATCGTCGCTGAAGCGCTGCCAGTGGCGGATAAAGCGAGGCGAGGATGGCGCAGCGGTCAAAATTCATAGGCGCTCCAAGCCGTAATGAATTTTGGGAACCGCAAGAGGGCGGGGCAAAGCCCTGCAAAGGCAAAAGAAGAATAACCGATCACTATAATTGATACTATGACCGACAGGGATAATCCCTGTCGGTTTAATCTTGTAAGAAGAAGTTTCGTAAAGCTACAGTCCTACAACACATTTATGCAAAGTGCATAGTTTTTGGAGATTATTTTGTACTTGCATTTTTTTTTGATTGTTGGTAAAATATAAATTAGCATAGTATGGATTGGAGTAATCCTATGGGTGAAAAAAATATATATTGCAAACCCACTTTTATGAATATCCCCGAGGAAAAAAGAGAAAAAATTCTTGCGGTGGCAGTTAATGAATTCGCTCATAACGGTTTTGAAAACGCCAACATAAACACCATCGCAAAAAAAGCAGAGGTCAGTGTAGGTTCTCTTTATAAGTATTTTGACACGAAAACTGATTTGTTTCTTACCAGTGTTGATTACGGTCTTAAAAATCTCGAAGTCATTATGGAAACCATTGTGCAGTCCGATGAAGATGTAATGGTGAAATTAGAAAAGCTTGTCAGAGTGGCTATTGAATTTTCAAGAAGAAACACCGTTCTCATTAAGCTTTATAACGAAGTGACCAGTGAAAGCAATGCAGAGCTTGTCAAAAAAATTGCAACGTATGTTGAAAGCGTTACCTCCGAGGCCTATAAAAAGGCGATTATCGAAGGACAGGTGGCAGGAGAAATCCGAACTGATATAGACCCGGGTATGGCGGCATTCTTTGTTGACAATCTGCTGATGAATATACAGTTCTCTTACGCCTGCGACTATTACTGCGAAAGATATAAAATCTACGCAGGTGAGGATATTTTTCTAAAAGACGAGTTTGCTGTTGAGAATATCCTGCGCTTTATAAAGGCGGCACTTAAATCTAAGAAATAATTTATTTGAAAGGAATATAAAATATGAAATACGCACTTGCTTATGACATCGGTACCACAGGCGTAAAAACCTGTCTGTTTGAAATCGACAAATCAATTAAGCTTATAGCTGACGCTATTGAGGGCTATGAGCTCTATGTTCTTCCCGGCGGCGGTGCTGAGCAGGACCCCGACGAATGGTGGGCTGCAATGTGTAAAACCACTAAGGAGCTTTTCACTAAGTGTGACATCAAGCCCGAGCAGATTGACGGTATTTCCTTCTGCTCACAGGCTCAGGGTCTTGTACTTGTTGACAAGGACGGCAAACACGTTAGACGTGCAATGAGCTATATGGACCAGAGAGCAAGAGAAGAGCTTAAAGAGCTTATGGCTTACGGTCCTCAGATTGCAGGTGCAAATATCCCCAAGCTTCTTATTTCACTTCAGAAAACAGGTGCTGTTGCAGCAAGTGTTAAGGACCCGGTTTACAAATACAACTGGGTAAGAAAGAATGAACCCGAGGTATTCTCAAGAGTACATAAATGGCTCGACGTTAAGGAAGCACTTATCGCAAGAATGACAGGCGAGTTTGTTATGACAGAGGACTCCGCTTTCGGCACACTCCTCTTTGATATCAACAAGAAGTGTTGGAGTCCCCAGATTGCAAAAATGCTCAAGGTTGATATGAAGCACCTTGCTAAGCTTATCAAGTGCACAGATAAAGCAGGTGAGCTTACAGCTGAGGCTGCTGCTGAGCTTGGTCTTGCTCCGGGTATTGCTGTATTCGGCGGCGGTATGGACGCTTCACTTATCGGTGTTGGTGCAGGTGCAACCAAGAAGGGTGATACTCACGTTTATATGGGTACATCAGGCTGGGTTTCAACTGTTGTTGATAAGAGTATCGTTGACGCAAGCGCTATGATAGCGGCTATTGTAGGTTCACAGCCCGGTCTTTACAACTACTTTGCTGAGCTTGAAACAGCAGGCAAGTGCCTTGAGTGGGTTAAGAATCATCTTGCTCTTGACGAAATCGGTATCTACCTTAAGAAGACCGACGTTGCAGAGGATATCGAAAGCAAATATACAAACCTTTATCAGTATCTTTCAAGTGTTATCGAAACTGTACCGGCAGGCTGTGACGGTGTTATCTTTACTCCCTGGCTTCACGGTAACAGATGTCCTTTCGAGGACCCCAACTCAAGAGGTATGTTCTTCAATCTCAGCATTGAAACGGGCAAGAGCGAAATGATCCGTGCTGTTGTTGAGGGTGTATGTATGCACATGAGATGGATGCTTGAGACTCAGGATAAGAAGACTAAGACATCAGACACTATCCGTTTTGTCGGTGGCGGTGCACTTAATGCTTCAACCTGTCAGATTCTTGCTGACTGCACAGGCAAAAAGGTTGAGACCGTGCCCAGTCCTCAGAATGTAGGTTCAGTTGGTGCGGCAGTTGTTGTTGCAGCAGGTCTCGGACTTATTGATGAGATTTCAGATGCAGGCAAGCTTATTGAGGCTGATAATACTTACATTCCCAACAAGGCTGACAAGGCGGCTTATGACAAGAACTTTGCAGCGTACAAGGAAATTTACGGAGCAAACAAGAAGATTTTCAAGATGCTCAACTCAGATAAATAAGTAAAGTTCTTTGGTTACTTTCTTCCGGGAGAGTAACGCCTGTCCGGCGAGGACAAAGAAAAAATTTAAATAATATTGGGACGCGGGTGAGTACCTGCGTCTCTTTTACGTTTATCCCGCCGAGGGAGAGCTGTCTGAAAATAAAGATTACACTTTTGTAACTATTGTATTTTTTTATATAGATTTCACACAGAGATGTTATTATGCAAACGGTAAAAAATACCAAGAGAGGATGATTATATGAAAAAACTACTCACTTTATTATCAATGTTAACCTTAGTAATCACAGCGGCAGTTTGTTTCAGTGCAAGTGCTGTGGAGGAAAGAGTCGTTATTGACAATGTTGTCTATGAACTCAAAAATCAGTTCTATAGCACTAATTTAGGAGAACACTATGCGGTTACAGATTTCTTCGATGACGAAACTCACGCAGAAACAATAACTAAAATCAACATCGTTGACGAAATTGACGGCATTGAAGTTTTAGTTGTTGACACAAATTTTAATGATTCTGAAGACGAAAAACCTTCTCCGCTTTACCGTCAAAAATATCCGAATGTAACAAAAATTTCTATTCCGGGCACAGTTAAATATATAGGTGAATATGCTTTTAATTTCTTCCCGAGTGTGGAAACATTAGCTATTCCGTCAGAACTTGAGTATATGGGTGTAGGTGCTTTCAGCGGAATGGAATCCCTTAAAAAAATTACTCTGCCGTCAAGCATTACAGTTTTGAAAGCCGGTACTTTTTCCGGTTGCAAATCTCTTGAAAAGATAATAGCAAAAACCATTAGTATAGAAGCCTACACTTTTGACAACTGTGAAAATCTTAAATCTGTTGATGCAGAAATAACAAGTGTATACGACCACGCTTTTGATGACTGCGCACAGCTCACCTCAATAAACTGGAATTCAATCAAATATATCGGTAACTATGCTTTCAGCAACACAGGCTTTGAAAAGATTATCTTACCTGAAAATTTAAAATATTTAGCTGCTACAGAAGGCATCTTTGACAGTTGTAAAAACATTGAAAAGGTTGTTTTTGAAGATACAAGCACCGGCAGAGATGAAACTATAGAAATTGACGCTTACAGTAATTTATATAAATGCACAAATGTAAAAGGTATCTATATAAAAACAATCCCGACAAAAAGCATTTCATTTACTGTTGTAGTTAAAGACGAAAACTATTTACCTAATCTCGAAAAAATCTATTTCGCAGGCTCAGAAAAGCTTTGGAATAAACTTGTATCCGAAAAGGACAGACAGGAGCTTGAAGAAATTGGCGTTGAAGTTCAGTTCTACTACAAACACACCCACTCTTTCACAAGAAGCGGTGACCCCACCTGCACAAAAGGTGGTAAGTTTACATACAGCTGCGAGTGTGGTGACACTCAGACAGTGACTCTCGCAAAAGACCCCGACAACCACAGCTACGGCAGTTGGAAAGTGACTAAGAAAGCTACCTACGCAGCCGCAGGCACTAAGCAGAGAACCTGCAAGAACTGTAAAAAAGTTCAGAAGGCAACAGT
>JAZSMR010000112.1:0-1558 GCA_045535965.1 Acutalibacteraceae bacterium
TGTTGTGTCCGCTGTGTTATTCAGGTTCTGAATCTTTTGTGAAAAATCGTTTTGTGGAGGCTGTGATGCAGGCTGTGCCTGCTGTGCGTTATTTTCCACTTTCGTTTCTACTGCTGCGCCGCATCCCTGACAGAACTTTACGCCGTCCTGAACCTGCGCTCCGCATTTACCGCAATATGTCATAATTGATTCCTCCTTTACTTTTCATCCATTCTTACGAGATACTGACAATAACAATATACATTCTGAATTTTCTTTGCTTCAACACCGTCATCCGCATGGATAATCGGCTGAGTTTCCGAAGGCGCAATATAGAGCTTGAAAACAATGCCCTGTTGTCCCGGTCTCATATTTCTGATTTTTTTGTATTCTACCTTCTTATTCGGTACACCTATGTAATTGAAAATGATTGATTCAATTTCAGGATTGGAAAAGCATTTCAGCAAATCATCCTCTGCATGGCAGTCTATAATGTGTCCTGCCTCCTCGAAAGAGATGTTATAACACTTGAACTCTCCTTCGTTTATAACTGACATCATACTGCTGTTATCAAGCAGTAAAAAGGGTAAATTTTTATTCATACAATGCGCCTCCTTCAAATTTAATTAAGATAACTTTCCAAATCCGGCAGCTCGTTCATGTGATCCACCGTAACCGTTCCGTCTGCGAAGGACATACTGAGATATAGTTTTCCGTCAGTTGCCCACCAGCCGTTCATATCGAGCATATCCTGTTCGGTCATACCCATATCGTAGAAGTCCTGAAATTTATATCCGTCTTTTTTCAGGTCTTCAATCCACGAAAACATTTCATCAGCGGTTGTTCCGCTTATCTCAGTGCGATATGAGGTAACGGACTTTGCCTCGCCTCCGGGATATTTGCGTAATTTTTTCGGCCAACCGTTATTTTGCTTTTCGGCATCTTTATTGATACCTTCTATATTTTCAAGAAGTCCCATCAATCCTTCGCCGTCTTTATCTCCGGTAATGGAGGAAAAGACTGCCGCAATTCCGCCCGGCTCATCTGCATCTGCATTCTTTGAAAGAAAGTTAATAAATCCTCCTGCTGCAATTCCTATAATAAGGCTTATCACAAGCCCGATTGCCGCCATAATCAACGTTGCTCTTGCAAGTGAGCGTTTGCATAGCTTTCTGCATCCGCCGCACGCCCAGATGATAACAAGCAAGATGCCGACTATCGGAATACACATCAGAAGCATAATTCCGATAAAGCCCCAAGCCGAAATCGGCTCGTATTTTGTGCCTTTTATATCACTATCCAAAATTTCTCTCGGCAGAGGCGGCGGTGTGTATGCCGTCTGCTGTGGTGGTGGCTGCTGCTGTGGCGGTATGTACTGCTGTTGCTGCTCCGGCTGTGCCTGAACCGTTACAGGCTCTTTCACAACCTTTTCCTCGACAGGTATTTCTTCCTTAACCGCAGGAGCTTCGGTAGGTGCACCTTCCGGCACTTTTGTTCCGCAGCCTGTGCAGAACATCAAGCCGTCAGTAAGCTCCATGCCGCATCCGGTACAAAACTTTGCCATATTTTCGACCTCCTT
>JAZSMR010000086.1:0-10592 GCA_045535965.1 Acutalibacteraceae bacterium
ATTCTATCTTTTTTAATGTAACACATTTCCTATTCAATAATGAACCACCGCAGAAATTATAACTAATACAACCTTGACAGAAAAATCAATGCGGTATTTTTATTGGTTTTCTTTTATACTATTTACTGTTAATCTGACAGTATTGTCTTCAATAATACCAAAGCCGTCAGAAGTTTCGACAGATAAAATCAGTTTATCACCCGTATATGCAGTAACTACACCTGCACTGAGAGAAAAAATAGTATTTGCATGTCCTTTTTTTATTCCGTAGGAACCTGAAAACTTTCCCTTAATATCATCGGCAATATTCAGCCGTATATTGTCACATTCCGGAATTTCAATTTGTCGGTCAACTGTAAAAATCGTAAGCGAAAGATTATCTTTCATACTGGTCACCTGTTGTTAGCCATATATTTTTTAAATACATCATCTATTGTACCGGACATAAGGAAATGCTGCTCAGGAATATGGTCACACTCTCCTGAGAGAATAGACTCAACGCTATCAACAGTCTTTTCGAGAGGGACGTAGATACCCGCTTGTCCCGTAAAACTTTCAGCAACGTGGAAAGGTTGACTCATAAAGCGCTGTACACGTCTAGCTATTTTTACAATTTTCTTATCTTCAGAAGAAAGCTCTTCCATACCGAGAATCGCAATAATATCCTGAAGCTCAGCGTATTTCTGTAAAACACGCTGAGTTTCCTTTGCCGTGCGATAGTGTCTGTCACCAACAAAATCAGGAGAAAGAACTCTTGAAGATGATTCAAGGGGGTCAACTGCAGGATATATACCAAGTTCAACAATCTTCCTTGAAAGAACTGTTGTTGCATCAAGGTGTGAGAATGTAGTTGCAGGGGCGGGGTCTGTAAGGTCATCGGCAGGGACATACACTGCCTGTACTGAAGTTATAGAGCCGTTGCCTGTTGATACAATTCTTTCTTGTAATTTACCCATTTCAGATGCTAGTGTAGGCTGATAACCTACTGCTGACGGCATTCTGCCTAAGAGAGCCGACACCTCACTTCCTGCCTGAGTAAAACGATAAATATTATCAATAAACAGAAGTACATCCTTGTGTGCTTCTTCACGGAAATATTCAGCCATTGTAAGACCTACAAGCGGCACACGAAGTCTGGCTCCCGCAGTTTCATTCATCTGACCGAAAACAAGAGCGGTTTTATCAATAACTCCTGACTGATTCATTTCATTCCAGAGGTCATTACCCTCTCTTGAACGCTCACCCACACCCGCAAAAACAGAGTAACCGTCATGTTCAAAAGCAACATTACGGATAAGTTCCATAATAAGCACCGTCTTACCTACACCTGCACCGCCGAAAAGACCGATTTTGCCGCCTTTCACATAAGGTGTCATAAGGTCGATAACCTTAATTCCTGTTTCAAGAATATCGTTAGCAGATACAATCTCAGCAAATGACGGAGCCTGGTGGTGGATAGGCCAATGTTTTTCTGTATTTATATCTTCTCCTCGGTCAATAGGCTTACCTGTTACATTAACCATTCTGCCTAAGGTTTCTTCACCAACGCAAATTTTAATCGGAGCACCTGTATCGACAGCTTTCATTCCTCTTGACATACCGTCAGTGGGATTCATAGAAATACATCTGACTTCGCCGTTGCCAAGATGCTGTGATACTTCAAGGGTATATTTTTCGTTTTTGACCTCAACATTTATTGCGTTGAAGATATCGGGAATATCGAATTGGTCAAAAAGTATGTCAACTACGGGACCCGTAATTCTCTGGACCATTCCTACGGAACCTTCAGCCATCTTTTATTTCTCTCCCTTCATTGAGTATTCAGCCGAAATTTCAATAACATCGGCTGTAACTTGACTTTGACGTATGCGGTTTATCTGCGTTTCAAGCTGTGTGCTGTATTCACATGCAGTATCATAAGCAGAGCGCATAGTTGTAAGAGTTGCAGCCTGTGCGCCTAAAGCAGTTTCAAGTATTTTTTTATACATAATTGAAGTAAATGTTTTTTCTGCGGTATTATTTATAACTGTATCTTTGTCGGGAACAAATATGAAATTATCACCTTCATCTTTCCCTTCATCAATCGTAAACAGATCGCATAAAACCGGCTCTTGCTTAATCATATTTATATATTCAGGATATACCATTCTGACTGATGAAACGCTACCTTCCTTCATAAGAGAGCGTATTTCCTTAAACAACTCGCTCACTTCTGAATAAGAGGGGACATCATTGAATATATAAGCCTTTTTATAGGGGATTCCGTTAGACTGAAAGTGTTCTCTGACTTTCTTGCCGCAAGTAAAGATAACAGGTGTTTTTTTCTCTTTTTCAAGTATTCCATCAAAAAAACTGAGAAGTTCTGCATTAAAAGCACCGCACATACCCTTGTTTGCTGCCATAACTATATAGCATATAGGGGCATCTGCATTATTAAGACAAAATACGCTATTGAACTCTTTTCGATAAGTCTCATACAGACGACTGCACTGTTTTTCGTATTTTTCATAACTGCTGTAAAGACCGCTTAAACGGGAATATTTGACAGTAGAGGCAGTTTTCATCGCCAGAGTAGTTTTACGGGTTGAACGGATAACCTGAAGTTTCTTTTTTAAGTTTTGTACTGTTGCCATAATCAAAACCTCTCAGCAAATTCACCGATAGCTTCACTGAGTTCATTTTTAAGCTCATTGTCAAATTTTTCTGCAGTTTTCACCTTATCGGTAAGTTCTGCTTTTTCTTCGGTAAAATATTTATAGAGTTTCTTTTCAAAATCTTCCATATTTTCCGGAATGATTTTGTCAGCATATCCGGTGCTTACGGCAAAGATAAGAATTGCCTGCAAATAATCGGGAACGGTGTTGTATCTGTTCTGTTTTAGAGCCTCTGTGAGAAGTCTGCCGGAAGCAAGAGTGGCTTTTGTAGCATCGTCAATATCAGAACCGAACTGCATAAATTCAGCAAGTTCTCTGTACTGGGCAAGACGGGTGCGCAGAGAAGATGATATCTTTTTCATAACGGGATTCTGTGCCTCACCGCCTACACGAGAAACAGAAAGTCCTACGTTGACAGCAGGTCTCTGACCTTCATTGAACAGTTCAGAGTCAAGAAAAATCTGTCCGTCAGTAATTGAAATAACATTTGTGGGAATATATGCTGATATATCACCTGCAAGTGTTTCGATAATCGGAAGTGCAGTTATTGAACCGCCTCCGAGATCTTCAGAAAGATGAGCTGCTCTTTCAAGAAGTCTTGAATGGAGATAAAAAATATCACCGGGATAAGCTTCACGCCCTGATGGACGGTGAAGGAGAAGCGACAGTTCACGGTAAGCTACGGCATGTTTTGAAAGGTCATCATAAATAATCAGAACGTCCTTGCCGCTGTACATAAAATGTTCAGCTATAGCAGTAGCTGAGAAAGGCGCAATATACTGAAGAGCTGCTGAAGAAGACGCAGGCTCAGCAACGATGATTGTATAATCAAGCGCTCCGTGAGATTTAAGCTTTTCTTTGATCTCTGCAACAAGTGTTTCTTTCTGACCTATTGCAACATATATACAGATTGTATCCTTACCCTTCTGATTGATGATTGTATCAACAGCAATAGCTGTTTTGCCTGTTTGTCGGTCACCGATAATAAGTTCTCTCTGTCCTTTACCAATCGGAACAAGAGCATCAATAGCCTTGATACCAGTATGGAGAGGTTTATTAACCGGAGCACGGTCAAGAATACTCGGTGCCTTGAATTCTATAGGTCTTACTTCATCATAAGGGAGATAACCTTCCGCATCAATAGGATTACCGAGAGCATCCACCACTCTGCCAAGAAGGGCATTACCTACGGGAACAGATGCGATTCTGCCGACTCTTCTTACCGGAGTACCGCTTTCGATATGAGCAAAATCGCCGAAGATAACACAACCGATGCGATTCTGTTGAATATCGAGCACCATACCTCTTTCACCGCATTCAAATTCAACGACCTCGCCGTACATAATATCGGCAAGACCATCCATCCAGCATATACCGTCTGAAACAGTAATAACTCTGCCAAGCTGAAATACGTGAATATGAGGTCTGTAGGACTCAGCCTTTTCTGAAAACTCCTGAATAAGATGACCTACGGTATCTGTTGTCAGGATAGGCTCGTGGTTAAGATTCTGTGAGAATTGATAAAGCTCCTCGGCAACTGTTCCGTCATATACCGTATCGCCGATTCTCAGTTTGAGTCCGCCAATAAGAGACGGGTCCTCAAGTACCCATAATGAGGTTTTACCGCCTACCTCGTCAAGCATCGCGGTTGTAACCTCATCAACCTTTTTAACAATAGCCTTATCAAGCGGATAAGCCGACATAAGGGTAACATAGAGAACATCGTGATGCTTTAAGTATGCCATATCACCGGGAGTCAGTTTAATCTGCGGAAGAATTGCATCTATTATATTGGTATCAAGATCTCTTATTTCTTTTTGATATTTTTCATAAGAGAAAAGTTTTACGACATTTTCTCTCATAATTGAGAAAAGTTCTTTACGTGCATCCTCAATCATTTCACGGTGAATTTCGCGATGAATATGACCGCTAAATTCTTCTATCTGAGCAATTTTTTCATCAAAAACAGCTCTTGCAATTATAGTTTCTTCTGCACTGTTTTCGTCGTATTCTTCATGCTGATACTCCTCGAAAACAGGCATAGCTATTATTTCTGTAGCTTCCGCTTCGTCAAGTTCACGGTTGATTCTCTCAAAGCGGGAGTTAAAAATAGACCTGATCTTTTTCCTTCCGAACAAAAACAGTATAATTGCAAGAATTATAAAGTTTATAATCACATATTGTATTTCCATAACGTCATACCCTGTGCATAATTATATTTTTGGCAAATATTGCTGCTGCAGTTTCCATTTCAGGTGCTACAGATTTGACAATATCTTCATATTCATCAATAATGCTCTCTCTGTATGCCTTTATTTCATCAAGACTTTTTCTTTGAGCAGCTTCAATTTCTTTTTTTCCTTCAGACTGTATTTTTTGTGCTTGTTCTTTGGCTTCTTTTTCATGGACCTCAATATCAAACTCTCTCTGCTTCTGAATGTATTCTTCATTTTCGGCAGTAATCCTTTCGATTTCAGCCTTCTTTTCCCTTGCACCTTCAATTTTTTCTTTTCTGTTGTCAAGCATTCTTAGCACAGGTTTAAAAAGAAGATTTTTCAATATCAGCATAAGAAGCAAAAAACAGATCACAGTCCAGACTACAACGGAAATCTGTATATTCATAAGATTACTCCTTAGATAACATTATAAAACTGTCTTAGGCAATTTTCGAAACGAGCATAAATGCAATAAGAAGTCCGTAAA
The DNA here is from genome assembly GCA_045535965.1 of Acutalibacteraceae bacterium. GTDB lineage: Bacteria > Bacillota > Clostridia > Oscillospirales > Acutalibacteraceae > UBA6857. Next base: position 5,358 of record JAZSMR010000086.1, read on the forward strand.
TTGTAAGAGCTTCCATGAGTGCAAGAGAAATGATAAGTGTTGAACGGATATCTTTTGCGGAATCAGGCTGACGGGCAATACTTTCCATAGCCGCTTTGGCTGTCATACCCTGACCGATAGCAGGTCCGAGTGTACTGATTGCGATTGCGATTGCTGCTGCGATTGCGATAATAGCTGAATTTGTCATTTTTAAATACTCCTTTAGTTGAAAATTTATTATTTTTTAAATATTATTCTGTAACTTCATCCAAATAGATTGATACAAGCATTGTGAATACGATTGCCTGTAAGGCGCAAAACAGAAGTGAAAGCACCATCATTACAACAGGCGCGCCTATGGGGAGAATGTGATAAAGCTCCTCGGTCACCGTTTCTTCGCCGAAAATGTTACCATAAAGCCTTAATGCCAGAGATGCAGGCTTGATTATTTCATCAAGGAGCATCAGAGGAAGCATAAAGAACATCGGTGATACAAAACGTTTAAAATAATGCTTGGTATTGTGTTTTATACCCGAAATCTGGAGGAACACAAATGTAACGATACCAAGACCCAAAGTTACGGAAAGACTCGCCGTAGGTGCTTTGACATATTCTGTAAGACCTACTCCCGGAATAAGTCCTGAATAGTTCGAGAAAATGATAAAGATAAAAAGCGATGATAAAAATGTAAAGTATTTTCTTGCTTTTTTCTTGCCGAGAGTATCTGAAAAGAAATTATCAAGATACTCAACACCGGTTTCAATAATGTTCTGAAATTTACCCGGGCGTTCCTTGAGATTTTTCTTTACGACAAGAGAAAGAACTGTAATAACCGCAAGAATAATCCACATAGTTACGACCTCTCCTGTAACGTCGAGAAAACCAAAAATTTTGAAAAGCACTTCGGATTTTTCACCCATCTACTTCTTCCTCCTTTCTCTTTTCTTTACTGCGAAGAGTTTCATTAAGGGTGAGAAGCTTCTTAGTAAAAATAAACATCGGTACTGTTATACCCAAAACAGCACCAACTAAAAGATACATCGGGTCGTAGTTCGTTTTTTTACTGATAAAATATACAATAACAAGAAATGCTATCTGTACTATCTGCCGCAACACCGTTGTAGCAGAATATTTATCAGGGATTTTTGCGAGAACAGTTTTCGATATGAGGTAATTTACGAATGCCACACCTACACCGACTACCGCCACAACAACCGCACCGATAATATTCGAAATCATAAGTTCACCTTCTTGATCCTACTTCGTTTTTTATTATATTACTTTATTATCGTTTTTTCAAGTAAAACACAAATTTTTTAGAGAGGTTTTAATTCTAAATTATAAAAATAAATTCTGCTTTTGTAAAAATACTATACTTTTTGCCCCCCAAAAAAAGTTGCCCCGCAAACAAAAAAATAATTTATAATAATGTCATCAAAGATTCAAGCAGGCTTTTTACCTGCATAGGAGGTGCACAAATGGGGCACAGAATACGTGACGGTGACCTTTATAAAATCGCTGTGATTGCGGATAAGAGCTTCACCATACGCTACGGATATTCTACTGAATCTGAGCGTGAAAAGTGGGAGCCGACTCCCATATATCCCGATTTTATTTCCGAGCCTGTTTACACGGCAAAGGGAATTCCCTTTTCAACGGCTTATCAGGATGTGTGTGAGCATTATGTCGCCAAACCGAACATTAACAGTGAAAAATGGTGCGATAAAGGCTGTAAGAGCACTTCACAAAAAAATGTATCCCGATTGGGCTGAAATGATAAACAAGTCAGTCGTGTCAAATCTTTCCGAAAGGAATGCGACGATACATAAAAACTATTAAATTATATACAAAACTCTATTTTAAGCAAAAAAATTGAGCACTCACAGGTCAAATCCCTTATGAATACTCAATATGGTGCTGATGTTCATAGCATAAGTGGTTCTCCGGCAATACATATTCTACTTTCGTGCTCTGATATATTTCCTCAGATACGGAGGAATACATAATGTCAAATATCATTGAAGATTTCTATTACGGTAACATTGAACCACAGGAGCTCACCACAGAAATTACACCAAGACTCAAAAAGAAATTAAGTGAGCTTGTAAAGAAGGAGGAAGAACTGGCAGCAAAACTGTCTGACGAAGAAAAAGAGAAGTTTGCAAATTATGTGAGCAAATATAATGAATTTTCAAGCATCAGCATTTCTGACGGCTTTGTTTCAGGCTTTAGATTCGGTGCAAGATTTACATACGATACTTTTGTTGTGAATTCAAAAGGAGGTATGTAAAATGAGTAAGAGTATAAATATTTCTTATCGACAGGTTGGTGACTATAAAATTCCGAACATTATCTTGCCGCCTGAACAAGCAAATATCACTGTAGGTAAATGGGGAATGATGCATAAGGATTACCTTGAACATAACAAGAGTGGTCTATTTATGCTAATGGTAACCAAATGCACACTTTGGCCTTATCTTGCAGATGTTGACCGTCAGGCAAATGAAATGTATGACTTTCTGATTGAACAGATTAAAGAGGCAGAAGGTGTTACGGAGCAACTCAAAGAGCAAGACCAGCTTGAATGGGTGCAGAGAATGGGTAATATTCAGCAACGGGCAAATGAAGTTGTATGTAGCGAGCTGATATACAGTTAAACCGAATCTGCGGTTGAATTTCATTGAGAAAAGCACGGCTTACGATAAATGTAGGTCGTGCTTACTTTTAGTGTTAAAAATGCCTTTTATACGTTAATCTTCTTGGATAATACATTTGGTCATTTTAAAAATTTCCATCGAATACAAAGCAAAATTCAAAAAAATCATACGATATATTGTGGTTAGCTGCAGCGATTTTTGGTTTATATGGTATGATTTTTTTTCTTTGTCTGAGAAGATTTTTTAAGTAAGAGATTTTGCCTGTGCGAAACAGATATACAGTGTTAATATTATGCTGAAGTCGTATTTGTCACCGTTTTTATTTTCTATGAGCACCCTTGTCATTAAATCCGACTTCACCTCTCAAAGCTGTTTCTACCCATAATGATAAAATGTGATTTCCATAATTTTAATTTCAATCGGGAAGTAAAATCCTCGGCGGTTGGAATTTATTAAAAATATTGTTCGTTTTTTTCGTATTTTATTGACAAAGCACCCTCTGATAAATATAATAAAATTAAACTGTACCCGGGTTTACTTTATGTTAAACCCTTTTGAAAGGAGCGATGATTTGTCGAACTTTAGAAGCGAAGCTGAAAGCAAAGAATTACACAGAAAAATCCTCACAGCCGCAACAGCTTTGTTCATTCAAAAAGGCTATGAGCGAACAAAAATAACCGACATTGCAAAGCTATCCGGTGTGCCTAAATCAAAGATACTTTATGAAATGAACAGCAAAGAGGAAATTCTGTGCCTGTTGGTGAGAAAATTTCTTGACGGCGTAACATCTAAATCTGACCGAGTCGCAAAAGAACTCACCGACGACAAAGTGCTTATCTTGATTGCCAATGAGGTTTTACAGCTATATATGGCGGAAATGAGTGAGGATATGCGTAACCTTTACCTTTCAGGCTATTCAATGCCGAAAACAAGTGAAGAGGTTCTTAAACGAAGAACCGATATGATGTATGATTCCTTCAGTGAAACCTTTAAAAAAATCACGTGGAATGACTTCTACGAAACTGAAATTGCTTCAATGGGCATAATGAGAGCATACATGACCGTGCCCTGTGATACGAGCTTTACCATTGAAGCAAAAGCAAAAAGACTCGTAACAATGCTTCTGCGTATTTATAAGGCAGAAGATGAAAAAATTACCGAGGCACTTGAGTTTATCGGAAAAATTGACTTTGAAGCTGTGGCAAAACAGGCAGTACAAAGTGTTTTCGATGAACTTGCAATAAAAACAAATAAATAAATCCGAAAGGAGAAAAACAAATGAACAAAACCTTAAAGAAAACCTTATCAATCATCCTCACAATCTTAATGATTGCAACAGCAGTACCCCTTGCCTTTGCGACGGACATCGTAGCGAGCGGCGAATGCGGTAAAGACGGAGACAACCTTACATGGACACTTGACTCCGAAGGAACACTTACCATCAGCGGTGAAGGAGTTATGGCAAAGTATGATAATGCTAATATGCCGGAATACGGTTATTTTCTTCCCCCTTGGGCGGGTTATAAAGAAAACATCAAAGCAATTGTAATTGAAGAGGGCGTTACCGAACTGGGTCTTTATGCATTTTTTGGACACACTGCTGTAAAGGATGTTTCCATTGCAGATTCTGTAACCGCTATTGACTGTCGTGTGTTTGATGGCTGCTCTGCGATAGAAAAACTTATTATTCCTGCAGGTGTCAATGTATTGGAATGCACTGCATTTCAAAATTGTTCTTCTTTGAAGCAAATTGTTTTTTTAGGCAAAGTAAGATTTAACGGAAGTTATTCGTTTAATAATTGTCCGGAGCTCAGAGAAATAGTTTTTGTAAAGGGTGCAACAAATATCGGGGTTCAACCATATCCGTTTTGTCTCACTGATATAAAGGCCACTGAAACTGTTATCCATTTTGGCGGTACACAGGCTGAAGCACAAAAGGCTTTTTCGGGTATTTTTGAATCGGACAGATTCTATTCTGTGGCAACAATTCATTATCTGGATAATTGTAACTGCTCGGTTTGCGGAGAATATCATATTTTTGAAGACGGTGTCTGCGAAGTGTGCGGCAAGGAATGCAATTTTACCGGTGAATATGAAACAGATGAAAACGCCCATTGGAGTACATGCTCTGACGACGATTGCAATGCAATATTCAAAGAATACCACTCTTTTGAAAATGGTATTTGCAGCGTTTGTGAATATGAGTGTCAACATCTGTCTTATGTGAACGGTATATGCAATAATTGTAATTATAAATGTCCCCATGAAAACTATGTTGAATACAAGTGTGATGTCTGTGGATTGAATTGCCCGCATGAAAATATTGTCGACAGCAAGTGTCTTGATTGCGGTCTCGCCGGTAAGGTCGTTACCATTACTATGTATGACAACTACTATGATGGATGGAACGGCAATGCTGTTGTTATCAGCAAACTGCTTGCTGACGGTTCATATGAAGAAATCGATACTGTAACGTACGATTACGGAAATCAAAGCACGCATGATGTAATTATTGGCACTGATGATTCTTTTGTGCTTATATGGATAGAAGGCTACGCTGACTACGATAGTACATTTGAGGTTGCTGTTGACGGTGGAA
>JAZSMR010000138.1:0-25457 GCA_045535965.1 Acutalibacteraceae bacterium
CTCTGAACAGGAAAAAACAAGGAGTATCACGAAGCGCTCCAAGCGAGTGAGACGACTATGTTTTTGACCGACAATTGCTTGCTCCTTCTGAGCACTAAACACGTGGGTGTCACAGGTTCGAGTCCTGTTTGAGGCGCCAAAGATAAAAGCACCAACCACAAGAGTTGGTGCTTTATCTTTTGTGGATAGTTGAAAAATACAGGACTCGAAGTAGGAGTGGTAGTGAATGAAGCTCCGGTGTAGCTTCAGAGCCGCGAATGACCGTGGCTCGCAGGTCGAGAGTTGAGTCCTGTTTGAGGCGAAAAGGCACTCTTTATAAACAGTTAGTTGAATAAAATCCATTTATAGGTTATTGTATTATGATGCATTTTCCTTTATAGTATAGTTATAAGTCAATGTGAGGAGTGTTAATATGAATCTTTCAATTGGAGAAAATGTTAAAAGGAAGCGTCTTGAACGCGATTTGACTCAGGAAGAGCTTGCAATACATATAGGCATATCTGCTCAATCTGTTAGTAAGTGGGAGCGTGGTGACGGATATCCTGATATTGAAATGCTACCTGCTCTTGCAAATTATTTTAATATCAGTGTTGACGAGTTGCTTGGGACAAGTATTACTGAAAAGACAGAAAAGTATAACAGGATTAATAAAATATGGAAAGCAAATAATAATGACGGAGTTCATAAAGAAAATGTTGATTTGATGCGTGAGGCACTGAGAAAATTTCCAAATGATGCACTTTTACTTGTGCAGCTGTCAACGTCACTTGAAAAACTTGACGGTACTCAAGAAGAAAAAGATAGGTATTTAAGAGAATCAATTGCTGTGCAGGAGCAGATATTAAACTATTGTGAAGATTGTGAAGTACGCAGTGCAACGCTATATAATATTTGCTTTGCTTATTGGAAAATCGGTGAGCGCGAAAAGGCGGTTGAACAAGCAAAAAAACTTCCGAATTTATACAAAGCGCGTGAAAATGCATTGGTATATTTTCTGGACCACGAAGAAAAGCAGAAAACAGCAAAGGACGCATTAATTCCCATTGCTTGGATAATTTCACATCATCTGACAGCATTGTTTGAAACAGAAAACAACGACGAATACCTAAAAAAAGCAATACAAATTTTGGATATTTTAATTGAGGATAAAGATATTTTTGTTGAACGTATATATAATGGTTTAGTTGAAAAACAAAGAGGTTTATGAGATTTAGTTTCAGCAAGATTCAAAATAGAGATGCAGACACGAAATGAAAAAGGACGTCTTCCGATGTCCTTTTTCATATACCCCTTCGGCGGAATATGACCCATCGTTACCGCCCAAACTACCTGCGTACCAACAAAAAACACCAATCGTTTAGGTTGGTGTTTCATTATTTTGTAGCGATTTCGCTGATATAGATACCCCGTTGCACAAGGCACTTATACTATGCTATAATAAAAATGAAAAAAGTTTGTAAGATTTTTAGTTTTACAGAGTCTTATATATGCAGGGAGGTGATAAAGTGACAGATTTTGAAGAAATATACAAGATGTATTTTAAAGATGTCTATCTTTACATCAGACGGCTTTCCGGCGATGAGAGTATTGCAGATGAGATAACTGCCGATACATTCTTTAAGGCACTTAAATCTATGGATAAGTTCCGCGGTGACTGCGATATAAGAGTGTGGCTGTGTCAGATTGCAAAGAACAGTTATTACACCTACCTTAAGAAAAATAAAAAGCTTGACAGTATTGAAGACGGACTGTATGAGGTCCCGGATAAAAGCAATTTCGTTGATGAAGTTGTAAAACACGACGAGGTTAAACTTATAAAGCAAATACTGCATAAGGTGGACGAGCCTTATAAAGAGGTGTTTATGTGGAGAGTCTATGCAGATATGAGCTTCAAAGAAATCGGTCAGATTTTCTCTAAAAGTGAAAACTGGGCATGTGTCACTTATCACCGGGCAAGAAAAATCATTAAAGAAAGATTGGAGGAATACGGTTATGAAAACTGATTGCTGTATAGTACGGGATATCTTACCTTTATACGCAGAGAATATGGTCAGCGAAGAAACGGCAGAGCTGATAAAGGAGCACCTGAGTCAGTGTGATGAATGCAGAAAAGAAGCAGATTATATTATGGTAGACAGCTTTAAATTTATAGAAGAAAAAAAGCTTGAAGAAACAGAAAAAGATGCCGTCCCCCTAAAAAAGTTCGCCAAAAAATTCAATATGCAGATGCAGTCTATGTCCTATGCGCTCATAATTCTTTTTGTATTTCTGGGACTTAGCATTACAGCAGGCAGCGATATGATGTATAACAGTCTGATAATGCCTGCCGTGGGAATTTTCGGGTACTGTGCATTCAGACTGAAGGCTCTTTATAAGCTGCCAATTCTCTTGCTTTTCATTGAGGTTTTCGCTTTCATTTTTAATATGGTTGAGACGGATTTTCTTTCCCTGTTCACATGGTCGCTTATTTACTATATTTTCATATTTGCAGGTGTGGCTATAGCGTATCTTTTACACTTCGCTTTCAGAAAGGAGTAAACTATGAATAAGAAAATACTGAAAATTATAGCTCTGACAGTGGCTTTAGGTCTGATTGTCGGTATCGGATTTTTTGCAAATGCCCTTGTGGGCAACCCCGTTTCAAAGTACCTTGCCAAAAATGCGGCTGAAAAGCTTATAGAGGAAAAGCACCCTGATAAGGACTTCTACGTTGAAAGAGTCTTTTATGACTTCAAGGTCGGAAACTATAGTATAAGAGTTAAATCCGATGAGAGTCCTGACAGTGCTTTTACTGTTATTGCAGGCTTCTTCGGAGATATAGCCCTCGATACTTACGATGATGTGATAACCAATAAGCGCAACACTGCCGACAGAATATGGAAGGAATACCGGGATGCTGCGGATAGTGTTTTTGACAGCGGAACATTTCCCTATAATACACATATATCATTCGGTGATATTGAATTTATAGACAGAGAAAGCGTGGGTGTACCTGACCTGCCGTCTTATGCTATTGTGACGGATACTCTCGAATTAGATGCTTATTACGATATAAGAGAGCTGGGTAAGAAAGCAGGTCATCTGGTCGTCTATATCTATGATGAAGAAGTTACTGTAGAAAAGCTTTGCGAGGTTCTTGTTGGCGTAAAAGATATTTTCAATTCAGCAGGTGTTGAGTTTTATGCCATCGACTGTGTAATTGAATATCCCAGACCCGAAAATGACGGTCCATGGAGAGAAGGCAGGGTAGAGGTAGAAAATTTCCTGCGTGAAGATATTTATGAAGAAGGTCTTAAGGACAGAGTAGCAGAGAATAACCGAATGATGGAAGAATATTACAAGCTGCAGGACGAGCTCAAGGAGCAGGAAATAGCAGCCTATGAAGAGGCTTTGAAAGAACAGGAAAAGTAAGGAGGAGTTTATATGACAAAAATAACAGCTTGGTTTATGAGTATTATACTGGCTATCGGCAGTGCTGTAATGGGGATTGTTCCTTTCGGCAACCCGATGTCAAAGTTTCTGGTAACTAAAAATGCAGAAATTTATATCGAAGAAAATTATCGGGATAAAGACTATTACATTGATGCTGTGCAGTTCGACTTCAAAACAGGTAATTACTATATACTTGTTGAGTCCGAAAGCAGTCGGGACAGCAAGTTTACTCTTTATGCAGGTACAAACGGTAAGATAAAACACGACACCTACGAGAGTGCTGTTTTACATAAGTGGAACACTGCAGGCAGAATCAATGACGCCTACCGTGAAGCAGTGGATAATGTCCTTGAAAGTGATGATTTTCCATATAATCAGCATATAGCTTTCGGTGATATTGAGTTTACCGAAGGCGATATACCCGAAGACGGCTCAGTGCCAGATTTTGCCGTATCTACAGATACACTTATCCTTGACAAAGACTATGATATAGGTGAACTCGGCAGAAAGGCAGGCCTGCTTACAGTTTATATCTATGACGAGGAAGTGAGTGTAAGAAGACTTGCGGAAATACTTCTCGGTATCAGAAAAATTATGGACGAATCGGGAGTAAGCTTCTATGCTATCGACTGTGTACTTGAATATCCGAAGCCCGAAAATGACGGTCCTTGGAGAGAGGGCAGGGCAGAGGTTATGGACTTCTTATACAGTGATATATGTGAAGAAGGCCTTACAGAAAGAGTAGACGAAGCCAACAAAATGGCAGAAGAGTACTACAAGGAACAGGACGCCATAAAAGATAAAGAATATGCGGCTAATAATGTCGCCTGACAAATATCACCTCACCAACTCGGTGGGGTGATGCTTTTTGTGTATGTAGTATTGTTAATTGTTTTATCTATAAATAAAGGTTGAAAAAATGATAATCCGACTAGCTTTTCAAGTTATTTACTTTGCTGGATCTTCTTGATATACTCTTATCAGAAAACAAAAGGAGGTTTTTCTGATGAATATTGAAAAAGTAGGCGCTCAGATCGCAACTTTAAGAAAAGCAAAAGGACTTACACAAAGTGAGCTTGGAGAGCGAGTCGGAGTTTCTTTTCAGGCTGTCAGCAAATGGGAAAGGGGTGAAACTCTTCCTGATGTTGGCGTATTGCCTGATTTGGCAAAGATACTGGAAACAAGCATTGATAATATTTTGCTCGGCGGTGAAAAACAGGTGGAATATAAAGGTACAATCAATGTTTCAGATGTGAGAGAAGGGCTCTTTTGCCTTAAAAATATGGGTGAATATTTAGGTAAAGACAGTTTGATTTATCGTTCGGCATTAAAAGGAATAAATGATGAAATGAATACCGATATCGAAAAAGCTTTTTCAGATGATTATGTATTTGATGCTTTTCTTGCCGAGGTGATAATTCAGAATCTTATGCAGGGGAAATATGTTGATATAACTGAGGTTAAGAATAATTTCAAACACGAACATTTTAAAAATGTTGTCCTCGAATACTGTAAAAGATATGATATAAAGTGATTATATCAAAAATAGAATGCATATATTTGTAAAATCACACAAAAACCACTTGAATGACGATTGATTTTAGTGTATAATGCTATCAAGCCGAGCGAAGGAGGAAAATAGTATGTCAAATTTAAATACAGTAAAATATGAAACCAAGCGAAAAAATTTATATCTTCGTGTTGCTATGGGTCATTTCGCAACAGGTAACAGTCACAGCAACTACTATATTGACGTAGTATCTCAGAAGGCGCGTATGTCCGAGGCAAGAGCTGTAGCTGAGGAATTGAGCACATATTATTATGCGGATACAGTAGTTGATACAATTCTATGCCTTGACGGTACGGAAGTAATAGGTGCATGCTTTGCAGACAGTCTTTCAAAGGCTGATATTATAAATATGAATGCTCACAAGTCAATTTATGTTGTTACCCCGGAAGTTACAAGCGGCAGCCAGTTTATTTTCCGTGACAATATTGTGCCTATGATCAAGGATAAAAATGTTATGATCTTAGGTGTATCTATTGCTTCTGGTAAAACCGCACAGTCAGCAGTTGAAGCTGTCAAATATTACGGCGGCAGGGTTGCAGGTATATCGGCGATTTTCTCAACGGCTAAGGAATGCTGCGGATTCCCCGTGCGCTCGGTATTTGACCCCAATGACCTCGAGGGTTATGCTATTTATCCGTCCCACGAATGTCCTATGTGTAAAGCAGGCGTTAAAATTGATGCACTAATCAACAGCCACGGATTTTCAAAACTTTAATATCATGTTATTTGAGCCGTCCCTCGGGACGGCTTTTTATGTGCAAAAAACTGAAAAAAATATGTAAAATACACTTGACATTATCACTTTAAAGTGTTATCATACCTTCAACGCTTTAAAACTTTAAATCAGCGAGGTGCGGAAATGAAAAATCAGGCTGTTATCTGGATTACCATTGCGGTGTATGTAGTATTTATTCTTGCGGTCGGTATCCTGAATTCAAGAAAATCGAAGAGTATTACTGAGTTTACAGTTGGCGGAAGAAATGCAGGTGCATGGCTTTCGGCTTTCTCATACGGTACTGCATATTTTTCGGCAGTTATGTTTATCGGCTATGCCGGAGGTACAGGCTGGAAATACGGTATCTGGGGTATTCTTCCGGGTATCGGCAACGCCGTTTTCGGTGCACTTTTTGCATGGCTTGTACTGGCTAACCGTACAAGAGAAGTAACAAGACGATTAAAAATCAAGTCAATGCCTCAGCTTTTTGAAAAACGGTTCGGCTCTCAGGCAATGAAAACCTTCTGTACAGCTGTTATATTTATTTTCCTTGTGCCTTATTCAGCTTCTGTATACAAGGGGCTCACAAGTGTGTGCAGTGTGCTTTTAGGTGTTGATGAAAGAGTGTGTATGATAGTTATTGCTCTGGCTGCAGCTATGATTGTTGTCCTTGGCGGCTACGGAGCTACGCTTAAAGCCGATGTGGTGCAGGGCACAGTGATGATTGTCGGCGTTATTCTTCTTATTATTGCTGTTATGAGAAGTGAAATTGTGGGCGGCTTCGGTCAGGGTATCGAGACTATTATAGAGAAAACCAAGGAGTTGGGCCTTGATGCTTCCAGTCACATGGGTCTTTGGGCGACGGTGCTTATGACTTCTTTCGGCACATGGGGACTTCCTCAGATGGTACACAAATACTACGGCATCAAAGACGATCACGAGGTAAAAAGAGGTACCGTTATTTCAACGGTGTTCTGCTTCGTTGTTGCAGGGGGAGGATATTTCATAGGCTCATTGGCGAGGCTCTTTTTCTCAGACCTTGGAGATATTCCCGGCTCAGGTGCAGGTAAAACGGATTATCTTGTTCCGAATATGCTCAAAATGGCGGGTATTTCCGAAGTTCTTGTAGGGATCATTCTTGTACTCCTCATTGCCGCCTCTGTTTCGACTCTTGCTTCCGTGACTATTACGGCATCGTCAACATTGACAATGGATTTCATTAAAGATAAATTCGCTAAAAATATATCGGCAAAAAAAGGCGGAATAGTGACAAGAATTGTCTGTATAGCTTTTGTGGCATTCTCATACGTTATAGCAAACAGCAATACACCTATTCTCGATATGATGTCATATTCATGGGGTATAATTTCAGGCTCATTCCTTGCTCCCTATATGATTTCGCTTTATTGGAAAAAGCTCAATAAGACAGGTGCATGGGCAGGTGTACTCGGTGGTTTCTTCACAGCTCTTCCTCCCGTTATCTGCAAGCTATTCCTTCCCGAGGCTTCACTTCCTGTATTCGGTGCTATCAAAGATATGGGTCCCCACTTCGCTTGCCTTGCAATGGTGATTTCAATAGTGCTTTGCTTCGCAGTCAGTGCTGTTACAAAGAATTCAGAGGCAATCAATGAAGAATTTTATGAGAAATCAGTCGTTTAAAAGATTGAAATTTCTCATCAAGAAAAAATATTTTAATTTGCTATTGTATAATATCAGTTAACCTTCTTTTGAGGGTGAACTGTGTTTTCACAGATAAGGAAAGGATATAAAAATGAAACATCAGATTTGGAATCCCGATATGGAGTGTATGAAAAGAAAAGATCTTGAAGCACTCCAGCTTGAAAGATTAAAGGCTCTCGTCGATTACTGCGACAAAAACAGCAAATTTTATCATGAACGTTTTGAAAAGCACGGCATAACCGCCGACAAAATAAAGACCCTCTCCGATATACAGTATATTCCCTATACAACAAAAGACGACCTTCGTGATACATATCCCTTTGGTATGCTTTCAGTGCCTCAGAAAAAGATTGTACGTGTTCACGCTTCTTCGGGTACAACAGGTAATCCCACCGTAGTAGCCTACACTAAGGAAGATTTGGAAAACTGGAGTGAGCAGGTTGCGAGACTTGTTTATGCCGCAGGTGCAAATGATGAAAGCATCGTTCAGATCTGCTTCGGCTACGGTATGTTTACAGGTGCACTCGGTCTTCACTACGGTCTTGAAAGAATCGGCGCAACTGTTGTTCCCGCTTCATCAGGTAACACGGAAAAGCAGCTTAAGTTTATGCGCGACTTCGGTACCGACACAATTGTTGCAACACCTTCTTACTGCTTATATCTTGCAGAGAGTGCGAGAGAAAGAGGAATCGAATTCCCTATGGATTCATACAAGCTCAAAACAGGTCTTCTCGGCAGTGAGGGCTGTACTCCCGAAATGAGAAAGCAGATTGAAGACAGCTGGGGCAACGGTTTCTTCTGTACCGATAACTATGGTATGAGCGAACTCAACGGTCCTGGTATGTCAGGCGAATGTCTTATGCGTGACGGACTTCACATCAACGAGGACCACTTCCTTTGCGAGGTTATCGATTCAAATACAGGTGAAGTTCTTCCTCAGGGTAGTGAAGGCGAGCTTGTTGTTACAAACCTTACAAAGAGAGGTCTACCTATTCTCAGATACAGAACAAAGGATATTACAAAAATCAACTACGAGCCCTGTGAATGCGGCAGAACAACTGCAAGAATGCATAAGATCATCGGCAGAAGCGACGATATGCTCAAAATCCGCGGTGTAAATGTATTCCCGTCACAGGTTGAGTCTGCTCTTATCGGCATAAGCTCTATCAGCCCCCACTATCAGCTTGTTGTACGCCGTGAAGGCTTTGCAGATACTCTCGAGGTGCGTGTTGAGCTTATTGACGCTACGCTTCTTGAAAAATACAGCGAGCTTGAAAAGCTCAGAAAGAATATCCACGACAGAATCAAGAATATTCTCGGTATTGAAATTAAGGTTAACCTTGTTGAGCCTAAGACTATCGAACGCTTCACAGGTAAGGCTCAGAGAGTACTCGATTTAAGAAAGAAATAAGGAGACGTAAAAATGGAAAAAGCTCTTATGCTCGGCAACGAGGCTGTTGCAAGAGGTCTTTATGAAGCAGGCGTAACCGTCGTTTCATCATACCCCGGCACACCGAGCACAGAAATAACAGAACATGTTACTAAATATAATGAAATATACAGCGAATGGGCACCCAATGAAAAGGTAGCTTTTGAGGTTGCCTTCGGTGCTTCAATCGGCGGTGCAAGAAGCTTCTGCGCTATGAAGCACGTTGGTCTAAATGTTGCTGCTGACCCCCTTTACACGGCATCTTATATCGGTGTAAACGGCGGTATGGTCTGCGCTGTTGCTGATGACCCGGGTATGCACTCATCACAGAATGAGCAGGACTCACGTCACCACGCGATAGCATCAAAGACACCTATGCTCGAGCCCTCGGACTCTGCCGAATGTTCACGCTTCACAGTTCTTTCTTATGAGCTCTCGGAGCGTTTCGGCACACCCTTCCTTCTTCGCCTTTCTACAAGAGTTTCCCATGCACGCTCAATTGTAGAACTTTCAGACAGAAACGAAGTAGGCGTAAAAGAATATAAGAAAGATGTTATGAAAAACGTTATGATGCCTGCTATGGCAAGAGGTGCTCACGTAAGAGTAGAGCAGAGACTTCTTGATATGGCAAAGTTTGCAGACACTCAGGCTGTGGAAATGGGTATCAACACAGTAGAGTATAATGATACAAAAATCGGTATCATTGCCGCAGGTACATCTTATGTTTACGCTCACGAAGCAATGGGCGAAAACGCAAGCTACCTTAAATTAGGCATGGTTAATCCTCTCCCTGTGGATCTTATCAAGGAATTTGCTTCGGAGGTTGACCGGGTTATCGTTATTGAAGAACTCGATGATATTATTGAGACTCATTGCATTAAGCTTGGTATCAAAGTCAAAGGCAAGGAATTATTCTCACGCCTTGGTGAATTCTCTCAGGCAACAGTTTCAGCAGTGCTCACAGACAACAAGGTAGAGTGCGAAGCCTTCGATGAAGAGATTCCGCCCCGTCCTCCCGTGCTTTGTGCAGGCTGTCCTCACCGAGGTCTCTACTATGCTCTTAAGGGTATGGGACTTTATATAAGCGGTGATATCGGCTGTTACACTCTCGGCGCTCAGGCTCCTCTTTCAATGATGGACGCCTGTGTATGTATGGGTGCATCTGTAAGCGGACTTCACGGCTTCAACACCGCAAGAGGCAAGGAGCAGGCTAAGAAGAGTGTTGCTGTTATCGGCGACTCAACATTTATCCACTCGGGTATCACAGGTCTTATTGACATCGCATATAACAAGGGTTTCTCAACTGTTATAGTTCTCGACAACTCAATCACAGGTATGACAGGCCATCAGAATAACCCTGCAAACGGTCTTACAATCAAGGGTGACCCCACAGTTGCAGTTAACCTTGAAGCTCTTGCTAAGGCAGTAGGCTTTAACAATGTAGTAGTTGTTGACCCCTTTGATATCGAAGGCACAAAGGCAGCAGTAAAGGCTGAGCTCGAAAAGGAAGAGCCCTCACTTGTTATTTCAAGAAGACCCTGCGCACTTCTTAAGACTGTTAAACATTCAGCTCCCGTGAAAGTGAGCGCTGACAAGTGCATCGGCTGTAAGGCTTGTCTCAATGTAGGCTGTCCCGCTCTTTCGCAGACCAAGAGAGAAAACGGCAAATCACTTGCTGTAATAGACAATACCCAGTGTGTAGGCTGCGGAGTATGTGCATCGGCTTGTAAATTCGGTGCAATCGAAAAAGGAGGTAACGACTGATGGCAACGAAAAATATACTTATCGTAGGTGTCGGCGGTCAGGGTACCCTCTTAGCTTCAAAGCTTATGGGTAAGTGCTTCGTGCAGGAAGGTTACGACGTAAAGGTAAGCGAGGTTCACGGTATGAGCCAGCGCGGCGGCAGTGTTGTAACTTATGTAAGATACGGTGAAAAGGTTTATTCACCCGTAATTGAAAAGGGCGAAGCTGATATTATCATCTCTTTCGAACAATTAGAGAGTGCAAGATGGCTTCCCTATCTCAAAAAGGGCGGTGTGCTTATTTCAAGCACACAGAAAATTGACCCTATGCCCGTAATTATGGGTAAGGCGACTTATCCTGAAGATATTCTTGCAAAGCTTGCTGAAAAAGACATTAAGCTCGTTTCCCTCGATGCTCTTTCACTTGCTATTGAAGCCGGTACACCTAAATGTGCCAACATTGTTCTTCTCGGTGCTGCTGTTCAGTTCCTCGGAATTGACAAGGAAATGTGGGTGGATATTATCCGCTCAACAGTACCGCCAAAGACAATTGACGTAAATCTTAAAGCTTTCGAGCTTGGATATAATGCAAACTGACCCCCGGGGTGAAGGCTCACCCTGTCTATAAAAGAAAGGATATGATATTATGGGTATTTACAAACCCGAAATTGAATGTGCCTCGAGAACTTATCTTCATGCACTTCAGTCAGAAAAACTTGTAAAAATGGTAGAAAACGCTTACAACAACGTTCCTTTCTACAAAAAGAAATTCGATGAAATCGGTCTTAAGCCCGAGGATATCAAGTCAATCGACGACATCTCAAAGCTTCCTTTCACTGTGAAAACCGACCTTCGTGACAACTATCCCTTCGGCCTTTTTGCAAGACCTCAGAGCGATATTGTCCGTATTCACGCTTCCTCGGGTACAACCGGTAAAGCAACTGTTGTAGGCTACACTCAGAACGACATTGACGTATGGGCTGACGGTGCTGCAAGAGCTATCTGTGCTGCTGGCGGTAACAAAGATGATATCATTCACGTTTCTTACGGCTACGGTCTTTTCACAGGCGGTCTCGGTCTTCACTACGGTGCTGAAAAGTTGGGCGCCACGGCTCTTCCTGTTTCATCAGGTAACACAAACCGTCAGATTCAGCTTCTTCAGGATTTTGGTTCAGATATTATCTGCTGTACACCTTCTTATGCTATGTTTATCGGTGAAACCGTAAGAGATATGGGCATTGATCCCAAGACTCTCAAGGTGCGTGCAGGTATCTTCGGTGCAGAGCCCTGGACAGACGAAATGAGACACGAAATCGAAAGACTCCTTGACATCAAGGCTTATGACATCTACGGTCTTTCCGAAATTGCAGGCCCCGGTGTGTCTTATGACTGCGAATGTCAGAACGGTATGCACGTTTGTGAAGACTACTTCTATCCTGAAATTATCGATCCCGATACCCTTGAGGTTCTTCCTGACGGTGAATACGGCGAGCTTGTTTTTACCTGCATCGGCAAAGAAGCACTTCCTCTTATCAGATATCGCACAAGAGATATCTGTGCTCTCACAAGAGAAAAGTGTGCCTGCGGCAGAACAACTGTCAGAATGGCTAAGCCCAGAGGCAGAAGTGACGATATGCTTATTATCCGCGGCGTAAACGTATTCCCATCACAGGTTGAGCACGTTCTTCTTTCACTTAATATGACTCCTAACTATATGATTATTGTTGACAGAAAGAATAATCTTGATATAATGGAAGTACAGGTAGAAATGATGCCTGATATGTTCTCGGATACAGTTAAATCTCTTGAAGCAACTGAGAAGATGATTGAGGTCGCACTTCAGTCAACTCTCAACATACATGCTAAGGTACGCCTTATGGAGCCCGGTACTCTTCCGCGTTCAGAGGGTAAAGCTAAGAGAGTTATCGACAACAGAAAATTCTAATAAAAAGGAGAAAACATTATGATTATCAAGCAGATTTCCATTTTCGTTGAAAACAAAAAAGGCAGACTTGCAGAAATCACAGAAACGCTTTCAAAGGCAGGCGCCAACATAAGAGCTCTTTCAATTGCCGATACAACAGACTTTGGTATTCTTCGTCTTATTGTTGATAAACCCGACGCCGCTGCGGCTGCTCTTAAAGATGCAGGCATTACCGTATCGATAACAAATGTTATTGCTATCGGCATCAATGATGTACCCGGAGCATTTGCAGTGCCTATGCGCATACTTTCCGATGCAGGTATCGACGTTGAATATATGTATGCTTTCATTACAAGAAAGAGCGAAAAGGCTTATGTTATTCTTCGTGTTGCAGATAACGATGCAGCTGCAAAGGTTCTTCTTGACAAGGGTGTGGAGCTTCTTGACGAAGAAGGCTTCCACAGCTTAATGTGATATTTTTGAGGGTAAGGGTACTTACTGTACCTTTGCCTTTTTTGCTTTTATAGGAGAAAAACATGAAAAATATTTCAATTCTTATTGATAATTCCTCTAAAACCGGCGACGGTATTTTTGAAGGCTGGGGCACAAGTCTTTGCTGGTGGGCAAACAGAGTAGGCTTCAGTGAAAAAATGACAAGGGACTCGGCGCGTCTTTTCTTTTCAAAAGAGGGGCTCGGTCTTAACATTATGAGATATAATATCGGCGGCGGAGATGACCCCACACATAACCACATAAAAAGAACTGACTCCGAAATGCCCGGCTGGTGGAAATACAGCGAAGAAAATAATGACTTCGTCTTTTCGGCGGACACAGATAAAAATCAGCTTTCAGTTATGCTTGCGGCCTACAGAGCAGCGGGGGATAAGGCTTATGTTGAAGCTTTTTCCAATTCACCCCCATATTATATGACGGTAAGCGGCTGTAGCTGCGGCAGTAAAAACGCAATATCCAACAACCTGAAAAAATCTCAGATTGTGCCCTTTGCTAAGTACCTTGCCGAGGTCTGCGACTATATTCAGAAGCACTACGGCATAAAAATCAAAAGCCTTGCGGCTATGAATGAGCCTTTCACTAACTACTGGAAATATCTTTCACCTAAGCAGGAGGGCTGTCACGTATCACCCGGTAAAATGCAGAGTGAAGTAATTATTGCCACTGCCAACGCTCTTGAAGAGAAAAATCTCAGAGATATCACCGTGACTGCCACAGACGAAACCAATACTATTCTTCAGGCTTTTGCTTTTAAAAGGCTCAGCCCTGAAGCTCTGAGTGTGGTGGACAGAATAAGTACTCACACTTATGCCAAAGCGACACCTCAAATCGGAAAATTGGCAAGAGAAAAAGGTAAAAACCTCTGGATGAGTGAAACGGACTGGAGCTCGGAAAGCGGAGAGAAGGCAGGCGAAATGGGGCCTGCACTGTGGCTTTGTGAAAAGATAATAGAGGATATGAATACTCTTTCGCCTACGGCGTGGGTTATATGGCAGATTGTTGCCGCATATATTTCCCGCATACCCGACAGTAAGGGCAGACTTGATATGCCGGGTATACCCGACCTTACAAAAGGCTATTGGGGAACAGCTTTTGCCGATATAGACAATGAGGAGATTTATCTTACTCAGAAATACTATGCCTTCGGACAGTTTTCACGCTATATAAGACCGGGTATGACTATTATACATACAGGCGACACTTCCCTTGCTGCCTATGACAGAATCAGCGGTAAGATAGTTCTTGTATGCGTTAACTATAAGGCTAAGGATGAGGAAATAAATGCGTCATTCGGTTGCTTCTTCCGAAGCAAAAGAAAGGTTACACCGATTCGTACAAGCGGCAATATGAAAGACGGAGAGCATTGGAATGAACTGCCGTCATTTACTGCTGAGGGCAATGAGTTTACATATACCCTTAAAGGCAACAGCGTAACAACGTTCATTATAGAAAGAGAATAAACTGTCAATACTTCCCTTGGAATGAAGTCTCTGAGGGAAGTTTTCTTTTTGTTGACACAGTACATAAAAATTGATATAATAAAATGGTATAAAAACAATACGATTTTTAATTGACGGAGGTTACATTATGAACATCGGTTTGATTATTGCAGGCGGTGTGGGTCAGAGAATGAAAATGAACGTACCCAAGCAGTTTATCAAGGTTTTAGGTAAACCCATTATGATTTATACTCTTGAAGCATTCGAGAGAAACGAAAATATTGATGAGGTTGTTGTTGTATGCCTTAAGGGCTGGGAAGAAAAGCTTCAGAAGTGGTGCGAACAGTACGGCATCAAGAAATTAAAGCACATTGTGCCCGGCGGAAACACAGGTATGGAGTCACTTCGCAACGGTATGACAGCACTTAAGGAAAACTATCCTGAGGATTCAATCATAGTTATCCACGATGCAGTGCGTCCTCTTATTTCCGATGCTATCATTGATACAAATATCGGCGGTGTTAAGGAATTCGGCACAGCTATTACTTGCGTACCTACAACAGAGGCTCTTCTTTATAGCGAAGATATGATAAATTCAGATAAAATTGTTGACAGAAACCTTATCGCAAGAACTCAGACTCCCCAGTCCCTTTATCTTTCAAAGTTTATCTGGGCGCATGAAGAAGCAATCAAGCGCGGTATCGAGGACACTGTTGCAACCTGTACACTTCTTGTTGAGCTTGGTGAAGATGTGCACATTGTCTGGGGTGAAGAAACAAACTTCAAGGTAACAACTGCAGAGCACATTGCTCTTATGGAAGCATATATCAAGGTCGGAGCAATCGGTGGCTGATATGACAAATATAGTTAAAGCTGATATAGAAAAAATCGCTTCTGCACCTGTTTCCTGGG
This sequence comes from Acutalibacteraceae bacterium, assembly GCA_045535965.1. Taxonomy (GTDB): domain Bacteria; phylum Bacillota; class Clostridia; order Oscillospirales; family Acutalibacteraceae; genus UBA6857. The sequence goes on from JAZSMR010000138.1 coordinate 15,357, forward strand.
ATAAGCTTCAGGGCAAAACCGTGCTTGTAACAGGTGCAACGGGATTTATCGGTTCATTTATCATCCATTCCCTTATGAAAAAGTGGGAAGATGACGGTCTCAATGTAAAAATCCTTGCTCTCGTTAGAAATGCAGACAGAGCAAGAAGCGTATACGGGGAATATGAGAAAAAAGGCAGACTCTCTTTCCTTGTGCAGGATGTCTGTGTACCCCTGCCCACAGAGCAAAAGGCTGACTTTGTAATTCACTGTGCATCAAATGCCGCACCTAAGGAGTATTCTCTATATCCCGTTGAAACAATGAAAACCAACTTCTACGGCACCCTTAATCTTCTCGATTATGCCAAGGCTGTAGACGCTGAAAGCTTCCTCTATGTTTCAACTATAGAGGTTTACGGCACAACCCACGGTGTGGATAAAATAGATGAGGACACCTACGGCGAAATCGATGCAATGAAGGTGCGCTCATGCTATCCTCTTAGTAAAAAAGGCTCAGAAAATCTTTGTGTAAGCTATGCAGATGAATACGGACTTAATGTTAAAATCGGCAGACTCAGTTATATTTTCGGCCCGGGTATGAAAGCAGGCGACTCCAAGATAGTTGCAGTTTTCCCGAAGTGCATTGCTGACGGGGAAAACATTGTAATGAAGAGCAAGGGCGAACAGCTTCGCTCATACACTTATGTAACAGATGCAATAACAGGACTTCTTACAGTTCTCCTTGACGGTGAAAACGGCAATGCTTATAATATTGCTTCAAAGCTTTGCATAACGACAATTGCAGGCATTGCACACACGCTTGTGGAAAGCTATCCGGAAAAAGGGCTTAAGGTTATTTTTGATCTGCCTACAGAAGCTGAGGCAAAGGGTTTTTCACTTATTGAAAACGCTGTTCTCTCGTCAGATAAGCTTGAAAAACTCGGTTGGGAGCCGAAAACTGACCTTGTAACAGGTCTTAAGAATGTTGTTGAAGAGCAAATAGAGCTCAAGGCGTGAGAAAGGAATTTTTATGTTAGAACAACTTAAAAAAGAAGTACTGGAAGCAAATCTCCTTCTTCCGAAATACAATCTTGTAACATTTACCTGGGGCAACGTCAGCGGTATAGACAGAGAAAAAGGACTTATTGTTATTAAGCCAAGCGGTGTCGAATATGAGATTATGACAGCTGAAGATATGGTGGTTGTTGACCTTGAGGGTAATGTAATTGAGGGGCACCTCAATCCCTCTTCGGATACAGCTACTCATATTGAGCTTTACAAGGCTTTTCCAGAAATCGGCGGTGTTATTCATACACATTCACCCTGGGCGACCTCCTGGGCTCAGGCAGGCAGAGGAATACCGGCTTACGGCACAACTCACGCAGACTATTTCTACGGTGAGATTCCCTGCACAAGACAGCTGACTCCCGAAGAGGTTGAAAGAGCTTATGAAAAGGAAACAGGTACTGTTATCATCGAAGCTTTCAGAGAAAGAGACATCGACCCTGTGGCTGTACCCGGTGTAATTGTATATAAGCACGGACCTTTTGCCTGGGGCAAGGATCCTCATCAGGCAGTGCACAATGCAGTTGTTATGGAAACTGTTGCAAATATGGCTTATCACGCCGAGCAGATTAATCCTCAGCATACACCTATTGAGCAGTATTTACTTGATAAGCACTATATGAGAAAGCACGGTCCCAACGCATATTACGGACAGAAAAAATAAGTAAAGTTCTTTTGATACTTTTCTTACAGGAAAAGTATGACCACGCGGCGAGCGAAAAAGTTAAATTGCAAAGCAGAGACTGCATTTTAAATACAGTCTCTGCTTTTTTATTTGAAGAAAGGAAATGTTATCAGTCTGCTCTGTTCTTTTCAACGGAGATGATCTTTCCTGTTACAGCATTGATCTCATATTCATACTCATATCCGCCGTAGTCGAATTCTACCTCATAAACCTTTATGCCGTTTTCTCTGTCGAGCTTGCACTCAAGGAATCGAACCTGGCTCTTGCTGAGACCTGCGTGGCTGAGGGCTGCGCTTTCTGCCTTTGCATTGCCGATTACGCTTTCTGCTGAAGGAGATGTTGTCACGGCAGCGGTGCCTGAAGTTTTAACTGAAAGCACATCTGAGAAGTCGCCGTAGTAGCTCTTGCCGTTTGACTTGAAGTATGCTCTTACCTTGAATTTATAGGTTGTGCCTGCTTTTCTGCCTGTGATTTTTGCAGTCGTACCTGTTACAGCTGTCTTGCGTACATACTTGCCTTTTGAAGCACTGTAGATATAAACCTGATAACCTGTTGCTCTCTTAACGGGGCTCCAGGAGAGAGTCACGCTGGTTTTTGTTTTAGCTGTAGCTTTTACATTGTCAACTTCATCGGGGTCTGTTGCTGCTGAAAGAGTCTTGTAAGCTGAATATACAGTGCCTGAAGTTTTTTTGTCGTAAGCTCTGACTCTGAACTTGTAAGTTTTTGCACTTACGAGATCGTCTGCTTCATAGAAAGTTTTGCTTGTGCTTGCAAGCTTCTGCCATTTGCCTAAGGTGTCGCTGTAAACATATACCTGATAGCCGTCTGCACCGTTTACCTTTGACCACTTAAGATTTATTTCGTCATCGTCGATGTTATAAGCTGTAAGATCTGCGACTTTTGCGAGGCCTGCAGCCGATGCTGCTAAGGAAAATACGGATAATGTAAGGATAACTGCGAGAAGTAATGATAATAATTTGTTTGCTTTTTTCATAGTGTTCACCTCTTAAATAATTTTATTTGTTTCTTGTTTGTTTTATGAGAAGAGTTTTGCGAATAATACTTCGAAGAAAAGTTCGATTTTGTCGAAGATGTTTCTGCTGACATCCTTTTCTCTGTCGATTACCTTGCCGGAGTCTGCGATTACTTCACAGGAGTATTTTGCATCGTAGTCTTCTGCAAATTCTACTTCGTAAACTGCTCTGCCGTCATCGTAATCTTTTCTGAGTTCGAGAAGCTGAACGTTTTCGGCTTTTACTCCGAAGGCTTCGTATGCCTTATTCAAAGCTTCGTTTGCGGAAATGTCAGCGGCGAAAGCTACTGAACTGAGTGAGAGTGAAAGTACGAGTACAAGTGCGAGTGATAATAATTTTCTGAGTGATTTTTTCATAATGTTTCCACCTTTCTTTTTCCGGCTTAGCCGTGATTTTTTTGTTTTTTTGATTTTTTTGTAGTAACCTTTTGAGTTATCTTACACCTATATCATACTCGTGAAAGATTAAAGAATGATTAGAAAAATTAAAAAAGACGATTTTTTTAAAATCGCCTTTTGAAGTTCACATTTTGTTTATTCTTATTACTCTCAGCACTTTATCGCAGACCTTGAAACCTATCTCGAAATCTGCAAACAGAAACCCGTATTCTCTTTCGGGGTCATTCTGATATGAAGGCCTGGGGTCGCCCGAAAGCACGCCTATGAGTTCAGCTTGTTTTTCTTCAGGTACTCTGCCGAGTAAATCTTCGCTGATATTTACTTCTAATTTTCTCTCACTGAGAGTTTCGGTGAATCCGCCCGTGGCATCGGGTATACTGTCACAGTAGGGGAGATATGGTTTAATGTCATATATGGGAGTACCGTCCATAAGGTCACAGCCGCTGACATAAAGTACAGTACCAAGTTCCTTGTCGTATTCGATTTTTTCGAGCCTTACACAGGAGAGACCTATAGAGTTGGGTCTGAAAGGTGAGCGGGTAGCGAATACGCCGATTCTTTTGTTTCCGCCTAAAAGAGGGGGTCTGACAGTTGGTCGCCAACTTTCTTTGGACGCTTCTGAAAACCGCCATAAAAGCCATATATGGCTGAAATTTTCAAGTTCCTTGAAGGCTTCGGATATGCTGTACTGCTTTTCGAAGACGATTTTTCCCGTGATTTCTTTTACGAGACCGCTTTGTCTTGGCAGGCCGAATTTAGTTTTGAAATCCGTATATATGTGTGCGATTATTTCCATTGGTTTTACCTTTCATTATAATAATCAATCTAATGTACCAAAGAAGTCCTTAGCAAGTGTATACGCCAGCTTGCCGTTTTGCGAAATATATGAGGAGTGGTTTGCACCTTTGATGATTGCAACTTTACTGTGGGGGATACTTTCGTGAATGAGTGCTGTATCCGAGAGCCACATAATGTCATATTCGCCTGCTACTATATAGGCGGGACAGGTGATTTTCGAAAGAAGCTCGGCGGTTATCTGCGGAAGTGTCAGCATCATATCATTAAGCTTGTTGGGCTCCATAAGGTTGAAAATTCTGACACCGAGAGGGAAATAGGGCTTAAAGGTGTCGGGAGTTGTATTGGCACCGCAGGAAATGAAGCCGCCGAGTAAATCGGGATATGTATAAGCAACTGTGAGGGCGTTGATACCTCCGTCGCTGTGTCCCATAAGGTAGGGCTTCTTGAGCTTCATTGCTTCGATAAATTCTTTTATGTCCTTTGCCATAAGGTCATAAGAAATAACGCCCGGGTCACTGCTCTGACCGTGACAGCGGCTTTCTATAACATAAACCTTATAATCATTGGCAAGGTACTCAGCCGCCTCTTTAAGTGAATTCTTGCTGCCTCCGTTACCGTGGACTAAAATAAGGGGATATCCCTCGTCACCGTAAACGGCATAGTGCATAGTCATATCACTGAGCTCGATGTCATATTCCTTGGCCGGCGTTGCTACGGGTGCGATGTCCGGCTCTTCCAGGGTTATCAGGTTATATTCTTTTGATGCCTGGCGGACATAAATCTGCCATATACCGGCACCGATGACTGCACTTAAGGCTGCACAGCCGACTGCGGTTAATATTTTCTTTGCTTTTTTCATATTATCACTCTCCTTGACTTTGATTTTATCATTATTAATTGTTACTGTCAATCTTTATGCTGAATACAAAAAGTCGCCTGAAATTAATCAGACGACTTTAACTCTTTTATGTGGCGGGGCTTTGCCCCACACCCCACAAACTTTTGTAAAAGTTTGACAAAACTTTGCTTATATCACTTCAATTGTGAAGCCGTAATCATACTTGGTGCCCTTGTGCATGATATTCGGCTCACGAAGACAAGCATTACCCGGTGTATCACCGCCAATACCTCTCTGCATAAGGTCAATGCAAACTGTAGTGAAATCCTTATGCTGAAGCTTGTGAATATGAGTAGCATCGTCAAGCTCGTTAACAGTATAGTGGTGGCAGTTGATAGCGAAGTGCTTGTCGCCAAGCTGAGTGAATCTGAGACCTTCGCCGTCAGCATTCTTCACTTCCATCATTCTTACGTCAATTCTGTGACCGTTTTCCTGGGGTCTCATATAATGGTGCTCCATATCTGTTACGCTCATTTCGTGCATAGCAATTCTTGCACCGCTCTGACGGTCAATGTAGTTTTCGTGCGGACCTCTGCCGTACCACTTGACCTGATCGAATTCTCTTGCCATTGTGAGCACTGAGCCGAAGCGTACCATATCCATCTGAGGTGTGCCCTTATGAGTTACATCAATCTTACCGTCGGGATATACTGTGTAAGTCATCATAACATCCTTCATACCCATTACGCTGACAGTTGTTTCGATATAGGCTGTGTGGCTGTAACGGTGGATAAGTGTAGCCTTGGTCTTGAGCATATTTGTTGCTCTTCTCCAATGGTAAAGCGGATGGAAAGGAATAAGGGGCGGCACGAAGTTGAGGAAGTCAATATCGTTATCCGTGAGAGCTCTGTAGTAGTTGGGCTTGAGAGTGCCTGAGAGATATTCCTTGCCGTCTTTTTCTATTGAAACAAGAAGACCGTCTGAGAATGTGTAGTTGAAGCTGTCGCCGATAACTGTGAAGTTTGTATCGGTACCCTTGATATCAACCTTGTTTTCGTATACGGTTTCGCCTTTCTTGTCTGCTGATTTGATAATGAACTGATCCCAGCCCTGCTCATAGCCGGCCTTTGCAAAACGGCAATCCTCACGTCTTATAAATGAGAATGTGATGATAACTTCGCCCTTGGGCATTTCAGCAAGACTGTAGTCAACACTGAATTCCATTTCGCTCAGAGGTGCGAGATTTTCGAATACACTTCTGTCAAGCTGACCCTTTGCAATCTCTTCACCGTCGTTTGCGATAACATAAGTAATATCGAACTTTGTAAGGTCTGAGAAGAGCTGCTTATTCTTAAGCAGGAACTTGCCTTCTGCTACGTCAACTGCCTTAACCTGGATTTCACAGTAAACCTTTCTTACCTCGTGGATTGCAGGGTGTACCTTTCTGTCAGCGGCAATAATACCGTTGGCGTTGAAGAAGGTGTTACTGCCCACGATAGCGCAGGTGTTGTAGGGAGGCTCGATCCAGATTTTCTTTTCGTTGTAGTCTGTGCCGTAAAGCCACATATCTTCGCCGTCTTCGCCGACTTTATGAATAGCCTGGTCAACGAAGTCCCAGATATAACCGCCGCAAAGGTTGTCATACTTCTCGAAAGCATCCATATACTGCTGGAAGTTACCAAGGGAGTTTTCCATAGCGTGAGCGTACTCACAGAAAACAACGGGCTTAGTATAAAGCTCCTTGGGAATAGGCTTACTGTCAGCAGCGAGAGCATTTGCAATATTGTCAAACCAACCGATTGTAAGAGGTTCTTTCTTTCCGAGCTTTTCAACCTGATCCTCTGTGGGATACATACGGCTGATAACGTCACTCTTTGTAAAGTCGAAGTCGCCTTCATAGTGGAACTGTCTTGTATTGTCGAGCTTGAGTGCTGCTTCTTTCATTCTCATAAAGTTGCTTCCGTCACCTGCTTCGTTACCGAGACTCCACATAAATACGCATGCGTGGTTTCTGTCGCGAAGTACCATTCTTTCCATACGGTCAACAACTGCTTTAGTCCACATGGGGTTATCACCGGGCACGTTCTTTCTTCTTACGCCGTGGGTTTCAAGGTCGCACTCGTCCATTACATAGAAACCGTATTCGTCGCAAAGATCATAGAAACGGGGATCGTTGGGATAGTGGCTGGTACGGATAGAGTTGATGTTGTTTCTCTTCATTATATCGAAGTCCTGGATATATCTCTCATCGGGTACTGCCCAGCCGTGATCCGGGTCAAAGTCGTGACGGTTGACACCTCTTATAAGCAGAGGCTGACCGTTGACGAGTATCTTTTCACCCTGAATCTCATACTGCTTGAAGCCGATGCGGACAGCCTTGTATGTAACCTTGCCGTCACACTCAATTTTAAGAAGCATAGTGTAAAGAACCGGATTCTCTGCTGACCAGAGCACGGGTTTTTCTATACGCTTTTTGAAGCTTATTTTGTTGTCACCACCAACGGTAACAATTTCAGCCCCGCCGATAACATTGGGCTTGCCTACTGTAAGAAGAGTAGCTTCAACCTTGATACTCTTTCCGCCTTCGCTGTAATCCTTGATAAGAAGGTCTGCGGAGAGGTCTGCATCGGTATAGTTGTTGATAAGGTCTGTCTTGATAAAGAAGTCTCTGATGCAGGTTTTGGGTTCGCTGTAAAGATAAACTTCACGGTAAATACCGCAGAGCCACCACATATCCTGATCTTCGAGATATGTACCGTCTGTATAACGGTAAACCTCAGCTGCAACAGTGTTTACGCCTTCGTGCACGAATTTGGTTACATCGAATTCGTGGGGAGTGAATGAGCCCTGTGAGTAGCCTACATATTCGCCGTTGACATAGACTGAGATACCTGCCTTACAAGCGCCGAAGTGAAGGAAGATTTCTCTGCCGTCCCAACCCTTGGGAAGAGTAAAGGTAGTTCTGTGCATTGCAACTTCCTGACCTGAAATGTCGATAGAAGGTATCTTCTTCTTATCAACGCAGATACAGTTAGGATAGGAGTTTGCATAGTACCAGGGCTTTGAATAATCCTTCTGGAACTGCCATACGCCGGGGACTGTGATATCTTCCCATGCGCTGTCGTCAAAATCTACGGCTCTGAATTTTTCGGGGAGTGAGCCTACGCCTTTATACCAGAAAAACTTCCATGTACCGTTTAACGAGAGCTTATAGGGAGAAGCCACTCTTTTCGCCGCAGCGTCTGCTGTATCATAGCATAAAGCCAGGGCATGACCGTCTTCTTTGTTTTCTTTGATGATTTCGGGGTTTTCCCAGATGTACTTCATGTTTTATCCCTTCTTTCATTAATATTGAAACACATAAATAACCATTATCTATTTTACTAAATACACTATGCATTTGTCAAGAGGGGAAGTCGTTTAGTTAGGGGTATCATCTTATAGAAGTACATGCTGCCTGCATTTTTTGTGTAAATGTTTCTCTTGACAAAACAGCAAAAACATTATAAAATTAAAAAGCAGTATTACATAAGGAGAAAGAAATATGAGAACTTGTAAAGTTTGCGGCAAAGAAATAGCCTATGATTCACCGACGAAGTTCTGTGAAAGATGCGAGGCAATGACTCCTGAAGAAAGAAAAAAGGCAAGACCTGAAAGATTTGCATGGATTCTCTATGCTTCGGATCTTCTTCTGGTACTTGTAGGTGTTGCCGTTGCAGTATTGCCTATAGTTTTAAAATGAACACTGTTTAAAGGACTGTTGCACCTGAAGTGCAGCGGTTTTTTTGCTTTAAAAGGCAAGGTGTTGATAGATTTTTGAAAAATTATCCACAATTTATAGCTTTTTTTTATATATTTTACAAAATACAATTTTATTTTATCAAAATATTGCAATTTTTGCTGTATAGGTGTAAAATAACGTTCTAACGCAGTAAAGTGTTAAATAGATTTTAATTTTTACCTTTGCCTTTTTATATGGCAGAGTACAAAGGAGTTTTAATAAAATGAGTTATGTTCAGAATGTAATCGACAGCGTAGCTAAGAAATACGCTAACGAGCCTGAATTCGTTCAGACTGTTGCAGAGGTTCTCTCTTCACTTGAGCCTGTTGTAGAAAGACACCCCGAATATGAAAAGGCTGCTCTTCTTGAAAGAATGGTTGAGCCCGAAAGAGCAATTTCTTTCAGAGTTACATGGGTAGACGACAACGGCAGAGTACAGGTAAACACCGGCTACAGAGTACAGTTCAACGGTGCAATCGGACCTTTTAAGGGCGGCCTTCGTTTCCATCCTTCGGTATATATCGGTATTATGAAGTTCCTCGGCTTTGAGCAGACCTTCAAAAACAGTCTTACAGGTCTTCCTATCGGCGGCGCAAAGGGCGGCTCAGACTTCGACCCCAGAGGTAAGAGCGATGCAGAGGTGCTCCGTTTCTGCCAGGCATTTATGACAGAGCTTTACAGACATATCGGCCCCGACGTTGACGTACCCGCAGGTGACATCGGTGTTGGCGGCAGAGAAATCGGCTATCTCTACGGTCAGTACAGACGTATCAGAGGCGCATTTGAAAATGGCGTACTCACAGGTAAGGGTCTCTCCTACGGCGGTTCACTTATCAGACCCGAAGCAACAGGCTTCGGTGCTACATATTATGTTTGCGAAATGCTTAAGCACTTCGGTGAGGATATCAAGGGTAAGACAGTTGCGGTTTCGGGCTTCGGTAATGTAGCATGGGGTACAGCTAAGAAGGTTGCAGAGCTGGGCGGTAAGGTTGTAACAATTTCAGGACCCGACGGCTATGTATACGATCCCGAAGGTATCGTAACAGAAGAGAAAATTAACTACCTTCTTGAAATGCGTGCAAGCGGCCGTGACAAGGCTAAGGACTATGCTGACAAGTTCGGCGTACAGTTCTTCCCCGGTGAAAAGCCTTGGGGTGTTAAGGTTGATATTGCTATGCCTTGCGCAACACAGAACGAAATCGGTATGAACGAGGCCGCAAAGATTGTTGCAAGCGGTGTGCAGTACTATGTTGAGGTTGCAAATATGCCCACAACAAACAAGGCTCTTGCATACCTTATGGACAACTGTAAGGCAGTTGCTCCCTCAAAGGCAGTTAATGCCGGCGGTGTTGCAGTTTCAGCTCTCGAAATGAGCCAGAACTCAATGAGATACTCATGGACAGCTGAAGAGGTTGACAGCAAGCTTAAGAGAATTATGAAGGATATTCACGACAACTCAGCTAAGGCAGCAGAGCAGTACGGTCTTGGGTATAACCTTGTTGCAGGTGCAAACATTGCAGGCTT
>JAZSMR010000140.1:0-9377 GCA_045535965.1 Acutalibacteraceae bacterium
TCACGGATAACCTTGAGAATCTCACCCGTAAGCTCAGGGTCAAGAGCTGATGTGGGCTCGTCAAAGAAAAGTATCTTCGGCTCAAGTGCCATTGCTCTCGCAATCGAAACTCTCTGTTGCTGACCGCCCGAAAGCTCGCAGGGATAGTTGTGTATCTTATCACTGAGTCCCATATCTGCAAGAAGTTTCAAAGCCTTTTCTTCAATCTCAGCAAGTATCTGCTTCTTGTTCTGCTTGTAATCAGGTCTTTCCTTAGCCTGAAGTTTCACTGCAAGAGTCACATTGTCAAGCACATTATACTGCGGAAAAAGGTTGAACTGCTGAAAAACAAGGCCGATCTTGAGCTGTTTTTCTCTTGTCTCTTTCGCCTTTTTCTTGGAATGATCTTCGCCGTCGAAAATCACGTCGCCGTCAACGGTAATCTTACCGCTGTCTGCTGTTTCAAGGAAGTTTATGCAACGAAGAAGTGTTGTCTTACCGCTGCCCGATGAGCCGATAATAGAGAGAACCTCACCCTCATTAAGTGAGAAGGAAACGCCCTTGAGCACTTCGGTTTTACCGAAGCTCTTTTTTATATTTTTAACTTCAAGTATTGCCACTGCATTTCCCTCCTTATGATTTGAAATAGTCTAGCTTTTTCTCTATCTTGCCGAATACAACTGTAAGTAAACCGTTGAATACGAGATAGAATAAGCCTGTGTAGAACAAAGGCCAGAGAAGACCGTCACTCTTGATGAACGCCTGTCCGTTCCATATAATTTCATAAACGGAGATGGTTCTCGCAAGAGATGTATCTTTAACAAGGGTAATGATTTCGTTGCTCATAGGCGGAATAATACGCTTGATAACCTGCAGAAGCACCACCTTGAAGAAGACCTGAGTCTTAGTCATACCAAGCACCTGACCTGCCTCATACTGTCCCTTGGGTATACTCTCGATACCGCCGCGGTAAATCTCTGAAAAGTAGCAGGCGTAGTTGAGTACAAAGGATATGATAACCGCAACGAAACGGTCAAAGCACTCCCATTTTGCAAGCCAAGCTATAAGACCGTTGAACCACTCAAAAGAGCAGAGCCACTGCTCTAAAGCATTATCCGCAACAAAAGCTTCCGCCCAAGTACCTATAAGACCGGGACCGTAGAAAATAACAATTAGCTGGAGCATAAGAGGCGTACCTCTTATAACCCATACAAGACACTTCGAAAGATATTTCACAGGGCTAAACTTACTCATTGAGCCAAAAGCTATAATAAGACCTAAGGGTAAAGCGAGTACCAGTGTCAGCAAAAATATCTCCAATGTTTTTCCGAAGCCTTCAAGAAGGCTCATTGTAACTGACCAAAGCATTAATACTGTCCTTTCTCTATAAAAAGGGAAATAGTTTTATCAATTCCTAAACTAACCAAAAGACAGGAGGCTGATGCCTTCTGCCTTTTGAATTAATATTCAACAACAATTATGCTAATGTAAGCTCATACTTTTCAGCAAGTGCCTGAAGTGTGCCGTCAGCCTTGAGCTCAGCAATGATTTCATTTACCTTAGCTGTTACGTCTGAACCCTTACGGAATGAGATACCGTATTCTTCTGTTGAAAGCTCAACTGAATAACCGAGGTCTGCATAAGATGTACCCTCACCTGTCATTGAGTTCGCCATTGTGATATCGATGATGCAAGCATCTGCTGCACCTGACTTAACCTCAAGAAGTGCATCTGACTGATACTTAACCTCTGTGCAGTTAAAGCCTGCTGCATCAGCTGCTGACTTACCTGCTGAACCCTGCTCTGCAACGAAAACGAGATCCTTCATGCTTTCAGCATCGGGGTACTCTGCAAGCTTATCAGCCTTCATAACAACAACCTGTGCATTCTTTACATAAGGTACTGAAACACTTGAATTGTTGAGAGCTTCATCTGTGATTGTCATACCGTTCCATACACAGTCAATATTCTTTGTCTGAAGTTCAATGAACTTGTTGTCCCAGTCAGCAATTTCAAAGAAGTCGATTTCTACGCCGAGCTTTTCGCCAACTGCAAGAGCAAACTCTGTATCAAAGCCTGTGAGCTTTGTCTTTGCTTCGTCTTCCCAGTAATTCATAGGCTCATAAATTGTCATACCGACAATCATTTTGCCTTTTTCTTTTATGTAAGCAAAGTCGTCTGTTGCTTCTTCGATTTCATCTGATGTGCCTTCGTCTTCAGCACCTGCTGATGGATCAACTGTACCGCTTACATTAGCATCGTCATTGAGTGAATCGTCTGTCTGTGTTTTGTCGCCGCAAGCTGCAAGTGAGAAGCAAAGCACAACTGCGAGGATTGCCATAATAAGGGCAATGGTTTTCTTTTTCATAATAATTTTCTTCCTTTCGGGATTGTTTTTTAGCGATTAAGATTTTATCGCTTTAGCGTGGTAATATATTAACATATTACTACAATAATGTCAATAGCGTTTTTTAAAAAGCCGGGCATTCTTTCCTGCTTTTTCAGCATAAAAACGGCGGTGCAGAGTTTCCCCTGCGCCGCCACGGTAAGACGCGTTTCATTATGCGTATAAATTACTTTGATTTTTTCTTGTTGAGTACGATATTTGTTATAATACCCAGAATAAGTGCACATGCGATTGATGTGATTGTTACCTTGCCGATTGCAAGTGCCATGCCACCGATACCTGTAATGAGAATTACTGATGTTGTGAAGAGGTTAGCGTTATCTTCAAGGTCAACCTTCTGAATCATCTTGAGACCGCTTACTGCGATGAAGCCGTAAAGAGTAATGCATACACCGCCCATTACACAGCCGGGAATTGAATCAAGAAATGCAACGAAGGGTGAAATGAAAGCAACAAGCATTGAAATAATAGCTGTTGTTGTGATTGTTGCAACAGATGCGTTTCTTGTAATAGCTACACAGCCTACTGATTCACCGTAAGTTGTGTTGGGGCAACCGCCGAAGATTGCACCTACGATTGAGCCTACACCGTCACCGAGGAGAGTTCTGTGAAGACCGGGCTCCTCAAGAAGATCCTTTTCAATGATTGATGAAAGGTTCTTGTGGTCTGCGATATGCTCAGCGAAAACAACAAACGCAACTGGGATATAAGCAACTGCTACTGTTGCCATATATGAAGCGTCAAAATCCTTTATGCCTTCGATTGCCTTAAGGAATGTAAAATCAGGCACTGCAAAGAATGTTTTGAGAGTAACACCGTCTGCAACGAGAGCTTCGAAGGGAGCAAAGTCAATAATCATAAGTGCATCGTTGCCTGTTGCTTTACCGATGAGAGTAAATACAAGAGCAACTACGTAGCCTGAGAGAATGCCGATAATAAAGGGAATGAGCTTTGCTGTTTTCTTGCCGTAGGTTGAGCAGAGAACTACTACAAAGAGAGCTACAAGAGCGCAGATTAATGATACCCAGATATTGGTTGTCATAATAAAGGAACCGTTTCCGTCCTGAGGGCCGTATGAGAACACGTCCTTAACAGCTGCGCCTGCAAGTGAAAGACCGATAAGAGCAACTGTGGGGCCGATAACAACTGCAGGCATAAGCTTGTTGATCCAGCCGACACCTACAAATTTAACAACAAGAGCGATAACCACATAAACAAGGCCGGCAAAAATCGCACCGAGAATAAGTCCGAGATAACCAGCCTGAGCTGAAACAGCACCTGCAAAAGCTGCAACCATTGATCCGATGAAAGCAAAGGATGAGCCGAGGAAAACGGGGCTGTTGAACTTTGTGAAAAGCTGATAAATGATAGTACCTGCGCCTGCACCGAAAAGTGCTGCAGAGGCTGTCATACCGTTACCAACAATTGCGGGAACTGCGATTGTTGCAGCCATAATTGCAAGTAACTGCTGGAAAGCATAGATTACCAGCTGCGGGAACTTGGGCTTGTCGTGAACGCCATAATAGAGTTTCATTATTAGACCTCCTGATTTTTATATCATTCTTATAAAAAATAGTATCACACTAAAAGGAAAATGTAAATAGTTTCAGGCGTAGAAATAATGGTAATGGTTTTTGTGAGATTAGACGAAAAAAACAGGTAACTTTGAGTCACCTGTAATTTCACATTTTCTTTTATCAGCTTCCCGGATGCATATATGTTGCTGCAAGACCACCCTTAGAGGTTTCGCGGTACATTGCATTGAGGTCCTTGCCGGTTTTATACATAGTTTCAACCACTGTATCAAAGCTTATCTTTCTTGTTGTCGAAAGGAAGTTGGCAAGTGAAAGTGCATTGATAGCACGCATTGCCGCAACAGCATTTCTCTCAATGCAGGGAATCTGCACTAAACCGCAAACAGGGTCACAAGTAAGACCTAACATGTGCTCCATTGCAACCTCGGCAGCGTACTCAATCTGACCGATGCCCATTTTGAAAAGCTCGCAAAGTGCAGCCGCAGCCATTGAGCAAGCCGTGCCTATTTCAGCCTGACAGCCGCATTCTGCACCACTAATAGAGGCGTTGGTTTTTACAAGATTGCCCACAAGTCCTCCAACAGCAAGAGCCTTACAGATATCATCATCGCTGAAGCCCTTTTTATCCTGCATATATTTAAGCACGCTGGGCAATACTGCACAGGCTCCGCAGGTAGGCGCTGTTACAATCACTCCGCCGCCTGCATTCTGCTCACTTACCGCAAAGGCATAAGCACACACAAGTCGGTTTTCTTTAGTTATATCACTCTCGTCAATGTGTGACTGATTATAGAGATACTGTGCCTTTCTTTCGACATTCAAGCCGCCGTCAAGCACCCCTCTTGTTGAAAGTCCCTCATTGACAGCATTTTTCATAGTCTTCCATATATCGTGAAGATAATTCCATATCTCCTTGCCCTCACACATTTCCACATATTGCCAGAGTCTTATATTGTGGCTGTTGCAATACTCCGCAATCTGTCCGAAGGTACGCAAATCATATACATCCTCGCCGTCAAGCTCAGATCTGCCCTCAACAACAATTCTGCCACCGCCGACACTCATTATGCGCTCTCTTGCGATTTTTTCGCCGTTCTTATACGCGAAAAACTCCATAGTATTTTCGTGAGGCAGATTTTCTGTTTCACCACTGCCGAAAATAAGCTCAATTTCCTCTCCCTCAAAAACATCCAGTATTGCTTCATCGGTTTTATGACCCTTACCTGTACTGGAAAGTGAGCCGTATAATATTACTTTATAGCTGTCTGCATCAGGGTATGTTTCTTTAAAATATCTTGCGGCTTTATCGGGTCCCATAGTGTGAGATGACGAAGGACCTCTGCCTGTTTTATACAAATATCTAAGTGACTGCATAGCTTTCTCCTGTTTTAATTTTAGTTTGTGCTTTACGGGAAGTGAGGGGCTCAGGCACCGCCCGTCTGCGACGGTCGGCGGGAGCGACCTCGGGTCGCTCAGCCGGATTTCATCCGGCTCCTGAGCCCCCCTCCCCTGTCAGTTCTGCTTTTCAACTACCTTATATTCATCGTAAAGAGTAAAATAATGGCACGAATCCGTGTTGCCGCTCATATACTTTTCCATCTCATCTTCATCAAGATTAACCGAGCAGAAATACTCATCGAACTCCTCATCATAGTCATAATAAGCACATTGCTCACAGCAAAACTTCGCCATATTTTTTCATCTCCTTCTTATATATTATAGTCCACCTTAAAGTAATAATCAAGTTATATTTATCCTTGGTCTTAAACAAAAACGACTGATTTGACCATTGACTTTTGCAACAGAAAGCGTTATAATATACATGTGTTGGATTAAAAACAACTGTTTATGTATTTTTGTATGTTTAATCAACATTTGATTACAAAATGTTGATTCAGATGAAGTTCAGAGGTAAATTATGGAGAAAAAAGAAAATCAAAGAGTTCTGCTCACAAAAAGACTTTTAAAAGAAGCGTTCCTGGAAATGTTTGAAACCACACCTATTGACAAAATTCATGTCAGAACCTTGTGTGAAAAAGCAGGTATCAACCGTTCAACTTTCTATAAGTATTACAGCAGTCCCAACGATTTGCTGGAAGAAATGGAAAATGAAATGCTTATGTTGGTTGAGCAGGAGCTACAGAAATGCCACTCATTAGGCGGAAGCCTTGTGACAATATTTGTTTATCTTGAAAGCAACATAGAGATTGCACGGCTCATCATAAACAAAAATATCAGCGGCGATTTCCACAAAAAGCTTTTCAATATGCCCGCCCTTCACAAAGTCCTTGACTCAAACATTCAGGGTTTCTCCCCTTCCGAGAAAAACTATATTGTTTCATTTGTAATAACAGGATATTATCAGATGATAAAGGACTGGATAAACAAAGATGTGAGAGAACCCATAAACGAAATAGTAAAGCTTGTTTTATCTCTTCACGAAATTATTCTCTCAAGCTGCACCGCCAAGCAGCTCAAAAATCAGGAGCAATAACAAAGCACCCCCGAAAAGTCTTTCGAGCTTTTCGGGGTTAATTTTTATTCAGCTTTCTTTGAAAGCCTCTCTTTATTATACTTCCTTGTAATGAGGACAGGTATTATACAAAGCGCCGAGAGAATTGCACCCACCAGGAAAATATTGCCGTTGGGTATATATTCCATCTGACCGCTGACTTCATTGAGTACACTCTCGCCGCTTGTCTTCACAACAGCTTCACCTATAGCTGAACCGCCTATCATAGGTATAAGCACAAAGAAGAGTATCCATATACCCTCAAACTGACCTTTACTGTCCTGAGGATAGAGCTGCTTTGTCCAGACCTTTGTTGTCTGAAGGATTGTAACATAACCTACACCAACAAAGAAGATACCTGCCCAGAGTCTCAGGTCAAATATCTTTGTGTTGTCTACCATATCGGGAGTGATGGGATAGATAATAAGCAGACCGATAATGCTTGTAATTACCGCCGCAACCGAAACAGCAACGTGCTTACTCTTATTTATAAGCATTGAAGCAGGTATAGCCATTGTCATTGAAAGCACAAGAGGAATAGCTTCGATAATACCCATCATATCGGCAGTGTAGCCGAGATAATAGATAATATAGTTACCCATATATGCAAAATAAACATTGAAGCCGATGAAGAATACTGCAACTGCGATATTTACCCATACGAGCTCCTTAAGCCGGAAGAACTTCTTGAAATTGAACACACTGAGGAACTGCTTGATAAAGCTGCCTCTGACAGAGGGCTCAACGTCGTCATTCTTATTAAGGAAGATAAGCGATATGATACCGAAGAAGATAACAAACACACCCATTGTGATGAAAAGACGCATATAGTTATTTTCTTCACCGACTAAAAGTCCGCCTACAACAGTACCCAGAATAGTACCGAGTACCGGCTGAGTTGCAAGGGCGGCACCTATCTGTCCGCGGTTTTTATCTGTGAGAATATCCGTTGTCCATGTGTTGAAGCCTGCGTCATTACCCATCGAGCCGAAAAAGCTCATTATTGTATCGGCAAGAACTACGCTGATACCTGCAAGCAGATACATATCCTTGCTGATGAACTCCGTAAGACCGAAGCCTATTGTAAATATACCCCAGAGTATGTAACCGACGCTGATGAAGGTGCGGCGTTTACCTGTTCTGTCCGCCCAGGTGCCGAAGAAAAATGTGGCAAAGGTTGTTGCCATGGCACTGCAGATAAGCATACCCGTAATAATAGATGGGTCTTTAGCGATTTTTGTGTAAACAAAGGTGTTGAACCACTGGTTTTCCATATTCCAGCAGATTTGTCCGGCAAGTCCGAGACCCCATATAAGAGTCCACATTCTGAAGCCGGAGGTCTTTTTCTTTTGAAGATTACTCATAATTTCCTCCTGAAATGTTAATAGTCTTTTGACCTCTTATATAATAACACACAAACCGATATTTTACAATGAAATATAACCTTTTCGGACACAAACTTTTCATTCGGAAGCATTGGCTTGACCGCAGATAAGATTTATGCTATCATTGTCATAATACTTTTTAATTATTAGCAAAGGAAGTCAAATATGAAGATTCTTATTGTGAACGGAAGTCCAAAGGGCAAATACAGTGTTACCCTGCAAACGCTCAACTATATAGTCCTTAAATTCCCTCAGCACGAATTCAGCGTTATTCACGCAGGTCAGCAGATAAAAAAGATTCAGAGAGATTTTTCTCCTTCTAAGAAAGCTCTTGAGGATGCAGACCTTATAGTTTTCTCATATCCTGTTTATACTTTCATCGCTCCCTGTCAGCTTCATTATTTCATTGAGCTTATGAAAGAAAACAATGTAGACGTAGCGGGCAAATTCGCAACTCAGATTACAACCTCAAAGCACTTCTGGGATATCACAGCCCACAGATACATCGAGGACAACTGCCAGGATATGGGTATGAAGTTTATCAAAGGTCTTTCGGCAGATATGGACGACCTTACAACTGAAAAGGGTCAGAAAGATGCTCTCGAGTTCTTCAGATATATCCTCTGGAGCAAAGAAAACGACCACAGCGAGCCTATCATCCCTGCCACTGAAGCTAAGTCCCTCAGTTCCGTCAGTGTACCCGAAACCGTTGCTGAAAAGGCAAAGGGCGACATTGTTATTGTTACCGACCTCAATGAGGGCGATAATCAGCTTGGTGCTATGATTGAGCGTTTCAGAGCTGTACTTCCTATGAATTCAAGAGTAGTCAACATTGCAGAGTACCCCTTCAAGGGTGGCTGTCTCGGTTGCTTCAACTGTGCAGTTGACGGCACCTGCGTATATAAAGACGGCTTTGACGCTTTTCTGAGAAATGAAATTCAGTCAGCTGATGCTATTGTATATGCTTTCACCATCAAGGACCATTCTCTCGGCGCACGCTTCAAGATGTATGACGACAGACAGTTCTGCAACGGCCACAGAACAGTTACAATGGGTATGCCTGTTGCTTATCTTGTCAGCGGTGAATATTCGAAAGAGATGAACCTGCGTATGATTTTAGAGGGCAGAGCCGAAGTAGGTGGAAACTTCCTTGCAGGCATTGCCTCAGACGAATTTGATGCTGATAAGTCAATTGACCGTATGGCCGATACTCTCATTTACGCTCTTAAAAATAAATATGTTCAGCCTGCAAACTTCTACGGTGTTGGCGGTATGAAGATTTTCCGCGACCTTATTTACACTATGCAGGGTATGATGAAAGCTGACCACAAATTCTACAAATCCCACGGTCAGTACGACTTCCCCCAAAAGCATAAGGGCAGACTTGTTGCAATGTATCTTGTGGGTGCACTTCTTTCAAGCGAAAAGATAAAGTCAAAGATGGGCAACAAGATGACAGAGGGTATGCTTATGCCCTATAAGAAGGTTATGGACAACGCTAAAAAATCAAGCGGTAAGGCTATCGCTGAGGGCAGTGAGATTATTGCTGATGCTTTAAA
>JAZSMR010000054.1:0-16303 GCA_045535965.1 Acutalibacteraceae bacterium
ATTTTTTCTACCATTACGTCAAACTTTGAGAGTCTGCCTGCATCGATGAATGCCTGCTTGTCAGCTAAGAGACCTTCAAGGTCGAAGATGTAGAAGGGTCTTACTCTTTCGAGCATCTCTTTGAGCACAAGGTTATTGAGAACAAGCATAACAACAAGTGAAGCGAGCACTGCAATACCTACCTTGCGGTATTTCTTTGTGATAGCCATTACAAGACCTGCCGCAATAAAGATGATACCTTCGTCGCCGAGGGTGGTGATAACAACCATAATGGATGTAAGGATGGGGCTCTGAATGCTCTGTATCCATTCAAAAACGCCAAGGTCGAAATTTAAAAATGAGTCAAATATTGCGTCCATTTTTATTCCTTCTTTCTTTCAAAAATTTATGTATCGGTAGCTCATCTGAGCTGAATACCAAAAATCAGTGTGTACTCTTGAATTCAATATCAAAGCCGCCCTTTTCTATTGTGAGCACACAGTATTTGCCCTCGCATAAAGCACCGGGATTAATTGCACATATACCCGTCGCAGGGTCACCAAACATACCGCTTTTATGGGTGTGTCCGTAAAGGGCAATATTTGCTCTGACGGACTCTGCCGCACTCAGCAGATTTCGCAGTGCGAAGCGCACATTGTGCAGATGTCCGTGGCACGCCATAATGGTTACGCCTTCTATGTATTTATATGCTTCAGTATCAGCGTGAGAATACCAGTCGTTGTTGCCTTTTACGAGGATAAACTTTCTGTCCGTGTGTCTGTCTCTCAGCTTCTCGGCTTCGTCCATACCGTCGCCTAAAAAGAATACTGTTTGGCAGTCCGCTTCTCTTCTCAGCATTTCTTCGGCGAGAGTGATTGCACCGTGGGAATCGGAAAAGACCAACACTTTCATTCATATCACCCTCCCCTTCGGCATATTTATTTTATTACAGAATATATTATCACAGATTGGGTGGTTTTTCAATGGGAAATGAAACAAATATTACTCCTGAAAATATTAATTCTTTATTACGACAATTCGGCGATGCAAAAAAAGCCGACCCCGAGAACATAGAAAAAACTATCAAAGACTCACTGACACCTGAACAGCAGAGTAAAATCAGCAGTATACTCTCTGACCCCGACCGCCTTAAAAGGATTTTATCCTCACCTCAGGCAAGAATGATACTTGATATGATAAAAGATAAAAAGGAGTAACAGACATGGACCTTGGCTCATTGAATATAGAGGGCATTGAAAATATAATAAACTCCATGAGCCAAAATGACATCGAACAGCTTTCGTCTCTGGCATCTGAGTTTTTTTCGGGTAGTCAGGACAGTACGAAACCGCAAAAGGAAGAACAGTCCGACGGTATCGACTTCGAGACAATCACAAAAATTGCATCGGTACTCGGCAGACTCTCCTCTCAGCCTAAGGACCCCGGGTGCGAACTCCTGACGGCACTCAAGCCAATGCTCTCCCCCGAAAGACGCCACAAAGCCGACGAAGCCATAAAAATGATGCAGATTATCTCACTTCTGCCATTGCTCAAAGATTTGCAGTGAAAGGAGAATAACAGTGCGGAATGACCTTTACGGCAGAAAGCCTCCGCAATACGGCAGGGTACCGAAGCAGACTCACCTCAGCGACATAATGGACAAAGACACGGCACTTATATTTTCTCTGATATTCCTGCTGAAAAAAGAACAGCGTGACCATAAGCTCATACTGGCACTGCTTTACATTCTCACTTGACAAAGAGGGCGAGATATAATATGATATTCCTATTACGAAACAGGAGGAATAAAAAAATGCAATACAGCTACAAGACCCACGGTGTCTGCTCAAGAGCAATTACCTTTGACATCGAGGACAATATAGTTAAAAATATCAGATTTGCAGGAGGCTGTGCAGGCAATACTCAGGGTGTTGCAAAGCTTGCCGAGGGTATGACAACAGATGAAATCATCGAAAAACTTTCGGGCATACGCTGCGGCTTCAAGGGCACATCATGTCCCGACCAGCTTGCGAAGGCAGTTCAGTCTGCGCTTGAAAATTAGGAATTCGGAATGCGGAATTCGGAATTGCGCCGTACCCTGCCGTATGGATGAGCCTTTCTCCGCCGAGACAGTTTCATAAAAGGTTAAACCGACAGAGATTTTTCCCTGTCGGTTTTTGTTATAGCTGTATGTTATATTTTCTGAGCTTTTCTGAAAGCTTCTCTTTCGCTTTTTGTTTTCTGCTTCTCACTGCTGAATCTGATATACCCAATATCTCCCCTATTTCCTTGCTGGTGAGATATTCTGACATATTAAGCAGTTCTTTGTCGTCCTGACAAAGCTCACCGAAAGCCTTTTGTATAAGAATACTTTCCTCTAAGTTCGGCTCATAACTTCTGTCGGAGTCTAAAAGCTCCTGCCAGATAAAATTCTGCTGATGGCTCGACTTATATCTCAGATAGTCATTTCTGACATTTTTCGCAGTGGCAAAAAGCCATGCTCTTTGCTGAAATATATTTTTGCCATTAAGAGTTTCTATGTATTCCCATAATTTCAGATAGGTCTGCTGACACAAATCCTCTGCAACTTCACCGCTGAACTCACGGCGGAAATATCTGTAAATGCTTTTCTGATATTTACTCCACAGCTCTTTAAACAGTCTTGACGGATTATTACTCATACCGTCACCTGCGTGTAAATATACCGAAACGCTTTTTTGCTATAAGTGTGTTTATATTGACACTGTTTGCCTGAATATATCCGTGAAGAGCTTTTGGGGCGACAACAGTATTTATTTCACCGAAAAACACTTCCTTGCTTTTCAGTATCTCTACAGTAACATCATCTTTAACTTCAATTCTGTCTACACCAATAATTGCGGTTTTGTTATTGATACTTTCTATAAAGCATTTATCAATTTCAACTCTTTGCACAGAGGATATTATTGAGGCATCATCATCAATTTCGATTTTTAAGCCGTTGAGCTTTTCAATATTGATTTTAGAGCTTTTTGTTTTTACCAGAAGTCCGTTAACCATAACGCTCAGATTCATTTCTTCGGGCATACTTTTTACAATAAGCACTCCATTAGTTTTAACAAAAGTATTTTCAGTGACATCATTTTCCGTTACTGTTACATTACCGTTGAAGGTACAAAATTTCTGATCATCTGCAAGATATAATTCCTGTACAACCTTGCTCTTTTTGATATTTCCGTAAGCCTCGGCAAACTCCGATGACATATCCTTAGGCAGAATTATATCTACCACATTGGCAATCTCTTCTATTTTACTTAAAGCTTCAGGTGTGAATTTTCTTAAATCCACCATAACATTATTCGTTATCTTTGACATATCTTTTCCCCTTTTCAGTTTGTTTTTAAAAACGGCTTCACTTATTAAGACGGAATTTACATACGGATTGTCCGAGAAATATAAAAGAATTTCTTCAAAATCCATACTGTCGTCTCTGATAAATGCCAAACCTGCATACCTCTTTGACATAATATATCTTTCCTTGCATCTTATTTGAAACCGTTTCACTTATATATAGACGCAAAAAGCTTCGGCAGTGTCCACAAAAAAGACAAATTATAGCAATATAAAAACGGCGGGAAGGAGTTACCCTTCACCGCCGCCTGAGTCGCAATTCCGAATTCCGCATTCCGAATTAATCAATATAAAGGTCTCTTATTCCCTCTAACGCCCTGATTGCTGAAATAGTCATATTAAGGCTCTCCTCGTCCTTCGGGAAAACAATGGCCTTCATAACAATGGAGTCGCTCTTGCGCTTGGCGGAAATGCTGTCGGCATAAAGCACCTCAAGGGTGTGAAGATTACCGCCGTAACGCTTGATGATTGCACCTATATCCGCCGCCTGACGGGAAAGGTTGTCAGCTTCAATATAAATATTTCTCGAGGGATTGCCCTTGGCTACGAAGCGCTTGAGAGTGTTAAGAGTGATATAAATAACAAGAGTGGTAACAAGTGCACCGATATAGTACCCTGCACCTACTGCAAGACCGATACAGGATACCGCCCAGAGAGACGCCGCCGTTGTAAGACCCTTTACGCTGAAGCCCTCACGGAGGATTGTACCTGCACCCAGGAAACCTATACCGCTGATAACCTGAGCACCGAGTCTTGTCGGGTCAACGGTAACCATGCCCTGATACTCAAGGAAAACATATTTCGATGTCATCATAACAAGGGTTGAGCCTACGGCCACAAGAATGTGAGTTCTGAAGCCTGCAGGACGGTGGGAGTGTTCACGCTCAAAGCCGATGATACCGCTGAATAAAACCGCAAGAACCATTTTGATTACGGCATCAATTATATACTGTATGCTGTCGTTACTGTAAAGTGTGAGAAAAAATTCCTTAACAGCATCCATAATTCTACCCCCTTCTTATTGATATAACTAATATATTATATCACTACTTTTCCAAAAATGCAAACAGTTTTATTATATACAGATATAATTATTACATTTAATATTTTAACTTGATTATAAGTAGTTAATGTTGTATAATATATAATATATATTCAGGAACTGTGTAATTCTGCGGCGAAAATGTAAAAATATTGTTTTTTGCACCCCGCAATTCCGAATTCCGCATTCCGAATTCCGAATCCACCCGAAGGGAATGATATTATGGCAGCAAATAAAATCAAACTTTACATTGCAGGCGTTGAGTATTCAATCATCGCAGAAGACGATGTGAAATACGTTCAGGAGCTGGGCAGAGACCTTGACAGAGCGCTGACAAAGATTATGAAAGAAAGCCCCCGACTTTCCACAACTCAGGCAGCTGTCCTTGCGGCTCTGAGCTATGCCGACGAATGCAAGAAAGCCTCCGACTCTGCCGACAGACTCCGCGAGCAGATTAAGGACTATCTCGACGACGCTTCAAACGCCAAGAGTAAGGCAGACTGGGCAAGACACGAGCTTGAGGAAGCTAAGAGACAGCTGGAATCTCTCAGCATCGAAAACGGCAGACTCAAGGCAGAGCTTAATGCGGTTTTAGGCGCAGTCAGCGGCAACAATAAGAATGTCAGACCCATTAACGGCAATGATAAATAAACCCGAAATACTCGCCCCTGCCGGCTCTTATGAAGCTCTCATCGCGGCAGTGCGCTCAGGTGCAAACGCCGTTTATCTCGGCACATCTGCCTTCAATGCACGAATGAAAGCCGACAACTTTGCAGGAGAAAAGCTCAAAGAGGCCGTTGACTACTGTCACTCACGTGGTGTCAAGGTACACATCACCGTAAACACTCTGCTTCTTGACAGAGAGATAAAAGACGCTCTTGACACGGTAAAGCTTATTGCCGAGAGCGGAGCTGATGCGGTTATCCTTCAGGACTTAGGCATGGCAGAGCTTTTTAAGAAGTGTGCTCCCGATATTGAAAGGCATGCCTCCACGCAGATGTCTGTGGGTACTGTTTCAGGTATACGCTTACTCGAGGAGCTGGGCTATAAACGTGCCGTACTCCCCCGCGAGCTTTCAAAGAGCGAGATAGAAGAAATAAAGAACAATACCGAAGCCGAGATCGAGATTTTCGTTCACGGTGCACTTTGTATGTGCGTATCGGGTCAGTGCTATATGAGCAGTATCTTCGGTGCAAGAAGCGGCAACCGCGGACTTTGTGCTCAGCCCTGCCGTCTGCCATTTGCTGTGCAGGGCGGTACGGGTAACGACCTGAGCCTTAAGGATTTGTCTTTGCTTAAGAAGATGGACGATATTGTATCTATCGGTGTGGACTCACTTAAAATCGAGGGCAGAATGAAACGCCCCGAATATGTATCCGCAGCTGTGACAAGTGTAAAGTGTGCACTCGACGGCAACCTCGAAAAAGAGCTGACGGACAAGCTCAGAGCCGTATTCTCACGCTCGGGATTCACCGAGGGGTATTTCGAAAGCAGACTGGGCAGAGATATGTTCGGCATAAGACAGAAAGAAGACGTAACGGCTTCCACCAATAAAGTTTTAACTGAGCTTTCGAGAGCTTATGAAAAAGAGACTCCCCTGATACCGGTTGAATTCTACCTCAGCGTTGTCGAGGGTGAAAAAGTCAGTCTCAGCGTTTCGGCACTCGGCAAAACCTGCTTTGTAAGTGATGAGGCTATCCCCGAAAAGGCTCTCAACAAGCCTATGACAAAAGAGGGTCTCAGGGAAAGAATATCCAAGTGCGGCGGCACTCAGTTCTATGCAGATAAAATTGAAATCGACCTTGATGAGGGTCTTATCGTACCGGCAAGTGTTATCAATAATCTTCGCCGAAGAGCTCTTTCGGAACTTGAAAATAAGCTTACAAATGTAAAGGTTACCCCCTTTACATATATAACCGTAAAATCACCTAAGCACGAGGCAAAGGGTGCGCCGAAATTCCATATAAGAGTGGCAAAAAAAGAACAGATTCCAAAGAATCTTGCAAATGTTGAAAACTTATATTTACCCCTTTACATTGATGAAAACTCGGTGGAAAGCCTTAAAAACTCAGGTGTAAGCCTTGGTGTAGAGGTGCCGAGAGGCATTTTCGGCGGTGAAAAGGCTGTCGAAAACTTACTTTTAAGA
This sequence comes from Acutalibacteraceae bacterium, assembly GCA_045535965.1. GTDB lineage: Bacteria > Bacillota > Clostridia > Oscillospirales > Acutalibacteraceae > UBA6857. Next base: position 6,558 of record JAZSMR010000054.1, read on the forward strand.
GCAAAGAGCCTTGGAATAAACATAGCTTACTGCTCAACCTTAGACGGCTTCGCTCTTGCAAAAAGACTCGGCTTTGAAATTCATACAGGCTTCTCAATGAACACCTCAAACAGCCTTTCTGTGAGTGTTTTAGAAGCTTTAGGTGTAAAGTCTTTAACCTTGTCACCAGAGCTTACTCTCAAGGACCTCGCTTCTATAGGCGGCAGAGTACCGAGAGGAATAATTGCCTACGGAAGACTTCCTCTTATGCTCACGAGAAACTGCCCAATTAAAAACGGCAAGACCTGTGCAGAGTGTAAAGGCAATTCTTATCTCACTGACAGAATGGGTAAAAAATTCCCCGTTGTCTGCGGTATGGGCTTTAGCGAAATTCTCAACTCAGCGCCGATTTATATGGCTGACAGAATGAGCGAAATCGAAAATATGGACTTCGTTACCTTCTATTTTACAAAGGAAAAGGGTGAGCTTTGCGAGGCAATTCTTGAGGCTTACAGAAAAGGCAAAAAGCTTTCGGAAGCTTCAGACTACACCCGAGGACTTTACTATAGAGGTGCAATATAAAAAATAAAAGAGGAGAAAAATTATGGCTAAAAGACAGGACTATTTATCGTGGGACGAATACTTTATGGGTGTTGCAATGCTTTCCTCATACAGAAGCAAGGATCCCAACACTCAGGTAGGTGCCTGCATTGTAAACGACAAAAACCGCATTATGTCAATGGGCTACAACGGCTTCCCGTCGGGCTGCAGCGATGACGAATTCCCCTGGGAGAGAGACGGTGACGCTTACGATACAAAGTACCCCTATGTATGTCACGCGGAGCTCAATGCAATTCTCAACTGTAGAGGTGCAAACCTTGAGGGCTCGAGACTTTATGTGGCTCTCTTCCCTTGCAACGAATGCGCAAAGGCTATCATTCAGAGCGGTATAAAAGAGGTTGTTTACATATCCGACAAATATGCAAACACTATGGGCACCAAGGCATCAAAGAGAATGTTTGAGGCCGCAGGTGTCAAAATGACGAAGCTCAATCCCAGCAGAGCGAGTGTCCTTATAGATTTTGATGAGAAGAAGATATAAGGAATAACAGCGCGTTTTTGGTTTCTCGTGTCCCTCTTTGAAGGAGATGTCACGAAGTGACAGAGGGAGTTTTCCGGCGTAGCAAAAAGCAACGCCTGCCCGGCGAGAGCAAAAAAATCACGGAGGAAATAAAAAATATGAAAAACAAAAAAGTAATCATCGCCATCATCGCAGTTATACTCGTTGCAATTGCAGCTATATTAGCTGTTACCCTTAAACCCGGCCCCTATGAAAAAGACCCTGCCGACACCGAATCGCTTTACAGAGAAAACGTTGCGGCTGTGGGCTATGAAAACACCATCGAAACCGCAATTCCTCAGACAGAGCTTCACAAGGTTATAAACGACCATTTCACATCAGAGCTTCCCGAGGGCAAGACTCAGAAAAAAGCAATTGTCATCGGTTATGACGGCTGCAGAGCTGACATCTTAGCGGTAAAGAGTGAAAGCAACAGCGCAATTTCTGCACTTTTAGAAGACGATGCTTCAATTAACCTTCTCTACTGCGGCGGTGTCAACTACCCTGAGATCAACACTCAGGATACCTCAACAGCTCCCGGCTGGTGCTCAATTCTCACAGGGCAGTGGGCAGATGTACACGGTGTAACGGGCAATGACATCCCCAAGTCAATGGAAGCTAAGACACTTATGACCACTCTCACAGAAGACGGAGTAATCGGCAGTGCAAGCTTTATCACAAAGTGGGCAGGTCACTTCTCAAGAAGGAACGCTACATATCTCCCCGAGGTTGAATACTGCGGCGAACACGCTCTTCCTGTTACCTTCAACAAGTGCGATAATGATGCGGCTTCACATGAGGCTGTTTTAGCCGAAATTGCTGACGAGGCTTGCTCAGACTTTATCTTTGTAATTTACGAGCCTACTGATTCAACAGGTCACGGCAGAGGCTTCAGCTTCAACAATCCTGAATACAAGGAATCATTCCTTCAGGCTGATGAATACGGCTACGAGACAATTGAAGCTATCAAGGCAAGAGAGACTTATGACACTGAGGATTGGCTTATTATTGTGACTTCTGACCATGGCGGTATCGGTACAAAACACGGCAAGGAGAGTATTCAGGAAAGAATGACCTTTGCGGTTATGAATAAGGAGTTTTAAAGAATAACCAAGTAAAGTTTTGTCGAACTTTTACAAAAGTTCGAAGTCGGTGGGACAGAGTCCCACAAATGTAAAATGCAAAGCAGCAGATTTGCCATTAAACGGTTGTCTGCTGCTTTTTTTATTTCAAGTATGCACGGAAGGCGTCTTTCTTTCAGAAAAGATTGCTTCGTGCAAATATTCTTTATTATGTATTCTTTTTTCTTTATTCTTTATATTACCCTCGCCGGGCAGGCATTACTTTTTTTGTAAAAAAATAATCAAAAAAACTTTACTTATTTCCCTACTGCTTCTTTCAGCTGCCCCATAGCCTTAACTATAACCTCCCTCGGACAAGCTAAAACTACCCTCTGGAACTGATTTGCAATCTCACCGAAAATCTTGCCCGCATCAAGCCAAAGCTTCGCCTTGTTGATAATAAGATCGTCAAGCTCGTCAGTTGTAAGTCCTAAGCCACTGCAATCAAGCCATGCAAAATATGTGCCCTCAGGCTCAACAAGCTTAATTTCGGGAATATTCTCACTGAGGAAGTCTCTGATATAATCAAGGTTGCCCTTAATGTATTTCTTAAGCTCGAGACTCCACTCATAGCCGTCCTTGTATGCCGCCTTGCAGGCTACAATGCCAAGATTATTCATTACAGTATAGCCCGAACCTGCTATCTCTGCCTGATACTTTTCTCTTATGTCGGCACCGGGAATCCAGATATTGGAAAGCTGTAAGCCTGCAACGTTGAAGGTCTTACTGGGTGCTGTGCAGATGATAACTCTGTCGGTCATATCGGGAACAGCCTGGGTAAATACAGTATGAGGATGACCCTCCCAGGTAAAGTCGCAGTGGATTTCGTCTGCCACAACATATACGCCGTGTTTCTTGCAGATTTCACCTAATTTCTGAAGCTCCTCTTTAGTCCACACTCTGCAAACAGGGTTATGGGGTGAGCAGAGAATGAAGAGCTTTACGTCGTTATCTTTTATTTTATTCTCGAAATCCTCAAAGTCGATAGTGTACTTGCCATCATTATATACAAGGGGGCTTTCGATAATCTTACGACCATTGTTTCTGATTACGTTATAGAACGGATAATATACGGGAGGCTGAATGATAACAGCTTCACCCTCTTTTGTAAGTGCTCTTACTGCCATAGCAAGGGCGTAAACAACACCGGGAGTTTTCACAAGCCACTCTCTTTCGGGTACCCAATCAAAGCGGTCTCTGAACCAACTTACGACAATATCATAATAATCATCTTTTGTATCACTGTAGCCGAAAATGCCGTGGTCTACACTCTTCTGCAAAGCTTCACGTACACAGGGCGGTGCCTTGAAATCCATATCCGCAACCCACATAGGAAGCACGTCCTCGGGGAGATTGTTTTCTTTGGCAAAATCGTGCTTTAAGCTGTTGGTGTTTCTTCTGTCGATAACAGCATCAAAATTAACGTTTTTCATTTTATTACCTCATTTAATCTCTTTGACACATTTGTATGCGCCCATAGTAGCATCGGCAATTCTGCCTATCTTATTGGCGTCACCGATTATGTAAACATTACTCATATCCTTGATATCCTCGTAAAGGCTCTTTTCCGGTCTTACACCAAGAGCCAATACAACAGCATCGGCATTAAGCTGAGACACTCTCTTTGTCCCTGTATCCTCAACTGTGATTTCGCCGTCGTCGATGGAAACGAGCTTCTTTGAAAGATAGAACATTGTGCCCATAGCTTCGAGTCTGGGCAAAACATCACTCGGATGCTGATGCCATACGCCGGGAGCAACACTGTCAGCCATTTCCACAACGATAACCTTGTTGCCCTGAGTCGCTATAAGCTCTGCTGTTTCAAGACCTGTCATACCGCTTCCGATAACTGCAACCTTTTTGCCCTCCAGCTGTACACTGCCGTCTAAAATATCTGTGGTGGTGTAAACGAAGTCCTTATCCACACCCTCAATGGACCCCGGCTTAAGAGCATTACCGCCTGTTGCACAGATAACTGCGAATGGCTTTTCTTTTTCCACAAGCTCCTTTGCAACCTTAGAAGAGCACCTGATTTCTACTCCGAGCTTTTCGCAGGCATATACTAAGTCCTCGATGCACCAATTAAGCTTTTCCTTATGAGGAGGCTTGACAGCAAGAGCTACCTGACCGCCGACGGTGCTTTCTTTTTCGTATACTGTTACCTTAAAGCCGCGCTTAGCCATAAGCTCAGCCGCCATAAGACCTGCAGGACCTGAGCCTACAACCATAACCTTTCTGCCGTTGCCGTCATTGGGGAGAGTATAAGTTTCATCACCTACAAAGGGGTTAACGGCACAGTAGCCGTGGTCACCGGTATATGCGTTATTCTGCATACTTTCTATACAGTAGAGACAGCATATACATCTCTTTACGTCCTTTTCGTTTCCGCTTTCTACTTTCTCAGCCCAATGGGGGTCTGCAATATGAGGTCTGCCCAGAGAAATCATATCCTGAGTGCCCTCCTGAAGCTGCTGCTCAGCCTGCTCGGGGCTTCTTATAAGGTTAGCGGCAATAACGGGAATTGATACTGCCTCTTTTACTGCGGCAGCCATATACTTTCTCCAGCCGCACTGAAAAGATGTAGGCTCGAGCCAATAGTTGAAAGCGTCATAGGATGCGCTCGAAACGTCGATAGCATCTATGCCTGCCTCTTCAAGACGCTTTGCCATTTTTATACCCTCGCTAAGGTCATAGCCCTTGCCGGGTTTGCCTATCATTGCATAGCATTCGTCAACTGTCAGACGAACGATAATGGGGAAGTCCTTACCGCATTTTTCTCTTATACCCTCGATAATTTCAAGAATAAATCTCATTCTGTTTTCAAGACAGCCGCCGTATTCGTCTCTTCGTTTGTTGGTATTGGGTGAAAGGAACTGCTGAAGAAGATAACCGTGAGAAGCGTGAAGCTGTACACCGTCACAACCTGCCTTTTTAACTCTTTCGGCGGCCTTTACGAAGTCCTTGATAAGACCTTTGATTTCGCTCTTACGAAGCTCTCTGTTTATACCGTCACTGAAATTGCTGTTTTCACACTTTGAGGGGGCAACAACTCTCGGTACGAGGTGCTTTTCCATAAGCATCTTACCTGCAGGCACAACCTTGTAAAGCATATCCTTGAAGAAGGGCATTGTCTTATCGCAGGCTATACTAAGCGGCAGAGTACCCATAAGAAGACCCATATTCTGTCTGCCCGGGTGATGAAGCTGAACGAAAAGCTTTGAGCCGTGAGCGTGTATCCTGTCGGCGAGCTCACTCATACCCTCAATCTGATAGTCATGGCTCATACCCAGCTGAGCGAATGCAGAAGCACCCGTTCTGTCGTTGACTCGGGTAATTTCAGTTATGATAAGACCCGTACCGCCCTTGGCTCTCTCCTCATAGTAATTCATAAGCTGCTCGGTTGTTCTGCCGTCAAACTGACCGAAGTCCATAAGCATAGGCGCCATAGCGATGCGGTTTTTGATTTCGCAGGAGCCAATTTTAATAGGCGTAAAAAGTTTCTCGTACTTCATAGAAATTCCCCTTTTCAAATATAAATTAAACAAATTTATACGCTGTATAAATATTAACATTTATTGGGGGAAAAGGCAACACTTTTGTTGACTTATTCCCGCAATTAAGCTATTATAAATATGAAAAAAATCGGTTTTTGCCGAAAAAAGGAGAGAAAATATGCTTACTGACAAAACTATCGTTCTCACAGGTGCAGACAGCGGTATCGGTCTTGAGGTACTGAAGCTTTTAGCAGCAGAAAAGTCAAACAAAATTTTAGCCGTTGACATCAACTGCAAGAATATGGATAAGATAGGGGGCAACGTTATCCCCTATCAGTGTGACGTATCAACAAAAGAGAATGTTGATGCAATTTTCGAAAAGGCTATAGCTGAGCTTGGCTCAATCGATATTTTCTATGCCAACGCAGGCTATCCCTACTATGAGTTAATCGACTATGTTGACTGGGACAGAACAAAGAGAATGTTCGAAACCAACGTATTCTCCCCCATTTATACTTATGAAAAATACAGAGAGTATCTCGGCGGCAAGAAGGGTCACTTTGCAATCACTATTTCGGCTATCGGCAAGATGGCAATGCCCGGCTTCACCACATATTCAGCCTCCAAGTTTGCTATGGAAGGCTTTCAGCAGGGTATCCGTTTTGAAATGCCCAAAAACATTACAATGACCTGTCTTTATCCTATTGCAACTGACACAGGCTTCTTTGCGGCTGCAAACGAGGTTGAATTTGAGAGACCTTTCCCTGTACAGAGTCCCAAGGTTGTTGCAAAGAAGATGGTCAAGGCGCTTGAGAAGGGCAAGAAGAGTGTAAATCCCAGCTTCTTATTCACTCTTTCGGGTGTACTGTTTACTATTCTGCCTCCCATCAAGTCGACATATTTAGCACTTGAAAAGGCTAAGCTTAAGAGGTTTGCAAAAAAGATCGGTAAAGAAGTGGAATAAGTAAAGTTTTTTGATTACTTTTTTTCAAAAAAGTAATGCCCGCCCGGCGAGGGCAATGAAAAAAGATAAGCAGCAGATAACCGTAATGGTCAATCTGCTGCTTTTGTTTTTTAAACATTACTTATCAGAGTAATCAATTACTACTTTTTTACAATCAGGACAGTGATATGCTGTGCAAGTAGGTTTTGTCCAATTACTATAACTCAGGGATACATCTTCTGTGCCGGGCGCTAAAAAGAAGTTATGTTCTTTTTCTGTAAAGAAAATCTCACGACCGCTTTGAACTACGCCTACAATCATTTCTTTATTACAACAAGGACAATTCATAATTCATAACTCCTAATTCATAAGTTTATTTTCGCTCGCCGCGGGGCGTTACTTTTGCTATCGCCCAAAAGTAACCAAAACGCGCTCTCGCTTACACCTTGAATATAGTTGTGCTCCGGAACTTTTCCCCTGCCTTAAATGTGCACTGAGGGAAATTCGCCTGATTGGGTGTGTCAGGATAATACTGAGTCTCAAGACAGAAGCCGTAATGCTGCTTAAGCACAATGCCGTCCTTACCTGTCTCTGTGCCGTCAATGAAGTTGCCTGTGTAAAGCTGTACACCGGGAAGGTCACTCATAACCTCAAGCTTTCTGCCGCTCTTTTCGTCTGTTACCTTTGCAACAAGACGAAGCTTGCCTGCTTCACCGTTCACACAGAAGTTGTGGTCGTAGCCTCTGCACATTATAAGCTGTTCATCGTCAGCGCCTATGTCTCTGCCTATTTTCTTAGGTGTAGTAAAATCAAAAGCTGTACCCTTGACACTTCTTATCTCGCCTGTAGGGATGCTGTCCTCATCTGTGGGAGTAAAGTAATCGCAGTTAAGCATAAGCTCATGATCAAGGACATCTCCTGCGGCAGGGGTACCAAGATTGAAATATGCGTGGTTAGTAAGGTTGATGATTGTATCCTTGTCGCTGACTGCCTTGTAGTTAATTTCAAGCTCGTTTCTGTCTGTGAGTCTGTAGACAACGGTAACGTCAACATTGCCCGGGAATCCCTCTTTGCCGTCGGGGCTGTGATATGTAAGCTCAACAGCGTTATCGTCAATGATAATAGCCTTCCATACAGCGCTGCTGTACTCTGCACCGCCGTGAAGACAGGTCTTTCCCTTTTCGTTCTGTGTCACCTGATACTCAGTGTCGCCAACCCTGAACCTGCCGCCGCAAAGTCTGTTTGCGTACTGACCGATAACCTGACCGGTATATGTGCCTGATGTGATATGGTTGTCAATTGAGTCAAAGCCCATAATGATATCGCCCATATTTCCGTCTTTATCGGGGCAGGTAAAGGAATTGAGGGTTGCACCCTTGGTGATGATACCAACACTTATCTCGTTGTTGTTTGTGATTGTGAAAAGATGTACCTCTGTGCCATCGGGCATAAAGGCATAATGTGTTTTTTCTACGCTCATATTTTTATCCTTTCTCCGGGTCGGTGCCGGATTTGCTTTCGGTTTATTGTAGCACATATTTACTGTTTTGTAAATGCCTTTTTATGCGCGTCCCACCAAAGCAAAAACGGCAGGTCTTAGCCCGCCGTTTCAGTCTGTATTCAATTATCAGAACATTGATTTAACAAGGTTAATAAACATAACGATAAGACAAATGAGATTCTGGATGAATGTGTCCTCGTGTACAGGTCTGCCGCAATCTTCGCAGAGAATTGTTTCACCGCAACGGTCGCAAGCAGTGTCACCGTCTTCGTTGATGTGACCGCCTAAATCGGGGATAACTTCCTGTACTACTGTCATATCGTCACAGCGTGAGCAATGCTGACCTGCAGTAAGGCCTGTTTCTTCGCACTTGGGAGCTACATAAGCATCAATAATGATATCGTGACCGAGTATTGGCTTTTCATCGTATGTTGTGTAATCACATCTTGTGCAGTATTCGTAAGCATCCCAACCGATTTCTGTGCAAGTGTTTGCTTTTGCTTCAACATTCACGATTTCGTGGTTGTCTGCATCAATAGTGCCGTATTCTAAACCGCAAGCTTCACAAACTGCTTTTGCTACGCAGGTTGCTTCGCCACCGGTGTGCTCGCAGATGTAGTCACATGCTGAGCATACGCCGTTTTCATAATCGTGATTAATATGTTTTTCTACAGTTACAGTAATATTATCGGTTGAATAAAGATTTTTATCAATATAGTTTCCGTTTTCATCTTTAATGACAAAACCAACAGGCACATGTTCTATTAAAGTTTTACCACCATTCATTCCGGCATGTATACCGTCATTAAAAGTACCACCGGTAATATTAACAGTAGATCTTTCATAACACCACAATGCGAAAGGACTATATCCTTCCATAGCCTTATTTGTAATTGTTCCGCCGGAGATGTTTACAACGGAATTATCATAAGCAAGAACACAGTCTGTAAATGAATCAACACTTTTGATTATGCTGCCTCCGGTCATATTAAATTCACAATTATTATAGACAGTCATCGCTGCATAGTTATAGTCTCTCGCTTCTAATGTACCGTTTTCTAACGTCATATATGCCTTTTCTACCGTTGAGACATGCACATTCATTAAACCTGCCTGCACCTTGCCGTTACCTTGCTCGGAAGTATCAGTAATCGTAAGCGTAACATCTCTGAAGTACAAATAATCGAAGAATTTGATTGTATAACCGTTCAAATCGAGTTTTTCGGCATTAACCGGCCAATAGAACGACTTGAAGCTACCATTATTATGAGTAGAATTTGAGGCATCTATATCATCAAGAAGTTTTAACTCTACCGGTTCACTGAGACTCTTTACATAAGTAATAGCTTCATCGAAGTTACTGAAACCTGTGCCGTTAACTTCGATTACGTCACCTGCAGCAAAGGCCATAGGCATTGTTGTCACAACCATTAAGATTGCGAGGATGATTGATAAGAATTTTTTCATTTGTTTTTCTCCTTTCGGGAAATTAATTTTTTGTTTTTATTTCAAGTTCATCGAATACACTTTCCACCGCCCTTTTTGCAACGGTTTCAAAGTCAATCTTTTCGATAAACTCAATAGCTTC
>JAZSMR010000024.1:0-24772 GCA_045535965.1 Acutalibacteraceae bacterium
TTGACCAAAACTTTACTTATTCTTTTATCTGATTTCGTCTACGCCCATATAAGCTCTCAGTGCCTCAGGTACAGTTACACTGCCGTCTGCATTCTGGTAATTCTCAAGAATAGCAGCAGTTGTTCTGCCGATAGCAACACCCGAACCGTTAAGTGTGTGAACAAGCTGTGCCTTATCCTTGGGACCGTTCTTATATCTGATAGAAGCACGTCTTGCCTGGAAATCCTCGAAGTTTGAGCAGGAACTGATTTCAACATATCTGCCGTAAGAAGGCATCCATACTTCAATATCGTAAGTCTTAGCAGACGAGAAACCGATATCACCTGTTGTAAGAGCAACAACTCTGTAGGGAAGACCTAAAAGCTGAAGCACTCTTTCAGCGTCATTTGTGAGTTTTTCGAGCTCAGCATAGCTTTCTTCAGGCTTTGCAAACTTAACAAGCTCAACCTTATTGAACTGATGCTGTCTGATAAGACCCCTCGTATCTCTGCCTGCTGAACCGGCTTCAGCTCTGAAGCAAGCTGAATAAGCACAGAAGCTCATAGGAAGCTGTGAACCATCCATAATATCGTCACGGTACATATTTGTTACGGGTACCTCTGCCGTAGGAATAAGGAAGTAGTCATTTGTAAGCTTAAATGCGTCCTCTTCAAACTTAGGAAGCTGACCTGTACCTGTCATTGAAGCTCTGTTTACCATAAAGGGAGGGAATACTTCAGTGTAACCGTGCTCTGTGTGTGTGTTGAGGAAGAAGTTGATTATAGCTCTTTCAAGTCTTGCACCAAGTCCTCTGTAGAAATGGAAACGGGCACCTGTTACCTTTGCGGCAGTTTCCGGATCGAGAATACCCAAATCAGCACCGATATCCCAGTGTGCCTTTGCTTCAAAATCGAAGTTTCTGGGCTCACCCCAACGGCGTACCTCAACATTTTCACTGTCATCTTTACCGACAGGTGTTGTATCTGAGGGTACATTGGGGAATTCGTACATCATCGTCTTCTGCTTTGCAGCAAGCTCAGCCTTATCGGCATCGAGGGTCTTTACCTCTTCTTTGATGGCGTTCATCCGAGTCATTATCTCGCTGATATCGCCGCCTTCTTTCTTGATCTGAGGAATTTTCTTGCTTGCAGCATTCTGCTCAGCCTTAAGGGCATCAGCTTTCTGAGTAAGCTCTCTTACCTGCTTATCAATAGCAAGGATCTCGTCAACAACAGCATCCATATCCTTGTTTCTGGTTTTCATTGCTGCCTTTACTTTATCAGGATTTTCTCTTATAAGTTTAATATCTAACATTTTTAATTACTCCTTTAATAAATCTGATTTTTTAGTTGCCTGCAAGAGCCTCAAGTATACTCTGTAAATCTTCTTTACTGAAGAATTCTATTTCTATAGAGCCCTTGTTTCCCCTTGAAACATTGATTTTTGCTTTTCTGCCCAGTTCTTCGCGAATTGCAATCTCACATTCGTCGTAATAAGGGTCTCTCTTTGACTTTTTCTTTACAATTTCACTCTTTGGTTTGAGTAAAGTCTTAACTATTCTCTCTGTTTCACGAACGCTTAATTCTTTTTGCGAAATTTCCTCTGCTAATTTTATAATTAACTTTTCATCTGTCAAAGGTATAAGTGTTCTTGCATGTCCCGATGAGATGATTCCCTGTTTGACCATATCCAATACAGCTTCCGGCAAAGAGAGAAGTCTCAGAGCATTTGCAACTGCGGGGCGTGATTTCCCTACCTTTTCCGCAGCCTGTTCCTGGGTAAATGAGTAAGTATCCATCAGAAGCTTAAAGCCCTCTGCTTCTTCTATAGGATTGAGATCCTCACGCTGCAAGTTTTCGATAAGAGCTAATTCCATAGCTTCTTCATCGTTCATTTCTCTTACAATAACGGGTACCTGAGTAAGACCTGCCATACGTGAAGCACGCCATCTTCTTTCGCCGGCGATGAGCTGATATCCGCCATCACTTAAAGGGCGTACCAACAAAGGCTGAATAACGCCGTGCATAGCAATGCTGTCGGCAAGTTCTTTTAGGGATTCTTCATTGAAATTTTTTCTCGGCTGATCTCTGTTAGGCTCAATATCATTGATATTTATGAGCTTATCGCCGTTTTCTTCAGTGGAGTTATCAATAAAAAGTGCATCGAGACCTTTACCAAGGCCTGCTTTCTTTTTCGGTGCCATATTTTCCTCCTTTTTTATCCTCTCGGACGTTTATTGTTCTTTTTAAGAAATTCTTTTGTAAAATCTATATAAGCTATACTGCCTTTTGAAGACTTATCATAGTAAAGTACCGGCTGACCAAATGACGGTGCCTCGGAAAGTCTTACATTACGCGGGATTACTGTTGAATAAACCTTCTGCGGAAAAAAACGCCTTACTTCATTTACAACCTGCTGTGTAAGGTTCAATCTTCCATCATACATTGTCAGAAGTACACCTTCAAGCTCAATAAGCGGATTATACAAACGCTTAACCTGTCTTATAGTATTCATAAGCTGCGAAAGACCTTCAAGAGCGTAATATTCGCACTGAATCGGCACAAGTACACTGTCAGCACAAGCCAAAACATTGATAGTGATGAGTCCCAATGACGGCGGACAGTCGATAATAATAAAATCGTACTTTTCCTTGAGGGGCGCAAGTGCATTCTTAATACGAGAATCTCTGCCCTGCATATCAACAAGCTCAAGCTCTGCACCTGCAAGATCAATATTTGACGGCAAAAGGTCAAGCTTTTTAAAGGGTGTCTCAATAAGAATCTCCTCGGCCTTAACTCCTGCAACAATCATATCGTAGGTTGATTTCTTAACGTCTTTTTTATTCACACCAAGGCCGCTTGTTGCATTACCCTGAGGGTCAACATCCACCAACAAAGTCTTATAACCCAGACTACCTATAGAAGCCGCAAGGTTAACTGATGTGGTTGTCTTACCAACGCCGCCTTTCTGATTAACAATAGCTATGGTTTTTCCCATAATACTTACCTTTCTGTTCATATTAGCTTTTATAAAGTTCATTATATCATAGTATTTTTTATTTTTAAAGTCTTAAAAGAGAATTTTTTCAAAATTTCAAGTGTTTCACGTGAAACTACGAAGAAAACCACCCAAAACGGGTGGCTTCTTCATGGGGTGTGAAAGAGAAAGATATGATTATATGGAATCACTGCTGTGCAGTGTAGCCACCTTTGGTGATGCATTATATTTATCGGGAAGCTTATACATAAGCCTTTTAGGTATTTCTATTCTGTATATGTAGCTTTCACCCGTATCCTCTCGTTTTATATCTGCTCCGATACCGGACTTCTTCATAGTATCTACGGCACTGTTTATTGTATTAAGAAATATCTTTACATCGCTGAACATACGCTTTGTCCGGCGTTTCGGAGTATCTTTTTTGCAAAGCATTTCTTCAATAAACTCTTCAGTCTGCGTTACATTGAGTTTCTTCTCTATTATTCTTTCAAGAGCAGGCAAAACTTCATCCTTCTCCAGCTTTAGTAAGGCTCTTGCATGTCTTTCGGTGAGACCCTTTTCCATAAGCATATTTCTTGCCTCTTCCGGTAAAGAAAGCAATCTAAGCTTATTTGATACCGTCGATGGTGCCTTCCCCAGACGTCTTGCCGCATCTTCCTGCGAGAGCCCGTATTCACTCATCAGTCTTTGGATTGCCAAAGCTTCTTCGAAATAATTGAGATTTTGCCGTTGCAGGTTCTCTATAAGGGCAAATACAGCGGATTTCATATTGTTTACTTCCACAACAATACATGGTATAGAAACCAACCCGGCAAGTTTTGACGCTCTTAAGCGCCTTTCTCCTGACACTAATTCGTAACCTTGCTCCGTTTGCCTCACTGTAATAGGCTGCAAAATACCGTTCATTCTTATGCTGATTGCCAGATTAACCAGTTCTTCTTGGTCAAATACCTGCCTTGGTTGATTGGGATTTGGATATATCTGTTCGTTTGGTATAAGAAGCACCTGACCTGCTGTTCTGGGCTTTTCACTTATCATAAGTAATACCTCCGTCAAGCTAAAGAGATATCAAAACCTCTCTTCGCATAGATAATATCACAGCAAAGAGAGGTTGTCCACAAAATTCGTTTTACATTATTCACTTGTTTTCAGCAAAGAAGCTCCTTATTTTATTGGATTCTTTGCGATTTTTGCCGAAGGTCGGGGATATTTCGCAGGAGTTGGCGAAATCTTTTTGACATTAATTATAGTTCTATCACCACAATCAAAAAGCTCAAAGGTATCCTGCTTGACAATCTGTCCGCCTAAAACATGAATAGCTTTCTTACCCTCGGCTATTTCTTCCCGGGCTTTTGCACTTTTCATCGGTATAAAGCTACCACCAACTTTAATGAAAGGTAGGCAGTATTCGCTTAAATCTCTGAGGTTTGTAACTGCTCTTGCAGTAGAAAAATCATATTTTTCTCTGAATTCCTTATTCTGACCGGCTTCTTCAGCTCTTGAATGAACTACGTTAGCCTTTAATCCAATATCTTCGAGTACAGTTTCAATTACCATAAGTCTTTTCTTTGTGCTGTCCATAAGTGTGATATCAAGATCCGGGCGAGCGATAAGCATTGCAAGACCCGGAAAGCCTGCTCCGGTACCCACATCAATAACCTTTGCGCCTTCAGGGATATCTACATAACTAAAAATAGTAAGAGAATCAAGAAAATGCTTGATTGTTACACCTTCCGGATCTGTGATTGCCGTAAGATTAATCTTTTCATTCCACTCTACAAGGAGCTTGCCGTATATATCAAAACGTTCCAGAGCTTGTTCATCAAGTTTCACGTGAAACATTTCAGCTTTTTCCTTTAATAAATCCTTTAAAATAAAGGGTTCTGCCATTAAATCACTTCCTTTTTGCAAGATAAATGAGAAGCACAGATATATCCGCAGGACTTACACCGCTTATTCTCGAAGCCTGACCAAGATTTGCAGGCTTTACTTTATTAAGCTTCTCTTGTGCTTCCATTCTGAGTCCCACGATTTCAGTATAATCTATGTCCTGACTTAGTTTTTTAACCTCAAGTCTCCTCATTTCCTCAACTAAAGATAACTGCTGTTTGATATATCCGTCATATTTAATGCTGATTTCCACCTGTTCGAAGACTTCTCTCGGCAAGTCGGGACGATCTTTATCAAAGTCTTTAAGTGTTTCATAGTTAAGCTGCGGTCTTTTAAGCAACTCTTTTAATCTGCATCCCGTAGCCAGAGGTGATGTTTCACGTGAAACAAGCATATCGTTAAGCTCTTTTGTGGGAGAAACGCTTACTTTTGACACTCTTTCAAGTTCTTCTTCGATTAATCTGAGCTTAGTTCGCAGTCTCTGATACTTTTCTTCACTGACAAGGCCTATTTTATATCCGTACTCAGTTAATCTAATATCAGCGTTGTCCTGACGCAGAATAAGTCTGTATTCCGAGCGGGAAGTCATCATTCTGTAAGGATCTGAGCAGCCTTTAGTCACAAGATCATCAATAAGCGTGCCTATATATGAAGAAGCTCTGTCTAAAACAAGAGGTTCTTTGCCTAAATTTTTCTGAACCGCATTGATACCGGCTATGAGCCCCTGAGCTGCAGCTTCTTCATATCCGCTTGAGCCGTTGAACTGACCTGCACCGAAAAGTCCGCTGTAATTCTTAAATTCAAGGGTAGCATTAAGTGCAAGGGGATCAACACAGTCATATTCTATAGCATAAGCTGTTCTCATAACCTGAACATTTTCAAGTCCGGGGATTGTTCTGAGGAATTTAAGCTGTACATCTTCAGGCAAAGATGAGGACATTCCCTGAAGATACATTTCTTCCGTATTCTCACCGCAAGGCTCAATAAAGAGCTGATGTCTTGGTTTCTCAGAGAATCTTACTATCTTATCTTCAATAGACGGACAGTATCTGGGACCGACACCGTCAATTTTTCCGCTATAAAGAGGTGATCGGTGTATGTTTTCCATTATAATACGCTTAGTTTTATCATTTGTGTAGCTTATATAGCAGGGGAGTTTATTTTCCGGAGTATATTCACCGTCAAAGGAAAACGGAACAACAACCTCGTCACCGTCTTGTCTTTCAAGGTTTGTGAAGTCGATACTTCTTCTGTTAACTCTCGACGGGGTACCGGTTTTGAATCTGCGGGTAGGTACACCTAAATTTTTAAGAGCCTTTGCAAGGTCACAGGAAGCGAACATACCGTCAGGACCGCCGTCATAGGATACATCACCAACATAAATTTTACCCGCAAGGAAGGTACCCGTTGCAAGGATAACACATTTTGCATTGTATATGGCTTCAAGTCGGGTAATAATCTGCCAAGTGCCGTCATCATTCTGAGTGAGATCAGTAACCTCTGCCTGCACAAGCTCCAGGTTTTCCTGCTTTTCCATTACGTGCTTCATATATTCGCTGTACCTGCGTCTGTCTATCTGAGCACGAAGGGAGTGGACAGCGGGTCCCTTACTGAGATTAAGTATTCGGCTCTGAAGTGTATTTGCATCAGCAGCCTTTCCCATCTCGCCACCGAGAGCGTCAATCTCACGGACAAGGTGTCCCTTTGACGTACCGCCGATTGATGGGTTACAGGGCATATTGCCGACCCAGTCCATATTTATAGTAAATACGCCAACCTGTACACCAAGTCTCGCCGCTGCAAGACCGGCTTCAATGCCTGCATGACCTGCACCTATAACTATTACATCGTAATCCTTTGCAAAATATTTCATAAAAATCCTAACCTTTGTCTTGTCGTATTTTTTCAACACCTTGTCAACCTGCTGTTGAAAAAAGTCATTTTATAACCCGTAAAATCATTCGATGGATTTTTTGAAAACGACCTTATGTATTATAAAATAATTTCTATTCAACAGAAAGCAAAATGTGAATATTATTCACGTTATTGAGACGTTATGTTTCTTAATTCGACTTATAACGCCTTTTAATATTCTTATTTGGCATTAATAATAAAATCTAACATTTCTGATGGGTGTTTAACGATATATTCGGCTTTATGAGCCTTAAACTCCTCTTCACTGCCAAAACCCCACAGTGCGCCGCAGCATTTTATACCTGCCTCGTGAGCGCCGTCGATGTCAAAGCATCTGTCACCTACCATAAGCACCTTGCTTTTATCCGCGGCACCCATATCAGTCATTGCCTGAGTAATGAGACCGGCTTTCGTAGAATGCTTGCTGTTGTCGGACTTGACACCGATAATCACATCAAAGAGATCAGTTATCTCAAGAAAATCTGCTACAGCATAAATAAGTCTCTCAGGCTTTGACGAAGCTATACCTACTTTGATATTATTTTCTTTAAGAGAATATATTAATTCTTTTAGTCCCTCGTAAACCTTTGATTCGTATATGCCTTTTTCGCCGTATCTTTCGCGGTACTTCTTTATATAAAGGTCAACCTTATCTTCGCTGATGCCGTAAAATGCGGTGTAGCTGTAATAGACCGGGGGGCCGATAAATTTCGTAAGGTCGCTGAGATCAGGAGCCTCGTCACCCATAGCAGTAAAAGAATACTGCAAGCTCTTGAGAATACCTTCTCCCGTATCGGCGACAGTACCGTCAAAGTCAAAAATTACATAATCAAAATTTGTCATACAAAACTCAGCCGATTCATACTCAGACAAATCGGCTTTCCTCACAAATGTTTTTTATTTGCTGACGATGTTCCTTCTGTCAGCAGTCTTTTTTATGAAAGAATCAACTTTAATTGTAAATCTTTCGTGGGTACCCCTGCCGATTTCCCCGGCATTGTCATAAGAAACAACGTCGAAGCTTGCTTTTCTGCCGTCAAAAGCAGTAAGCGTAGCAACAGTACGTACCGGTGCACCCAAACTTGTAGCTGCAAGGTGCTGAATGTTAACCATAGTGCCGACAGTCGAAATACCCTCAGGTAAAAACGGCTGACAAAGCTCGGCAGATGCCTGCTCCATAAGCGCAATCATATATGGAGTTGCAAGTACGGGAAGGCTGCCGCTTTTCATACTTTCGGCTGTCATATTGTCTTCAACAGTAACATTGATTTCGTGTACAGTTCCAACTTTCATTTTTATTTCCATATAAAATTCCTCATCAATCAAATCTTTTTACAAAGTCAAAGACCTTGGCTCTGTTTTCGTCAAGTACGATATTGCTCTCACCGTAAATTTCTGTCTGTACCCTTTGTGCTGCAAGAGGATAGTCTATAAACACAACCGCCGAACTTCCTACATATCCCGTTTTGAATACATCAGAATCGCTTAAACTGAACTGAGTAATTTCATAATTGATCCATCCCTTTGTCAGAGCCTGAGCAGCATAGGAAAGTATCTGCGACTTGGTAAGGTCTGTTTTAACATAGGCAAAGAGCGTGTCGAGAGTATTATTGAGCTGACTGAGTGATGCATTCTTTACGCTCTGTATGAGTGAAGTTATAACCTGCCTCTGCCTTCTTGTTCGGCTGACGTCACTGTCATAATCACTCTTTCTGATTCTTGCAAAAACAAGTGCCTGTTTGCCCGTAAGCTTGACAGCGGGACCCGCCTCAATATGAAAGTCAGGATTTGTTCTGTTTATATAATTTGCTTCATACTCCTGAACCTCCACAGTGATACCGCCGAGAGCATCTATAATGTCTCTGAATGACGAGAAATCAACTGCCACATAGTAGTCAACATCTATCTTGAAATTCTTCTCAATAGTGTCAATAAGCGCATCAGGACCACCGTACAGATATGATGAATTTATTTTCGCATAGCTGTCCCTGCCTGCAATATTCATATAACACCACGAGTCACGGAAAAATGAACACATACTGATTTTTTCGGTTTTCTTGTTAAGAGAAACCAATATAAGCGAGTCCGATCTTCCTCCGCTTTCAAGGGCATCTTTTGAGTCAAGACCAACAAGAAGAATATTAATTACATTTTTACTGGAATAAAGAGCTCCGCCGTTGTTAGCCCACTGATAAAGGAAATCGTTGAGTGAGCCTGCAGAATCAATGGCATCCATAATTTCAAGATCTTCTTCTTCAAAAATAACTTCGCTTGTCATTCCACCGTCTGTACCGATTATTACATTGTCATCACCGGTACTCATAAGATCAAGCTTTTCTGTTATATAACCCATACCTGCAGTAATAAGACAAAGAATTACCACAAGCAGAAAATAAAAGTTTTTAGCTCTTCTTTTTTTATCTTTCCAAAGAAATGCCGCAACAGGATTGACTTTTTTGGAATTTTTTTCCTTAGTGCTCATTGTTTCACTTCTTTCTTTTTTTAAAAGCCACGAAAGCCAATTTTTATTATCTCCCTTATCTTCAAATAAAGCTTAAAAATCGGCTTTCCATTTTTTATTATTCCTGAGTTTCTTCCTGTGTCTCTATTTCAGTTGTTTCTTCCTCATCGCTTGATGCCACAGCAGTAGCAGAAACAAGCTTTTCTCCTTCGCTTACTCTCATAACACGAACGCCTTTTGATGTACGTGATACTGTATTTATCTGAGAAGCCTTGATACGGATAATAATGCCGTCGGAGGAAATAAGAATTATATCGTTTTCATCACTTACAAGAAGCACTGAAGCAACCTCACCGTATTTTTCGGTGTGGTAATTGAGTACACCCTTACCTGCTCTTGTCTGAACACGGTATTCGTCATGGTTACTGAGACGTCCGAGGCCTGTTTCGGAAACTGTGAGAACCTTCTTGCTGTCGTCCTGATTTTCGGGAATTACACACATACCCACAACTTCGTCGTTTGCTTTAAGCTCAATAGCCTTAACACGGCGGGCAGTTCTGCCGATGGGACGGCAATCGTTTTCATTGAAGCGAATACTCATACCGCCTCTTGTTGCAACAAGAATATCATCGTTACCGTCTGTGAGACGTACCCATGCCAGTTCATCGTCTTCATCAAGGTTAATTGCAATAATACCGCTCTTACGTATATTCTTATACTGTTCGAGGTCGGTTCTCTTAATGATACCCTTCTTTGTAACCATACAGAGGTACTTGATATCTTCGCCGCCGAAGTCAGGGACTCTTATCATTGAGCTTACCTTTTCGTCAGCTTCAAGAGGAAGAAGGTTAACTACGTTCATACCCTTACTCTGCTTACTTCCCTCGGGAATCTCATAGCCTTTGATTCTGTAGGTCTTACCCTTAGTGGTGAAGAACATAATGAAATCGTGGCTTGAGCAGGTGAACATTGTCTCTGCAACGTCCTCTTCTCTTCTTGTCATACCCTTAACGCCTCTGCCGCCTCTGTTCTGAAGTGAATAAACCTCAACGGGCTGACGCTTGATATAACCGAGGGTTGTGAGAGTATATACACATTCCTCTTCGGGGATAAGGTCTTCAATATCAACATCACCGCTTACAGCAGCAATTTCTGTTCTTCTGTCGTCAGAGAACTTGTCTCTTATTACCATAGCTTCTGCCTTGACAATTTCAAGTACCTTGCCCTCTGATTCGAGGATTTCCGTATATTCGGCAATCTTAATCTTAAGAGCACCTAATTCATCTTCAATCTTTGTTCTTTCAAGACCTGTTAACTGTCCGAGTCTCATCTTGACTATGGCATCAGCCTGAATATCTGTAAGACCGAAGCGGTCAATAAGAGCCTGCTTACCTTCGCTCTGATCCTTTGAAGCACGGAGAATTGCAATAACTTCATCGATAAAGTCAAGAGCAGTCATAAGACCTTCCAGGATATGAGCTCTTTCCTGAGCTTTTTTAAGGTCATACCTTGTTCTTCTTACGATAACTTCCTTCTGATGAGCTATGTAATGGTCAAGAATCTGCTTAAGTGTGAGAATCTTGGGTTCACCATTTACAAGAGCAAGAAGAATAATACCGTAAGAAATCTGAAGCTGAGTGAATGAGAAAAGCTGATTGAGCACAACCTGAGCATTTGCATCACGCTTCAGGTCAATAACCATACGCATACCCTCTCTGTTGGAGTAGTCGTTGATATCTGCAATACCTTCAATCTTCTTATCCTTTACGAGGTCAGCAATAGCTTCAATAAGTCTGCGCTTATTAACCTGATAGGGAAGCTCGGAAACAACAATCTGATATCTGCCGTTTTTAGTTTCAACTATTTCGGTTCTTGCACGCACAACGATTTTACCTCTGCCGGTACCGTAAGCAGCTCTGATACCTGAACGTCCCATAACAATACCTGCTGTTGGAAAGTCGGGACCCTTGATAAACTGCATAAGGTCTTCAAGAGAAGCATCGGGATTGTCGATATAGTGACACATACCGTCAATAACCTCACCTAAGTTGTGAGGAGGAATATTTGTAGCCATACCTACAGCGATACCTGTTGAGCCGTTTACGAGAATATTCGGAAAACGTGAGGGTAAAACTGTGGGCTCTTTAAGACGGTCGTCATAGTTGGGAGCAAAGTCAACGGTATCCTTGTCGATATCTGTGAGCATTTCCATTGATACCTTGCTCATCTTACTTTCAGTATAACGGTAAGCAGCAGGGGGGTCACCGTCTACTGAGCCGAAGTTACCGTGACCGTCAACGAGGATATATCTTGTTGAGAACTTCTGTGCAAGACGAACCATAGCATCGTAAACAGATGCGTCACCGTGAGGATGGTATGAACCCAGCACGCTACCGACTGTGTCGGCGCATTTACGGTATGCCTTTTCAGGATAAAGTCCGTTTTCGTGCATAGTATAGAGAATACGTCTGTGAACAGGCTTCAGACCGTCTCTTACATCGGGAAGAGCACGGGAAGTAATAACAGACATCGAGTAGTCAAGGAATGACTTTCTCATTTCTCTGTTCAGGTCAACATCAATAATTGTTTGATTTTCGTAATTTAAATTTTCCATTTTATCACCATCTTTTTCAGGTTATATGTCAGTTTCCGAGTTTCTGATATTTATTTTTAAAAAGATTTTCTATAAGGTTGCTTATCATTGTATATTTTTCATTGTCAAGCACTGCTTTCGGGATAATCAGAAGACTGTTATCTTTAAAAGCGAAGTAGATATTTTCTGTGCTCTCTAATATATTTTGTACCACATCAAATCCGTAGTGTTTTTCGCTGTAGCTTCTTACTGCTTCATTGGGTATATAATTTATTACAAGATGGTCGCCGTAAAAATCTACATTCATCATACGCCTCAGAAGCTTTGAATTTTTTCTTGTTTTATGAGAAAACTCCCTGCTCACCATCTGAGGAATGAAAATTGAAAGTGCAAAATAAACAAGTGCGGATATTATAAAAAGACTATCCATAAATAGACAAGCAGCAATAACAAGGATAAAAGGGAGTATCATTCTTTTCATTGCGAGAATAATTGAGCCTTTAAAAACTATCTTTTCGTAATCGCTGTAATCTTTTTCTGTCAATGCATAGGAAAGTGAAAAGTATTTCATTACTTATTACCTCCCTCATAGCTGTATTTTCCGCCGATGTTTCTTCTGAGAAGAGAAGTAAACTCATCATAGCTGCCTTTTGATATACTGCTTTTCTGCACCGAGAGGGGAATTGCGGCAGTATCCGTAATAATTGTCAGTATCTCAGCTTGCTCGTGGCAGAAAACAATATCAGTATAATAATATACTGCTCTTGTGTACCCTGTGCCGTATTCCATACAGTCTTCGTAAAGTACAATCTGCTTGTCTTCTTTCTGGGTATTTGCAAGAGCCATCTGCTTAACATAAGTGTTATTCACTACCATATAAATAAGCACAAATGTAAGAATCAGCATTATCAAAAAAGAGCCTAGATAAGTAAATATACCCTCTTCGGTAAAAAGTCCTAAAATAAGATTTACCGAAAGCAGTATAACTGCAGAAATACCGCCGATTTTAAAAAATGCACTAAGATTAAACACACCGAATTTTTTTTGCCATATCTCTACTGACTTTTGCAGAGCATAAGGGTTATCCCTGTAAACTATTCCGTATGGTGTCATATCATCAAGTCCTTATATTAAACGTCAAGATTCTGAACGTACTTAGCGTTCTTTTCAATGAATTCACGTCTCGGTTCTACCTTATCGCCCATAAGAATTGAGAAGGTTTCGTCAGCCGCAATTGCATCTTCAAGAGTAACACGAAGCATAATTCTGTTTTCGGGGTTCATAGTTGTTTCCCAGAGCTGTTCGGGGTCCATTTCACCAAGACCTTTGTAACGCTGAATATCAGCGCCGGGCATTTCTGCCATAATTCTGTCTCTTTCTTCGTCTGAGTAAGCATATTCGTGCTTCTTTCCCTTGCTGAGCTTATAAAGAGGAGGCTGTGCAATATAAACAAAACCGCCGTCAATAAGAGGTCTCATATATCTGAAGAAGAATGTAAGAAGAAGCGTTCTGATGTGGGCGCCGTCAACGTCGGCATCGGCCATAATGACAACTTTATGGTATCTGAGCTTTTCAACGTCGAAATCCTCGTTGAAGCCTGCACCGAGAGCTGTTACAACAGGAAGAAGCTTTTCGTTTGAAATAACCTTATCGGGTCTTGACTTTTCAACGTTGAGCATCTTACCCCAAAGAGGAAGAATAGCCTGAATTGTTCTGTCTCTGCCTTCCTTAGCAGAGCCTCCTGCCGAGTCACCCTCTACGATGTAAATTTCAGTCTTGGAGGGGTCTTTTTCCGTGCAGTCAGCAAGCTTACCGGGAAGTGAGTTGCTTTCAAGAGGAGACTTTCTTCTTGCAGCTTCTCTTGCACGTCTTGCGGCTTCTCTTGCTCTTGAAGCGTCAAGTGATTTTGAAACAATTGCCTTTGCGACTGCGGGATTTTCTTCAAAGAAGTCTGAAAGCTTTCTGTAAACCGTATTACTTACAAGCTTTGTCATTTCTGTGTTGCCGAGCTTACCCTTGGTCTGTCCTTCAAACTGTGCCTCAGTGAGCTTAACTGAAATAACAGCAACAAGACCTTCACGGCAGTCTTCACCTGTAAGCTTTGTATCAGCATCCTTAAGGAAGCCGTACTTTTTACCGTATTCGTTAAATACCTTGGTGAGAGCAGTCTTGAAGCCTGTTTCGTGAGTACCGCCGTCAACAGTATTTACATTGTTGGCATAGGAGAAAATTCTCTCTTTATAGCCGTCATTATACATAAGAGCAATTTCGGCACTCTTATCACCGTCTACACTTGAAAAATGTATAACCTTTTCGTGAATGGGTGTAAGACCGTAGCTTTCGCCTATATGCTCAACGAAGGAGCCTATACCGCCTTCATAGCAGAAATAATCCTCTACTATATTATCTTCGTCACGTCTGTCTGTAAGAGTGATAGTAAGACCTGCATTGAGGAAAGCAGACTCACGAAGATGTGTTTTGAGAGTTTCATAGTCGTACTCTGTTGTTTCCTGGAAAATAAGAGCATCGGGCTTGAATTTTACAAAAGTACCTGTAAGGTCTGTATCGCCGATTACTGTAAGATCAGTTTTGATGTTACCTCTTTCAAATCTCTGATGGTGTACATGACCGTTCTGTGATACTTCAACCTCCATCCATTCGGAAAGAGCATTAACAACAGATGAACCAACACCGTGAAGACCGCCTGATACCTTATAACCGCTGCCGCCGAATTTACCGCCGGCGTGAAGTACCGTAAGTACAACGGTTACTGCGGGAAGACCCTGCTGTTCATTGATACCGACAGGGATACCACGGCCGTTATCTCTTACTGTGATAATATTACCGGGTAAAATTTCAACCTCGATATGAGTACAGTAACCTGCAAGAGCCTCGTCAATTGAGTTGTCGACGATTTCATATACAAGGTGGTGAAGACCTCTGGGACCTGTTGAACCGATATACATACCGGGTCTTTTTCTTACAGCCTCAAGCCCTTCGAGCACCTGAATGGCATCTGCATTATACTCCTCTGTTACTACAGTATCCATTGTCTCGATTATTTCTGCTACTGTGGTAATTTCTTGATTTTCAGCGTTAGCCTTGATTTCATCCATGGCTAATACCTCCGTTTCGTTATTTTCAAATTGGTCTTTTATTATTAATATTTCATTTCCTGAGTTCTCTTTAAAAGAGTTGCGCAGGATATCTGTGAAAGATATATCTTAAAATCATTTTCTTTATCGCTGCAGACTATAAAAGATTTCGGGAGCTCATTTGATACTGTCTGTACCCTGCCGTCTTTTTCAGCTTTTGATAAATAATTTCTTGTGTTCTTTGATACGGTAGTTCCGTCAAGGTCGAATATACCTATAATTTCATCGTGTACTATAACCGTATTCTGTCCTAAGTGAAGATACATAATTTTCTCCCTCAGTTTATAATTTTTCCGCCCTTGAGCTCAATCTTTTTACCTGATTTAAGATTTTTTACTGTTGACGGATCACAGCAGGTAATGAAAACCTGCCAGTCTTTTATATGATTTAAAATATAATTTTGTCTTGTTTCATCAAGCTCACTCATAACATCGTCAAGAAGTGCAACAGGCTGTTCGGAAGAAAAACTCTTTATAACTGCCGCTTCACCTAATTTAAGTGAAAGTGCAGCAGAGCGCTGCTGACCCTGGGAGCCGTAGTTTCTTGCAGAAAGACCGTCAATTTTAATTTCAAGGTCATCTCTGTGAGGTCCCACGGAAGTAAATCCTGTTGTAAGGTCATTTTTTCTTGAAAGATAAAGCTGATTTTATATGCTTTCATAAAGCTCCTGCTTTGTGTCGCCTGCAATAACAGTCTGTTGTAAGTAAGAAATATCAAGCTTTTCTTTACCTGATGAAAGACCGTCATATATATCCTGAGAATAAAGGCTCAGCTTATTTATATATCCGAGTCTTTGTCTTACAATCTCCGAAGCAAAGAAGGCAATTCTGTCTTCCCATATATCAAGAGTATCATAAAGCTCAGAATGAAAAACAATATCTTTTAAAAGAATGTTTCTCTGTGCTACTGCCTTATTATAGTTAGAAAGTGTAACAGCATATTTAGGTTTAAGCTGACTTATGGCAATATCTAAAAATCTTCTTCTTTCATAAGGTCCTTCTTTAACTAAAGACAGATGCACCGGAGAAAACACAACAGATAAAAAGTTGCCCATTATCTGACCCGAGGTTTTCTTTATGCCGTTTAGCATAAACTTCTTACCCTCGCAGATTTCAAGATGGGCCTGCTGTTCTCTTTCGAAAGCAGTAAAGTCCATGTCAAGAATAGCTTTGGCACTGTTAAAGTTTATAAGCTCGCTGTCTTTTGATCCTCTGAAGGATCTGCAGCCTGTAAAAAGCCATATACTTTCAAGAAGATTTGTCTTGCCCTGAGCATTCTGACCGTAAATAATATTTACACTGTCACAGGGAGTAAGCTCACATTTTTCAATATTTCTGAAATTTTTAACCTGGAGATAATTTACATTCATTTTTAATTACTCCGAAATTATTTTACTATCTCATAGATAACTCTTTCATATTCGAAGGTATCACCGGGTAAAAGCTTTTTACCTCTTGAAATACAAATTTCACCGTTTACCTTTACAAGTGAATCCTGAATTATCCATTTTGCCTGACCGCCCGTTGAAACTGCATTTGAAAGCTTAAGGGCCGCATCAAGTCTTATATTTTCTGTTGTTATATTTACCGGTACTCTTTTTTTCGCGGCAACTTTAACTTTTACTATTTTCATTTATATCAACTCTTTGATTTATATTCTGATAGGAAGAATAAGGAAGAAGAAGCTGTCTCCCTCTAAGGGTGTGATAATAATAGGCTGATTTGATGAGCCCATTTCGATTTTAATTTCATCGTTATCGCAAACCTTGAGTGCATCTAAAACGAATCTGTTATTGAAACCGATTTCAAGATTGTTACCCTCAATATCGGCGGCAAGCTTATCGCTTGCAGTACCGATAGCAGTAACTGATGAGAATTTCATAATGCCGTTTTCTATTACACAGCGTACGGGGCTTGACTTATCTGTGATAATAAGTGATGTTCTTTCGATACATTCGATAAGGCTTCTTGTGGAAACAATAACTCTTGTTGAGTGAGTCATGGGAATAGCAGCCTTATAATCAATGAACTTACCTTCGAGAAGTCTTGAAATAATCTCATATTCCTTATACTTGAAGATAATGTGTCTGTCGCCGATATAAATTACTATCTGGGTATCGTCATCGCCTGCAAGCTTTGTAATTTCACCCAGAGTTTTTGCAGGTACAACAAATTCGAGAGTTTTGCCGCTTGATTCTTCATTTTCATAAAGAAAATCTACATTTTCTCTTCTTATAGCGAGTCTTGCACCGTCAACGGCAACGAGGACAATTTTACCGTCGCTTACTTCAAACTTAACACCAGTATGTACGGGGTTTCTTTCGCTGGTTGAAACTGAGAAGATAGTCTTCTTTATCATATCTTTGATTGTACCGAGCTCAAGTGTAATTGAAGTATACTTATTAATTGAGGGAAGCTCAGGATAGTCATCGGCAGAGGTACCGATAAGAGAGTATTCGGTTTCACCGCTTTTAATTTTACTGATGTTTCTGTCATCACATTCGATAGTAACAACATCATCGGGAAGCATTCTCATAATATCGCAAAGATTCTTTGCATTGAGAACTATTTTTCCCTGAGATGAAACTTCTGCATCGAGTGTTGCAACTGAACCTACTTCAAGGTCGTAACCTGTAAGGGTAATTGTGTTTTCCTTAGCATCAATGAGAATACCCTCAAGAGCAGGTATTGTTGACTTATTTGAAACTGTTCTTTGAATGTTTAAACATGCTTTTGCGAGTTCCGCGCTGTTACATTGAATTTTCATGCTTAATCCTCCGAAAATCATAAAATAATATAATTAAAAATAGTAGTAGTAGTAGGTGCTGTGGAAAATATGGAAAACCTTGAAACTTCCATATTTTATGCACTTTTGAGCCATATTTTTTCTGTTGAATCTTTTGTTTAAAATTTTATATTTTTAACACCGACATTTTTAATATGTTTAAACTGTGAAAAAATGTGTGTTGAATGTTAAATAAAATGTTGAGAAAAATCAGCTTTCGTTGATGTTTTTTATGATGTCATCAACTGTGGATTTGAGTGCCACGTCTTTTTCAAGCTTACCCTTGATTTCCTTTAAAGCGTATATAATGGTTGAGTGGTGCTTATTGCCGAACTCCGAACCGATAGCTTTAAGGGAAAGACCTGTTACCTGGTCTACTATATAGATAGCAACCTGCCTTGCCTGAGATATATTGGCGTTTCTCTTGTCTGAGCGGATATCTGCTGCGCTGACGTTAAAGGTACGTGAAACCTCGTTGATGATATTTTCAACTGTAACGGGAAGCGGCTGAGAGTCATTGATAATGTCGCTGATAGCTCTCTTTGCAAGGGAAAGATTAATCTTTATACCCTCAACATCCTGATAAGCCTTGATTCTCTTGATTATGCCTTCAATCTGTCTTATGTTTTTCTTGATATTGTCGGCAATAAATTTTATAACATCATCGGAAAGTTCGATTTCGTGGTCGAGTGCTTTCTTTTTGACGATTGCCATTCTTGTTTCAAGTGTTGGCGGCTGAATGTCAGCTATAAGACCCATTTCAAAGCGGGTGCGGAGTCTCTCTTCAAGCGTCATCATTTCTTTAGGCGGACGGTCAGATGTGAGAACAATCTGTGAGCCGTTTGATGTCAGAGCATTGAAAGTATGGAAGAATTCTTCCTGTACCTGATCGCCTCGTGAAATAAACTGAACGTCGTCAACCAGCAGTACGTCACAGCCTCTGTATTTTTCATGGAAAACGTGGGTGTTGTGATTACCGATATGGTGAACAAGGTCATTTGTGAAATGCTCAGCACTTGTATAAATTATATCCGCATGGGGATTGTTCTTTTTTATCTCATCCATTATTGCCATAAGAAGATGAGTTTTACCGAGTCCCGAATGTCCGTAAATAAACAGGGGGTTATATGTTTTACCCGGGTTACTTGCAACGTTCATTGCTGCTGCATAAGCAAATTTATTTGAGGGACCTGTAATAAAGTTATTGAATGTGTAATCATATTCGTCGCTTGTATCTTCTTTACTGTCACCGTCTTGTGAAAGAGATTTTTTCTGCTCGTCGGGTATCACAAAATCAACATTTACGTGGAAGCCGAAGATTGATTCGAGAGTTGAGTGAATGATACCTAAAAACTTATCAATAACGATACCTTTTTTAAACTCGTTGATTGAAAGATAAATCGTATCGTTTTTGAAAGAAACAAACTCAAGAGGACGAAGCCAAACATTGTAAGCAACTTCCGTCACATTTTTCTGAAGTTCCTGCTGAACCAATTCCCAGATTTCGTTAAATGAATCCATATATTTACCTCCTTTTAATATTTAAAACATCAGCATGATTTTTTTCAAATTATAGTATTATTTATTATTATATATATAAATAACATTAAAGACAAAATAGTTAACACTAACTCATAATACTTCACTTTTCATTCTATCACATTTTTTTCTTTTCTGCAAGTGTTTTTATAACAAATAACTGCCAATATGTTGAAAAGTGTTTTTATTTATTTTATTCAGGTTGATTTTGACATAAATTGAAGTTATAATATTGTAAAAACAACCTTAAAGGTGAAAAAATAATGAAGTATGAGATAATAGAAAATGATATTAAGGTTTACGGTACTGATTGCTTGAATATTGAGCTTTGCATTTTTTGCGGTCAGGCATTTCGCTGGAAAAAAAATGAAGACGGTTCATTTCACGGCATTGTTGACGGCAAAGTAACGGATATAATTCAGACAGAAAATGAGATAATTTTCAGAAATACTTCCCGGGAAGATTTTGAGTTACTCTGGAAAGACTATTTCGATTTCAGCTCCGACTATAAAAGCTACTGCGAAATATTGAGTGCTGACGAAAATATTAAAAAAGCCTGTGAAGAATATTACGGCATAAGAATTCTTCATCAGAAGCCCTGGGAAGCTCTTTGCTCTTTTATAATTTCCCAGAATAACAATATACCGAGAATAATGGGTATTATCGACAGGCTCTGTGAAAGCTTCGGCGAAAAAATCGGCGAAAAGGATTATTCTTTTCCCTCTTATGAAAGCTTAAAAAATGTAACGGCGGATGACCTTGCGCCTCTGCGAGCAGGGTTCAGAAGCAAGTATATAGTTGACGCTGTTGAAAAGCTTTGCAGTGGAGAAATTGACCTTGAAAAAATAAAAAAAATGCCCATTGAAGAGGCACGTTTTGAGCTTATGAAAATCAAAGGTGTAGGCGCAAAGGTTGCAGAATGTACACTGCTTTACGGCTTCGGCAGAAAAGAAGCTTTTCCCGTTGACGTGTGGGTGAAAAAAATAATGGCTGAAATGTACCCTGCCGGATTACCCGCCTGCTGCAAGGATATTGAGGGTATAGCTCAGCAGTATCTCTTCCACTGGAGAAGAAACTCAGAATTATTTAAAGATAAGGAATGATAATATGACTAAAAAACAGCGGGGTGCTCTTTGTGTTGAAGCACTGGAAAAGGAATATCCCGATGCCCTTTGCTCTCTCGATTATAAAGACCCTTTACAGCTTATTATTGCTGTTCGCCTTTCGGCACAGTGTACCGATGAAAGAGTAAACAAAGTCACACCGGCACTTTTTGAAAAATATCCCGACCTTGAAAGCTTCTGCAATGCGGATGTTGCAGATATTGAGAGACTTGTTTACTCCTGCGGCTTTTATAAGACAAAGGCAAATGACATAAAAGAAATGGCAATAATGATAAGAGATGTTTTCGGTGGCAGAGTACCCGACACTATAGAAAAGCTTACATCGCTTCCCGGTGTCGGCAGAAAGACTGCAAACCTTATTATGGGTGACGTTTATAAACAGCCGGCTATTGTTGCTGATACACATCTTATAAGGATTACAAATCTCATCGGTCTTGTTGAAACCAAGGACCCGAAAAAGGTTGAGCTTGAGCTTAAAAAGATTATTGCAGGGGACAAGAGTAATGATTTCTGTCACAGAATGGTTCTCCACGGCAGAGCCGTGTGTATTGCAAGAAGACCTCAGTGTGATAAGTGCTGCATAAAAGAATATTGCAAAACAGGCAGTAAAAAATAATCAGAGCATAACCCGACAGACAATCATCGACTGAGGTCGGATACTCCGTAACCTTGTTGTTTCACAATAAGGCTTTACAGTTTTAATCTTTTGTGATATTATATTGACGAAAATTACCCCTGTTTGAGAAAATTTTATCTTGAATTAAGTTTTCCGTTTAAAATATATGTAAAATTCAAAGGATTGTAATATATTATGAATAAAAGATATCTCAGAGAAAAGCTGATACTTTATCTCTTTAAAACACTCATAACCGTATCCGTAACAGGGTCTATGTTTTTAACCTGGTTCTTTTACTATAACCCTAAAATCAATCTGCCTTTCTTTGAAAAGGGACACTATCTTATGGCAGTTGTGTTTATGGTTATTTACCTTGTTTTTACAAGGGTTTACGGCGGATTTATGGTTGGTACGGTAAGCGTGCTGGACCTGATATTTTCACAGGTTATAGCGGTTGGTTTTACAGTTGCAAGCTCCTATGCCATATTCACACTTCTCAGCTATAAGCTCGTCAATCCCGTACCTCTTATAATATTCTTTGTTGTTTTCAGTATAATAGCTGCTCTCTGGAGCTATCTGGCTGATAAAGTGTATTTCAGTCTGCACAAGCCGAAAAAAACAATAGTAATATTCGGTAATAAGGAATCTTATGAGTCCCTCAAGGGTGTCAAGGGTATGACAAAGCGTTTCATAGTAAAAGAAACCTATGACAGTGGAAAAACAACCTTAGACTTTCTCTTTGAAAAAATTAAGGGCTTTGATGCAGTATTTATGTGCGGTGTTCCCTCAGATTACAGAAATGAAATTCTCAAATACTGCATTGCAAAGGGAATTGCATGTTATATTAAGCCGAAAATTTCAGATACTATTATCCGTGGCGGCAAGACAATTCAGATGATGAATGTTCCAGTTTACCGCTGTAAGAGAAGCGACACAGGTCTTGTCTATCTCGTGATGAAGAGATTTTTTGATATAGTTCTTTCTCTTATTGCAATAGTCATTTCTTCACCGTTTATGATTGTAACTGCTCTTGCAATCAAGCTTTATGACGGCGGAAAGGTATTTTATAAGCAGACAAGACTTACAAAAGACGGTAAAGAGTTTGAGGTTATCAAATTCAGAAGTATGATTCAGGACGCTGAAAAAGACGGCGTTGCAAGACTTGCAAAAGACGGTGACGACAGAATAACTCCTGTTGGTAAGATTATAAGAATGCTTCGTCTTGATGAGCTTCCTCAGCTCTTCAATATTCTTAAGGGTGATATGTCTTTTGTAGGACCAAGACCCGAAAGACCCGAAATTGCAAAGCAGTATAAAAAGGATATGCCCGAGTTTGCCTTGAGACTTCAGGTTAAGGCAGGTCTTACAGGATATGCTCAGGTTTACGGCAAATACAATACACCGCCTTATGACAAGGTGCAGATGGACCTTATGTATATTGCAAATCAGTCAATTATAGAAGACCTTAAGCTTATGCTTATGACCTTTAAAATTCTGTTTATCCCTTCAAGTACCGAAGGCGTAAGTGCTGATCAGACAACAGCTCAGAAAGAAAACAACGAATAACATAAAATAAGGCGGACTATGTTCGCCTTTATTTAATCACCCAAAGGAGAAGAATATGGATAATTTCTATAACCGCTATATGGATCCCGAATACTTTATAAAAAAAGAAACCCAGAGAAAAGAAATAAAGACACTGGGACTTTATACGGGTTTTGCACTTATATGCCAGATTGTTCTGCAAAACGGCCTTGCTTTCATTCTGAAATTTGCCGGACTTATAGATAAATACCTCACTGACGGTGTTTTTCAGAACGGAGCCGATATAATAATCACATTCATAAGTTTTCTTTTACCTTACTATTTCATTGGAAAAAATATGAAAAAGGTTACACATATAAAAGAACCGATACCATTAGGAAAACCGGTAGATGTTCTGTCCTTTATACTCGCTGTTGTTGCCGGTATCGGTTTTTGTATGATAGCAAATATCGTTACGTCGTATCTGACGGTAATTTTAAGCGTTTTCGGTCTGGAGCTCTCTTCGCCGGATATTCCTATGCCTGCCGGTTTAGCAGGTGTGCTGACAACAGTCATAAGAGTTGCAGTTGTGGCAGCAGTAAGTGAAGAGATTACTCTGAGAGGTTATGTTATGGGCAACCTCAGAAAATACGGAGAGAAGTTTGCTATATTGGCATCTTCACTTGTATTTGCGGTTATGCACGGAAATCTTGTTCAGGCTCCCTTTGCTCTTATTGCAGGTTTTGGTTTAGGTTATCTTAGTATTAAAACCGGCACAATATGGACAGGTATTGCAATTCACGCTGCGAATAATTTTATTTCCGTTGCCATTTCTTATGCAATGGAGTCACTGCCTGAGGAGACAGTGAATGTTCTTTATTCTTTTGTTCTTTACGGATTTATTGTTTTTGGTGCAATTGCTCTTTGGCTATTGAAGACAAGGATCGGAGATATGAAGCTCGAAGAGGAAAACTTATTATCAACGACGGCCGAAAAAACGAAAGCATACTTTTTAAATCCTGCAATGATTATTGCTTTATGCTACATGCTTTATATTACTCTGCAATATGTGGGATTCGGATTTTCAGTACAGTAAAAAAGAGGAAAAAATATGTCACACACAGAATTTATGACAGAAGCTCTCATTTTGGCGAAAAACGCCGAAAAACACGGCGATGTACCCGTTGGAGCTGTAATCGTTTACAGGGATAAAATCATCGCAAAAGGGCAAAATAAGCGTGAAAAGGACAAAAATTCTCTTCTGCACGCGGAAATAGAGGCAATTAACGAGGCTTGCAGGTATCTCGGAAATAAATATCTTACGGATTGCACCCTGTACGTAACTTTAGAGCCATGTCCTATGTGTACGGGTGCCGTTATAAATTCACGTATTGAAAAAGTTGTTTTCGGGTCGTATGACGAAAAGGCGGGATGCATGGGAACTCTTACGGATATGGCTGGCTTACCATTTAATAACAGGCCTGATATTATTGGCGGATATATGGAAAAAGAGTGCAGTGAAGTGCTGAGCAGATTCTTTGAGAGTATCAGAAATAAATAAAATAAGTAAAGTTTTGTCAAACTTTTAAGAAAGTTTGCGGGGTGCGGTGCAGAGCCCCGATACAAAGGCAAAAAAACGTATAAAAAACGACAAAATACGCTGAAAACTTCCCTGAAATAAAAAAATCAAAAAAAATAAAAAAACTTTTAAAAAAGGCTTGACAATTAGGAAATCTTATAATATAATATGCAAGCACCAATCGAGGTGCGGTTATGTGGCGGTATAGCTCAGTTGGCTAGAGCATTCGGTTCATACCCGGAGTGTCGTAGGTTCAAGTCCCACTGCCGCTACCAACTTTAAAGATAAAGAGTGCAGGATAACGTGTCCTCCTCTTTCATATATATGGCCCGATGGTCAAGCGGTTAAGACATCGCCCTTTCACGGCGGGAACACGGGTTCGATTCCCGTTCGGGTCACCAAAAAAACCAAGTCAGTTGACTTGGTTTTTTCATTTGGCTCTATAATAAATGTTGGGGTAACCAATAGAGCCTACAAAAAAATAAAATAAAAAAAGTAGAGCATAATTGGTAAAAATCCGTTAAAATGGAATTGTCCAGAAACCATGAACGGAGGAACCAATATGCTCTACACACATTTTACCCAAGAAGTTCTCGGATTGCAAGGGATAATCATAA
>JAZSMR010000022.1:0-13240 GCA_045535965.1 Acutalibacteraceae bacterium
CTATGGGCAAGGGCCTCGGCGCTTCCCCCGGAGCTGCTTGCGGTAAGGTAGTCTTCACTGCAGAAGATGCAGAAGCATGGAATGCTAAGGGCGAAAAGGTTATCCTCGTTCGTCTTGAGACCTCTCCCGAAGATATCACCGGTATGAAGGCTTCTCAGGGTATCCTCACCGTTCGTGGCGGTATGACCTCTCACGCAGCCGTTGTTGCTCGTGGTATGGGTACCTGCTGCGTTTCCGGTTGCGGCGAAATCATTATGGATGAAGCTAATAAACAGTTCACTCTTGCAGGCAAAACCTACAAAGAGGGCGACTATATCTCTATTGATGGTTCTACCGGTAACATCTACGATGGCATTATTCCTACTGTTGATGCTGAAATCGCCGGTGAGTTCGGCAGAATTATGGATTGGGCAGATAAATACAGAACTCTTAAGGTTCGTACCAATGCGGATACTCCCGCAGATGCAAAGAAGGCTCGTGAACTTGGTGCAGAAGGTATCGGTCTTTGCCGTACAGAGCACATGTTCTTCGAAGCTGACAGAATCGCAGCTTTCCGTGAAATGATCTGCTCAGATACAGTTGAAGAAAGAGAAGCAGCTCTTGCTAAGATTCTTCCCATGCAGCAGGCAGACTTCGAAGCTCTCTACGAAGCACTCGAAGGCAATCCCGTAACAATCCGTTTCCTTGATCCTCCTCTCCACGAGTTCGTACCCACAGAAGAAGCTGACATCGCAGCTCTTGCAGCAGCTCAGGGTAAGAGCGTTGAAGATATCAAGAATATCATCACCGGTCTCCACGAATTCAACCCCATGATGGGTCACAGAGGTTGTCGTCTTGCAGTAACATATCCTGAAATCGCTAAGATGCAGACAGCAGCTGTTATCCGTGCAGCTATCAATGTTCAGAAGGCTCACGCTGACTGGAACATCGTTCCCGAAATCATGATTCCTCTTGCAGGCGATGTTAAGGAGCTCAAGTACGTTAAGAGTGTTGTTGTTGCTACAGCTGACGCTGAAATCGCAGCAGCAGGCGCAGATCTCAAGTACGAAGTTGGTACAATGATCGAAATCCCCAGAGCATGTCTCACAGCTGATGAGATCGCTAAGGAAGCTGACTTCTTCTGCTTCGGTACTAACGACCTTACTCAGATGACATTCGGCTTCAGCCGTGACGACGCCGGTAAGTTCCTCGATGCTTACTATGATGCAAAGATCTTCGAAAACGATCCTTTCGCTAAGCTCGACCAGAACGGCGTTGGCAAGCTCATGGATATGACTCTTAAGCTTGGTAAGCCCGTTAACCCTGCACTTCACTGCGGTATCTGCGGTGAACACGGCGGTGATCCCACATCAGTTGAATTCTGCCACAAGATTGGCCTCGACTATGTATCATGCTCACCCTTCCGTGTGCCCATCGCAAGACTCGCAGCAGCTCAGGCAGCTATTGCTAACAAATAATTTATCTTCGGATAAAGCTAATCCCCATCGAGAAATCGGTGGGGTTTTTACATGGAAGCAACAGAAGAAATATATATGAAAGCAAAAGAAGATATCACTTTACAAACCTTGCTCAATAATGTAAAATAAAGTGGTACATATAAAAGAAAGGACGTGTCAGGTTGGTTATCGCTTCGCAGATTATAGGGTTTGCGGCTGTGGGACTCTATCTTCTCAGCTATCAGCTGAAAAGTCGAAAACAGATAGTCTGGGTCACCTGTGTCTCCAATGCTTTGTATGTTTTGCAGTATATATTGCTTGGTGCTTTTTCGGGTGCGGTTATGGATATTATGTCAACCGTATCTTCATTCTTTGCCGCAAAGAAAAATGAAGTACCATTCAGACGACACGCACGACTTTTAGTCTGGTCAAATATGATAATAATTGCGGCGGTCGGTTTGATTTCAGCTTTTATTCAAAGAGAATGGCTTGAACTTCTGCCTATTGCGGGTGCACTGTTTCAAACGGGAGGTCTCTGGTGTGATAACGAACAGACTATCCGTAAGTTCGGACTTTGCAGTGCGCCTTTCTGGTTAGTATACAATTATATTTCCCATGCCTACGGTCCCACTATCGGTTCGTTGATTGCGATTATATCTATTATTGTTTCTATAGTACGCTATAGGAAGAAAGCGTAAAGTCATCCCACTGAGAAATCGGTGGGGTTTTCTTCCCGATACAGTATCAGCAGACAGGAGGGTGCTCAATCAATCTCTATGATATTGACAATAATATTTTTTTGATATGATTTTTATACAGACATAAAAAAAGGGGAGACAATATGTTAGCTTTTATGGAAAGAGTAACCGCGATTTTCACTGCATGTATCACTTTGCTTGCGGACGTTTTTTGGTGTCGGCGGAGATCACATAAATAAAAAAGCCGAAAACTTTAGTGTTACGGCAGACATTCTGCTTACGAGGATACTGTTAATATGGTCAGAAAAATAGGCTTTTGCTGATGATCTGATTGCAGAACGTATATAAAAAAACAATGTTTTCGGCGTACCTTTCATAGGTGTGCTGAATTTTTATAGAATATTTTATATTTCTTTTTTTCACTTTTATTGTTTCGATAGTATGCTATACTTATGAAAATTAATTCTTATCAGAGGGGGATTTGAAACGAAAACCGAAAAAATTATATCCAAGCCTTTATGCATGGGCTTCTTGTTTTGTGCTTTTGTGTATGGATTGGCACTGCCGTTTTTCTGGGGCAACAATCCTGCATCGGAGCTGGGTACACTGTCACTGCTTTGTGAGGATCGCAAACTGTATTTCTGGATCTGGGGCATTCTCACCTCCGGCGGTATCTTTATAAATTCACAGTACATGTATAACAAGTTCGGCTTCAGAAATAAATTATTTGATATTCTTGGTATTCTCGGTGTTGTCGGTATGGCTGTTGTTGCCCTGACTCTCGGTCACAGTATTGATTCGTGGAATCCCAAGCGTATTGCTCACTGGGTAGCAACCGGTCTTTTCATTGCATTTACTGTTGCGTCTATTGCTTTGTATTTTATAATAAACCGCAAAAAGCATAAGAGCTTTGGTGTACTTACTGCTTGTGTATTCGCAATTTTAGGAACATTTGTGGTTATATTTGTCGGTGTAGGCAAGAGTGCACTTATGGAAATGATCCCATTGGCACTTATTGAAATATTCTTATTTGTTGTCAACTTTACACCTGCCGTTAAACCGGAAAACAAGACAGAGGTTACAGCAGGAGAAGCTCTTTAAAAGTCCTTATATTGACATTTTTGCTTCATAACGATTGAATAATATCAACAGAATAAAGAGGAACTTTACAATGAAGGATATTTATTCCTGCTGTTATTATCTCAGCGAGAAATCGCTTATAAATTCCGGCTGCAATATGAATGAAGACTGTTCAACTCACTATGATGAGGTGGTAACAGACTATCACACTCACGCTGACGGTGAAACTTGCTACGGTGAGCACTGATACAAAACCAAAAAAGATTTAAGCGGTCGCTATGCGGCTGCTTGATTTTTTATTGATATTGTCTATAATATATGCTATACTACCCAAAACGGCAAAATAAAGGAGAGAAACAGATTGGATATTAAGCAGAAAAAGAATCTTGCAAAAAAACAGATGGAAGATACTCTCAGTACCTTAAAGCAGATAGACGACAATATCTGGACTATGGTATATAAAAGCTCTTATGGGCTTGATGCACTTCTTAAAAAAGGTTGCGGTACAATTATGGATGCAGTAATGTTTTTACAGAAAGAAGTTAAGATGCCTGCACTTACGGTTAACCCGGAACACGACGGTTTTGCCTGCTCGACTTTTAATGCAAAAACTCCTGAGGGCGACTATATTTTCGGCAGAAACTTTGACTATAAAGCTGCTCCTTGCCTTGTACTCTGGAGCAATCCTGAAAAGGGTTACCGCAGTATGAGTGTGGTTGATACAACATTTTTCCTTCACGGCACAAAATATATGCCGTTAAAAAATGCAAAGAGGCCTCTTCGTGTAATGGGTGCACCTTATACATCAATGGACGGTATAAATGAAAAGGGCCTTGCCTGCGGTATACTTGAAATTAAGTCAAAAGCGACAAAGCAGAATACCGGCAAAAATCCTATCATTACCACAGTGGCTCTTCGTGCTGTGCTTGATAAGTGTGCAACTGTTGACGAGGCAATCGAGCTCTTTGCTTCTTACGATATGCACGACTCACTTTTTATCAACTATCACTATCAGTTAGCTGATGCCGAAGGTAACAGTGCAATAATTGAATATGTTGACAACAAAATGAATGTTATCCGTCAGAAAAAAGCGGAAGATAATCTTATGCTGACTAATTTCTTCCTTACTCCCGGCGGAGACAATCATGACGGCAGAGGCTATGACAGATATGAAAAAATCGAAAAGACTCTCGCTGAGACTGACGGCGTAATTACTGAAGACGATGCTATGAAGCTTCTTTCTGAGGTAACACTCAACTATCAGCACAAGACCTTAAAGCATCAGGTTATCACTCTCTGGAGCAGTGTTTATAACTGCAATGAAAAAACCATGCTTATGTGTGCGGGTATGGACTACAGCAAGAAATACATCTTCAGTCTTGATAAACCCGGTGAAGCTATATCGGTTTGAGATATTTACAACAACGGAAAGGTTAACTTTATGAAAAAACAGACAAACATTAAAAAACTTACATTATCAGCTGTCTTTCTTGCTTTGGCTTATGTTCTGCCTTTCCTGACAGGTCAGATACAGCAAATAGGAGCAATGCTTGCACCTATGCATATACCCATATTGCTTTGCGGATTCGTCTGCGGCTCACCCTGGGGAGCAGTGGCAGGTTTTATTGCACCGCTGCTTCGTTCTGTCACCGTGGGTATGCCGCCGCTTTTTCCAAAGGGAATTGCTATGGCTTTTGAACTTGCAACTTATGGATTTATGTCGGGGCTGATGTATCGCATATTCCCTAAAAAGAGAGGTTACATATATCCGGCGCTGCTCATATCTATGGTAGCAGGACGTCTTGTCTGGGGTGCGGTAAGATTCCTTTGTACAGGACTTGACACATCGGCTTTCGGAATTACTGCCTTCTGGGCGGGTGCTGTTACAAACGCGATACCGGGCATAGTTCTGCAGATCCTCATTGTACCTTTGCTTGTGGCATTGATTAATAAATCAAACTTTGATTCTAAATAAAATCTGCCTCGGATTTAAAACCGAGGCAGTAATTTTTTAAACTGAAGCTCTTTCTTTGATTTCTGAGGGCAGAGACTTTTTCTCTTTTTTATAAAGCAATATCAAAAGAATAACCGATGCAAGTACGCTTGTGATAAAAGCGTAGGTTATATCAATACAAGTATCCGCAACCGCCCACTGATATTCATTCTGTGCGCCAAGACCGAATATTTTTACAAATACGGAGTCAGGGTCAAGTTGACAGTTATAACCCTGATTAGTTGAGCCCGGCCAATAATAGTCAACGAAAAACTCGAATATTTCCCAGACGACAATTGCAACATTTGAAAATCCGAAGGCTGTGAAACTTCTCACCATAGGTGAAATTCTGTCGCTGTCTCTCATAAACATTTTAACAAGCTCATTGCCTATGAATACAAACAGAGCGCCGGTGAGAAGGTGCATAAGCTTATCCCAATCACGGACTTTTCCTATTGTATTAAGAGCGTGACCGCAGAAGGAAGCAAAAAACACAAGAACGTTGAGATAGGTTTGCACACGGTAGGGGAGCTTGCAGATTATACGCTTTGGTACAAGTATGAGTCTTATGAGTGTAACGGCAAAACTCGAAAACAGATTCAGTACCAGGTTGAGTACCGTAGGACTGTATGCGGGTCCCAGCTCTTTATATTTGTATATAATGCCGCATACCATCATAATACGCAGCACCCACCAAGTCGCGTATTCGAATTTGCTCACATCTTTTTTCAGACAACTTATTTCTGATCGGATAAAGTTTTTCATCTTGTTCATAGTCATATACTCCTACTTTATATATATCAACTCAGTATGTTAGCACAATTTATCGGTGAAATAAATAAAAGTTAAAAGATTGAAAGAATTTTCGGAATATTGCACAGCGAAACGAGTCGATTTTTGTTGAAAAGAAATAATACCTAACGGTAAAAAACCTCTAAAAAGATTTATGTGAGAAAAATTTAATATATGCTATTGACAAAATTGCTTCGATACTTTAAAATGATAGCAAGTTAATAATCAAACCGATGAGCAAGAGTAGTATCCTGTTATTGAAGTTTACAGAGAGTCGCAAATGGTGGAATGTGATAGCGGATTGATAGGTGAATGGACTTGTGAGGGCGGCCCGAAATTATAATAGGCGCCGACGGAAACTCTAACCGTTATGATGAGAGCGCATGTTGGTGCGTGATAACCATTAAGGTGGCTTGCAGTTTATCCTGTTCCTTTATGGAGCAGGTTTTATTTTTAGAAAGAAGTGTTATTTATGTATTATTCGGGTTTCCGATGGCGAAGCACAACGTGAAAAATTTTTTAAGTTATTATTATATTGTATAAAGGAGACTGTTATTATGAATAAGTATAGAGAATTTGACAACTATTTAAAGGAGTTCCCTACTAAGGACGGTTACTTCGGTGAGTTTGGCGGAGCGTTTTTGCCTAAGGAATTAGAGCCTGCCTTCAAAGAGGCGGATGATGCCTATGAAGCAATCTGCCATTCAGCTCAGTTTATCAACGAGCTTCGCAGAATAAGAAAAGAATTCCAGGGCAGACCTACACCTGTTTATCACTGCGAAAGACTTTCAAAGCTTTTCGGCAACTGCCAGATTTATCTCAAGAGAGAAGATCTTAACCATACAGGTGCTCACAAACTTAATCACTGTATGGGTGAAGGCTTGCTTGCAAAATATATGGGTAAGAAAAAGCTTATTGCTGAAACCGGTGCAGGTCAGCACGGCGTTGCTCTTGCAACTGCTGCTGCGTACTTCGGTATGGAATGCGACATCTATATGGGTGAGGTCGATATAGCAAAGCAGCACCCCAATGTAATAAGAATGAAAATGCTTGGCGCGAATGTTATTCCCGTAACCCACGGACTTAAGACTCTCAAAGAGGCTGTTGACGCTGCCTTTGATGCATACCTCAGAGAGTATGACCACGCAATTTACTGCATCGGCTCAGCACTCGGTCCTCATCCCTTCCCGAAAATGGTAAGAGATTTCCAGACTGTTATCGGATATGAAGCAAGAGACCAGTTCCTTGAAATGACAGGCATTATGCCTGACGCTGTATGTGCCTGTGTTGGCGGCGGCTCAAACTCCATCGGTATGTTCACACCCTTCCTTGCAGATTCCGTTGAAATTTACGGTGTTGAGCCTCTCGGCAGAGGCAGCAAAGTCGGTGATCATGCAGCAACAATGGCGTACGGCACCAAAGGCAAGCTTCACGGCTTTGAAAGCTATCTGCTCCAGGACGAAAACGGCGAGCCCTTACCCGTTTATTCGGTTGCAAGCGGTCTTGACTATCCCGGTGTCGGCCCCGAACACGCATACCTTCGTGACAGCGGCAGAGTACACTATGAAACTGTGAGCGATGAAGAGGCTATGGAAGCTTTCTTCCTGCTTTCAAGATATGAGGGTATCATCCCCGCGATTGAAAGCTCACACGCTGTTGCTTATGCAATCAGATACGCTAAAGAGCATCCGTCAGGCTCAATTCTTGTTTCACTTTCAGGCAGAGGCGATAAGGATATCGACTATGTTTATGAAAACTACGGTTGCGGTGAACAGTTCAAGCTGGATTACGATATTAAATATTAAAGTGATTTTTCAACATTTTACACAGCTTTTCCTCAAAGTTTTTAACAGAGGAGAGGCTGTGT
Source organism: Acutalibacteraceae bacterium (assembly GCA_045535965.1). Lineage (GTDB taxonomy): Bacteria > Bacillota > Clostridia > Oscillospirales > Acutalibacteraceae > UBA6857. The sequence continues at coordinate 7,867 of JAZSMR010000022.1, forward strand.
GTTCTTTTTGTGAAGAGGTTATTTACAGTTTGTTTTCAACTTTTAAAACTTTCTGTGTTTTGCCGCTTTTGTTTATTAATAATAAAATTAATCTATTGACTTATTATTGATAAAATGGTATATTTTATCTGTCTCTAATTTTGAAGAAATTATAAACGGAGGTAAATGAAAATGAATTTCAAAAAGACTTTATCACTTGTTCTTGCAGTGATTATGGTTATTACTGTTGTACCCTTCAGCGGTTTCGCTACAGATGGTGCTACATGTGACCATAACTATAAGTACACCAATATTGAAGCTGGAACACACTCCTACTACTGCTCAAATTGTAAGAGCGGCGGTTTTGAAGACTGTATAGGTGGTACAGCAACCTGTGGTGAGAAGAAAATGTGTGAACACTGTGATACATACTATGGTGAAACTCTTGCTCACGACTTCTCAGCAGAAGTTGCAGACGACGAGTATTTTGCTGATTACGGCACTTGTCAGGAACACGAAGTATTCTATGTAAGCTGTGAAAACTGTGGTGCAAGTTCAGAAGGTACAGAAGATGAAGATACTTTTGTAGGCGAAGGCTACGGCGACCACGAATGGGACGAAGGTACATTGGTAGGTGCTACCTGTACAGAAGACGGTACACTTGTATTCGAGTGCACTGTTGACGGCTGCAACGAAATCAAAGAAGAGGCAGCCGAAGGTTCAGCAATCGGACACGACTATACAGACACTACAAAGAGAGATGAAGAACATCTTGCTAAGCTGGGCACCTGCATAGAAAAAACAAGATATTATAAATCCTGTGCAGAATGCGGTGCGAATGCAAAATATGACGAAAACAAGCATCTTTATGTATACGAGACCACTATCCTTGATCACATGTTCGCAGAACCCGAAGGCGGTCCTGTAGACATTACAACACTTAAATCAGAGAGAACCTGTACAAAGCGTGCAGTATTCTATAAGATTTGTGTTAACTGCGGTTATGATGCCAAAACTTTAGGCTTTGAAAATGAAACTTATGAATACGGTAGTCTCGCAGAACATAATTTTGTAAACAAGGCAGAGGCGGAATATCTCATTGCTGCTGCTACCTGCGCCCAGAGTGCTATATATGCAAAGAGCTGTGACGGCAAGGATTGCGGTCTGGTTGCATTTGAAAATCCCAACAACCTTCCTATAACCGATCCCCGTCTTGAAATTTATATTGAAAACGAAGAAATTCCTGCCAATAAAACAGCAAACGCATTCAGATTCGGTGCTGCCTTAGGTCATTCACCCGACAAAGAAGGTAAAAACGCTGTTGCATATAAGGATCCCGATTGTACTAATAAGGGTTCACTCGGTAAGTGCACTTGTGTACGTTGCGATGTAGTTTACGCAATATATAAAAATGGCGACGCAGAACTCATTAATGATCCCGCAAGCTTCGATTTCTCAATTCCTGCTCTCGGACATGACTATAAAGCTGAACTCACTAAGGAATATAAAGCTCCTACATGTAAGCAGTACGGCCAGTACGGTCAGGTTGAGTGTAATCGCTGTAAGGCTAATTTCTACATCAACGAAAAGAACGAAATTATGTCAATTGACAATGTTGCTACTTTCATTTTCGCTCTCGAACCTCTCGGTCATATAGACGAGAACGGTGACGAGCTCTGTGACAGAGCAACCTGCGGTTCCTTTGTAACTCCTGAAGAACTTTGCAAGTGTATTGCTTGTAACGGTGAAGGTATTATGTACTTTATAGGCTTTATCCTTAAGTGGATATGGAGTCTGATGGGTACTAATGAGTATTGCGAATGCGGTGCAAAACACTATTAATTAAAAATGATACAATAAAGAAAAGCTACTGCCCGGTGCAGTAGCTTTTCTCAGCGTGTCGAAAAAGTAATTTTCGACACGCTGAAGCCGTCAAGGACAATCCCTGACGGCTGATTTTTATGTTAAGTTGTCTTTTTCCGGGTCAAATCTTGTCCAGAAGCTCTTGCCCCACTCGTGGCTCTGCTCCTGCCAAGTGTCTCTGTGAGTGAGAATCTTCTTCCTCATTTCAATGATTCTCTCCCGCTGATTTTCGTCTTTGGCGAGGTTTTTCGTCTCATAAGGGTCATTCTGCAAATCATAAAGGAAAGTCCATTTGTCGCCTTCCCCGTCGCCGTTACGGTATTCTATAAGCTTATATCTGCTGTCTTTTACACCTCTTACAAACTCATCGAAAATCAGATACATCTCATCTCTGAAAGACTCTTCTTCGCCTGTGAGCACCTTTCTGAAGCTCTTACCCTCAACGCTGTCAGGTGTATCGACACCTATCATATCGCAAAGTGTGGGATAGATATCATAGAGATAAACACGGGCACTTGTTCTGCTGCCCTTTTCTATGCCGTTACCGCTGATTATCAGAGGTACTCTTATACCGTGCTCATAGATATCCTCTTTACCCATCCAGCCGTGCTGACCTACAGCAAGACCGTTATCGGCAGTAAAGACAATGATTGTGTTATCTTTCTCGCCTGTTTCTTCAAGAGCGTCAAGTACCCTGCCGATTTCGTGGTCAAGGTGAGTTATCATAGCGTAGTAATCAGCTATCTGCTCACGGATTTCCTCTTCTTGTCTCGGGTAAGCTGCAAGGGACTCGTCACGGTGCACCATAAGAGGATAGTTGGTATCAATCTCCCTTTGAAAATTCGGCGGCAGAGTTATTTTTTCGGGGTCATACATCTCCTTGAAGCGTTCAGGCATAGTTCGCGGATCGTGAGGTGCAAGATAGGCAAGGTACATCATCCAGGGCTTGTCTCCGCCTGCATTTTTCTTCAGTAAATCTACAGCCGCATCGCTCAGAAGCTCAGATGAATGCTTGCCCGGTGCAAACTCGTCACAGTGCTGTTTTTGCGCCTTATTTTCACTATAGAAGTCAACTACAAAGTTTATTACATTGTCATAGTTGCCGTAGGGGTCATATCGGCAGGTAGGCACATTCCAATGGTCCCACATACCGCCGAAGAATATCTTTGCGCCCTGAGTGAAAGACCTCGCATAGGCCGGCGGACCGTTATGGAATTTGCCAAGACCTATTGTCTCGTAGCCTGCCTCTTTGAAGCACTGAGGCATAGTTATATGGTCTTCGGGTATATTTGCACCAAGGCCCTCAAGTCTGAATGGGTTGCGTCCCGTCAGTACCATTGCACGGCTCGGCATACAGACAGCTCCGCAGGTACCGCCTGCAATATGGGCATGGGTAAAGGTCATACCCTCCTCTGTGAGTCTGTCGAGATTCGGGGTTATGATTTCCTCGTTGCCGAGAGCATGGATTGTATCAAAACGCTGGTCATCGGTGATAATGAATAATATGTTGGGTTTCTTTGCCATAATGTCGCCTTCTTTCTGAGGTCATTATAGCTCATAAGGAATATTTTTTCAACTATCTGATAAAAGAAATGCTTTGCGGACAGAAAAGCTCCCCGAAAACCGGGGAGCTTTCTTAATGAAAGGTATGAGGGAAAGTGGATTCATTTTTTCCAATACTGAAGACCTACACTCCAATTGTTTTCTTCGGCATAAGCTTTTGCAGCTTCTTCATCTGCTAAGCTCTTATCAATATTGAACTTGATAATAAGGTTAGTGCCTTCCGGCTGCTCTCTGAATGCAGGCAAGCCGTCTTCGTCGAGGTAATAATTTTCATATTCAATAAGACCGCCCATGTCGTTCGGTATATCCGTAAGAACCCAACCAAAATCGTGGTTAGCAAAGGGTATAGCAGCATCAGCAATTTTCTTTACTTCGAGTATTCTGTATTCATCCTGATCCGATAAGAAAGGGCCGGTACGTGCAATGCTCTGGGTACAAGACGGATTATAATCCGCAATTACTATTGCTTCATAATAAGCAAGGTTATCTTCTTCAGTAAACTTTTTACCGTCTGCTCTTGAAATCTCGGTAATGAGGAAGTAATCCTCATCTACTATCGTCTCATATACAGCTGTGCCTTTAATGGGGTTACCGCTTATCACCTTATCTCTCTTATATCTGCCTTTAATAAGCTTATCAACCTTAAATAAGTATCCGTCTTTTTCGGCTGTTACGTTAATATCATAAGCAGTGTCATAGTCAAAAAGAATCTCTATATCACCTTTTTCATTTTCACGGGCAAGGTTAATAAAATAATCGTCTGCCTCGGCAAGTTCTTTTTCAAATTCTTCTACGCCATCAGCTTTTGCAGCGCTTTCTTTAGCAGTTTTCATACTCTCAATATACATTTCGCGCCACTCGGGGCTGAAAATTTTGAAACCGTCTGTCGCACCAACTGTACCAACTGTCAGTACAATAACCAGCACCGCCGCAATGAGAGCCGCCAGCTTCACACGGGGTCTCTTTCTTATGCTTGCAGTCTGCTCTTTGCCAAGAATACCGTTCATCTGATTTTCGAATTTTTCTGAATAGGGTCTTATAATCTGATTTTCTGAGGGAAGGCTCTGTATTTCAATTCTTGCCGCTTCCTCTAAAGCCTTTTTAAGCGTGGGATTGTCTTTTTTCATAGGATTTTTCCTCCTTTGTTATGATATTTATAAGTTTTCGTCTGCCTCTGAATAATTGCTGTTTAACGGTGTTTTCTTTCACACCCTGAATTTCAGCAATTTCAGAAACCGAAAGGTCATTGAGATAATAAAGAGTCAGCACATCACGGTATCTTTCCTCGAGAGCGACTATAGCGGTCACTATTTCATTGTAGCTTTCCTTACGGCAGATTTCATCGAGTAAGCTCTCATCAGCCTTTGCCTCAGCTTCGTCGAGTACCGTTTCTTTTTCGGGCAAGCCCATTCTGACAATATTAAGCGCTCTGCTTCTTGCCGCCTTGACCATATACGCTGCCGTAGTCACCGAGTCTATGTCATCGATTTTGTCAAGGTGCTTGGATACAGCTATGAAAGCATCATGTACTGCGTCTTCTGCCCTCTGAGGGTCCTGAAGCACCTTGCAGGCTGTTATGTACATTCTGTTTTTATATCTGTCGTAAAGCTTGCGAAGCTTTTCTTTGTCCTGCTCGCTGTGCATTTCTTATCTCACCTCCTGCACTCTTTTAAAAGGCCTTTCACTTATATAAACACAGTTTAGTTATTAAAGGTTACATAATTATGAAAAAAGTTCCAATATATAAAAAGACGGCAGATTTTACTCTACCGTCTGATTTTTTATTTTGGCTCTATAATAAATGTTGGGGTAACCAATAGAGCCTACGAAAAAATAAAATAAAAAAAGTAGAGCATAATTGGTAAAAATCCGTTAAAATGGAATTGTCCAGAAACCATGAACGGAGGAACCAATATGCTCTACACACATTTTACCCAAGAAGTTCTCGGATTGCAAGGGATAATCATAA
>JAZSMR010000096.1:0-22422 GCA_045535965.1 Acutalibacteraceae bacterium
AGCTATTTAGTAGAAAATATTAACAAGGGTGATTGCAATGGATTAAAGGCAGGAGATTTATTGTTTTTCACCGGGGACGATGTTAATGTTTCCCATGTAGCTATATATTCAGGAAACGGAACTATTATACACAGTGAAGGTTGGGAAGGTTGTGTAGCAGAGCATCCGGTTAATAGATATCCAACTTCAAATAACTGGTATTTTGCAGCGTGCCGTTTAGTTAAAGATAAAATCGAAACAGGTGACATAATCGAGTTCGGTTCATATCCCCAGGCAGAAGAAAAAGATCCTGCAATAATTGCAGCACTTAACTCACTTGCTCCTGAATGGAATAAGTGGACAAGCTATGGCTACTATAGTGGTGACGGAAATGTCGGCTCAATGAAACAAGGAGATTGGATGAGATATGTAGATGTTCCTTATGGTGGTTCGACATATAGAGGTGTTAAATTTACTGAATATCGACCTTTTCACACTTGGAAAGTGGTATCAGAGAGCAATACTTATCAATCGGCAAATGGATATAAAACAAACACAATTTATTGGTTTAAATTTGAACCAATTAAATGGAAGGTACTTGATCCAAATACTGGGCTTGTTTTATCTGAATTATTAATTGACTCTCAGGCGTTTAATAATGAGATTTATGGTAATGGTAATATATATTCGACACATTATGGTGATGCAGAAAAAAAGAATAAAGCTAACAAATATGAAACAAGTTCAATAAGAGCGTGGCTGAACTATGATTTTTATAATACTGCTTTTAGTGATGCTGAGGAATTAAAGATGTTACCCTATGGAAATGTGGCAGATAGAGTAGTTCTTCTTTCTACATCTGAAGTCGCAAATAGTAAGTATGGTTTTAATGTTGATGGTGGGGCATATGATGAAGCTCGTAAAGGTATAGGTAGCGATTATGCTAAATCACAAGGTTTATATTTATATGAAAACGGCACAAATAAAGGAAATTCTTATTGGATTCTCCGAACTGCAGGAGACTATTCCGTACATTGTAAAGAAGTAACATATTCATGCAATATAACAAATGATTTTGGTTGGAATGTTGCTATTACCAATAATGGCATTCGTCCTGCAATTGTTCTTAAAACTTTAGATGTAAATGCACCTTGTCAACACCCGAATGCAACTAATGTTCCTCAACTTGACCCTAACTGTATAGATATAGGCTTCACAGCAGGCGTTTATTGCAATGACTGTGAAACATGGATTTCGGGACATGAAGTAATTGCTGTGGGCGATCATAAGGATGCAAACAAAGACGGCAGATGCGATACTTGTATGAAGCAATTATCTTCAGCATCAACACCTGACGAGAATAAACAGCCTAAGAAAAATATCATTCAAAAAGTAGTAGATGCGGTTAAAAATGCAGTCAACGGCATTGTCAATTTCTTTAAAAAGCTCTTCGGCAGATAATATAACCAAAGCGGTAGGAACAAAACCTACCGCTTTAATTATTATTTTATAAGGCGGACACGGCACGCCGTGTCCCTACGGGATTTCCTCTGCGGGTGAAGACTCACCTTTTCGGCAGAGTACGGCGCAATTCTGCACTCTGCATTCTGCATTGCGTGCTTACGCACGCGCCACCATTTCACCGTAGATAGCCTTTTCTTCCTTGATGAATTCTTCAATAGCTTCAACTGAAGGCATCGCTGCACTGCAGGAATGAGCTGAAATAAGCATTGAAGCGGAAGCAGTACCAAACTCGAGAGCGTCAATCATTTCCCAGCCCTCAAGAAGACAGCGGATAAATGCGCTTGCATAGCCGTCGCCGCCGCCGAAGCCTTTCATTGCCTTAACGGGGAAGGGCTTGATTGAATAGCTCTTGCCGTCGTTTGTGTAAGCTGTTGAGCCGTCCTTGCCGTGCTTGATGATAACGATCTTAGCACCGTAGGAATGCCAGAGCTTTGCACTTTCTTCGTCTGTCTTGCATACGCCTGTGATAGCTTCTGTAAGGTCATATTCTTCTCTTGAACCGAGGATAATATCAGCATTTCTTGCTACCATCTGATAGTAAACGGAAATTTCATCCTTGTTTTTCCAGGTGTAGGGTCTGTAGTCGATATCGAAGATAACAACAACACCATTCTTCTTAGCAAGCATCATAGCCTTGAGAGCTGCGTCTCTTGAGGGGCTCATTGAAAGAGCTGTGCCGGAGATAACGATAGCTTTAGCTGATGCTATGTACTCTTCGCTTACCTCCTCGGGCTCGAGCATAAGATCAGCAATGCAGTCTCTGTACATAAGGATACTGCTTTCTGTGGGACTCTTGATTTCGGTGAAGGTAAGACCGATTTTTTCACCGTTTTTGGCTCTGAAAATGTTTGATGTGTCGATGCCGTCTTTCTTGAAGTAATCAACAACAAAGTCACCGTGCTGATCGTCTGAAACCTTGCCGATGAAGCCTACCTTCTTTCCAAGTCTTGCGAGACCTACAGCGATATTTGCAGGTGAGCCGCCAACATATTTGTTGAAGTTACAGCTCTCTGCTAAAGGTCTGTTCATATCGGTGGGGTTGAAGTCGATGGCAACTCTGCCTATGGGGATAACGTCAAGGGGTTTGCTCTGGTCAAATTCTACGTATTTCATAAAAGATGTTCCTTTCTATACCTTAATGCACCGCAGGTGCAATTCATGCCTTAAGCAATTCATGGCGAAGCCAATTCATGACCGGAAGGTCAATTCATTCTTGCACCGTCAGGTGCAATTTCTCAGGCTTTACCAACCGAATAAAATATTTCCATGTGTTTCTTTGCATTTTCGTACGCGCCTTGGATTTCGCTCTGATGAAGGTCATAGTATCCGCCGATTTTACCCTCGGCATAGTCTGAACGTACCTGCTTTTCAACCGAAGCAAAGGTAGCTGTTGCGATATTAATTTTCTTTATGCCATTCCGGTGACAGCGTATAAAATCCTCAGGCTCGATACCTGTGCCGCCGTGAAGCACAAGAGGTACTTCTACAGCGTCTCTTACCTTTTCGAGGATATCAAAGCGAAGCTCGGGAGCTTCTTTATAAAAACCGTGAGCGTTGCCGATTGCTATTGCAAGAGCATCAACGCCGGTTTCATCGTAGAAGTACTTAGCCTGCTCGGGAGAGGTGCATCTCATAGCAATGTCCACACTGCCGTCTTCACTGCCGCCTACACAGCCTATTTCAGCTTCAACTGCCGCACCGTAGGGCTTTGCAAGCTCGATGACTTTCTTTGTCATTGCGATGTTCTCTTCTACGGGAAGGTGTGAGCCGTCAAACATAACGCTGGTAAAGCCAAGTTCAAGAGCCTGCTTTATACATTCTAAGGTTGTGCCGTGGTCAAGGTGGACCGCAACGGGTACCTTAGCGTTTTTAGCTGCTGCAATCATTGTAGGACCGATAACGGCTAAAGGTGAGTGGTTGAGTCTTACTTCTGCAATCTGCAGGATAATAGGGGAGCTTGTTTCCTCTGCGGCTTTGATAACACCTAAAATCATTTCCATATTAGCTATGGAGAATGAACCGACGGCATAGCCGCCTCCCTTTGCATCAAGGAGCAGTTCTTTCATGTTTACAAGGGACATATTTTCACGACCTCTTTTATCTGACGGGAACCGTTTTTTTTGCGACTCCCGTCCAAGTATTATTCTATTGATTTAAGGGATTCTACCATATCGACTTTCTGAAGCTTCTTATGAAGAACCACATTTACAAACATTGAGAAACCAAAGGCAAGAGCGAGAGAGTAAATATAGCTTGCAAAGTTGATATCTCTGCCGTACATAACAATGTCAACCTCTGCCATAAAGAGAACTATCTTATGAAGAATTACACCGGTTATAATACCTACTGTCATACCGATAAGAGAGAGTATAACATTTTCTCTGAAGATGTATGCTGAAACTTCTCCGTCATCAAATCCGAGAACCTTAAGGGTTGCAATTTCCTTGATGCGCTCGGTGATATTGATAATTGACAGGTTATAGAGAACTATGAATGCAAGCAAACCTGCCGATACAATCAGAATTATAACGATATATTCGATAGAGTCAAGTATATTTGAGAAAGAATCCTGAATCTGGTCTGTAAAAGCAACTGCACTGATTTCATATTCACTGAGAAGATCTTTTGTGAGCTGAACCTTCTGCTCATTTGAAATATTGTCAATAGCAAGGTTAGCTGTTACGTAGTTATATCTCGGATTTGTACCGAAAATATTGGCGTAAAGAGCTTTTGAGATATAAACATAATGGAAAGCATAGTTTTCCGTAACCGCCGCAACGGGGATTTTTACCGTCTGATCGTCGTTGATTTTTATATTGATATAATCGCCGGGAACCACATCAAGGTCTCTCGAGAGTTTTTCGGTAATAATAGCACCGTTATCTGAAAGCAGGTGAGGTGTTGTTTCGCCTCTTTCTCTGAGGTTGATGTAGTTGCCGAGAGATGCGGCATCTTCGGGTACGAGAAGATATGTTTCAAGCATCTTGTCGCCGTCGTCGCTTACAGCGTTGAAAACCTTCATGTAGCTGAGGGTTGCTGACTGAATCATAGAGCTGTTTTTAACTGCTTCATAGCCGTCGCATTGTTCTACGGTTGTGTCGAAATCACCGTTGAGCACTATCTGCATATCATAGTTCCAGACTCTGTCGTCTTTTGTAAACTGATTTTCAAGAGTGTCGTTGATGGAGTCGTTGAGACCGAAGCCCGCAACAAGAAGTGCAGTACAGCCGGCAACACCTAGAGTAGCCATAACAAAGCGCTTCATATTTCTGAAAACATTACGAAGTGTAACTTTCCAGGTAAAGCTCAGACGTTTCCATAAAAACGGGAGATTTTCAAGGATGATCTTCTTGCCGCTGACAGGAGCCTTTGAGCGCATAAGAGTTGAGGGAACAACAGCCAGACTCTTATAGCAGGTGTGGTAAGCCGCTGCAACGGTAATTGCAACTGAAATGAAAATACCGGGAATCGCATAGGAGAATCTGTATGAAAGAATAAGAGCCGGCATAGCAAAAAGTATCTGGAAGCCGGTGCCTCCTGCAAAGGGAAAGAACGCAAAGCCGAAAACAGAACCGCCTACACTGCCGATTAAAGAAGCTAAAAGAGAGTAGATGAGATACTTGGACATAATTTCTGTATCTGTAAGACCAAGAGCCTTGAAGGTACCGAGTCTTGTTCTGTCCTCTTCAACCATTCTTGTCATTGTGTTAAGGCATACGAGGGCTGCAACAAGGAAGAAGAACCAGGGGAAAATAGCCGAAAGAGCCGCTACTCTGTCTGCGGTAAGACCGTAATCTTCAAAACCGAGAAGAGCTTCATCTCTGTCGGAAACGGTCCATTTTGCTGAGTCAAGACCCAGAAGGAACTGCTTTGCATCTTCGAGCTGAAGCCGTGCACTTTCAAGCTCGGCTTCGGCTTTCTGTTTGCCTGCCTCGAATTCTTCCCTTATGGTGGCGGCCTTTTCTTTAGCCATTGTAACACTTGTCTGATAGAGGTTGATCTGATTTTTCATATCGCTGAGCTGAGTCAATACTTCAAGCTCGCCGAACTGAATATCATAACCTGCACTGGTAAGCTGCTTTTCTGCCTCGGCAAGTTGTTGCTCTGCGCTTTCCATCTGAGCTTCTGCCTGCTTTAACTGAGCAATCATCTGCTCAGCCTGCTTAAGCTCTGCTTCTTTCTGCGCAAGAGCGGTCTTTGCATCGGCAAGGTCTTTTTTTGCTGATGTAAGTTTAACCTCGAGTGCCTGAAGCTGAGGCTCCATATAGGCTACCATTTCTTTTGCAGTACCAACGGCAGTTGCTGTTCTGATGGTGTTGATAATTTGGTCAACTTCTTCGCCTGCCAGACCTGAATCAAGAAAACGGTCAATCATACCCTCAATACCACCGGACTGAGTCTCTTCAAAATGATCAAGGGCTGAACGGGTTGTAACAACAAGGTCCGAGAGATAATCAACGGTTGAAGCTATAGAGTCAACCTGAAGCTTTGCTACGTTGAGCTCGGTTTTTGCGTTGTTATATTGCTGTTCTGCATTTTCGTGCTGTTTGAGAAGCGCTTTGGTTTCGTTATACTCCTGCATTTTAGCTTCCCACTGTGCATACTGAGTGGAGTGCTCGAATTTGCCTGAGTCAATGGCGTTTGCAGCCTCAGCAGCTTTTTCGTTATACTGCTGTTTATATTCGAGAAGCTTCTGTTCGCCGTTTTCTGCCATATCGAGAATCTCATTCATCTGTTCTTCTGCGGCGGCAAGCTTTGTTTCTACATCGGTTTTCGCCTGTGCGTATTCGATTTCTGCGGCGGCTACCTCGGCAGTGTACTGAGCCTTGAGTGAGCCTGTTCTGTTAGAGAGCATTTCCTGAGAAATTGAGTTGATATAATCAATGTACTGACCGATGTGGTTGTCGTATTCCTTTGAATAAGGGTCGAGTTTGTCGCTGCCGGCAACCTTGATGTACATTGCTGAATAGTAATCGTCAAGGAAGTTTTCCGAGGGAATGTACATAAATGTGCCCAGCTTACCTGTGCCGATAGTGGTGTAGCCTCTCTCGTAAGAAATATAAAGAGGTGAGCGGATAATACCCACTACGGTGAACTGCTGATTTTCAAGGGATTTTGTAAGGTCTTTGTTTTCGCCTTCGATAGAAATTGTTGCACCTATTTTAAACTCGTCGGGAGTTGAGAGTGCACTTTCGTCAACAAGACACTGGTTGGGAGATGATGGCCATGAGCCGTCAATAAGCTGAGGGCGGTTCATAAAGCTGCGGTCGTCAACGCCTGCATTTACGTTGGCGAGCTTTGTCAGATCAAGAGGAAGTGCTCTTATGGTGAGCTCGGAACCGTCGGTGTCGCTTATGGGGTTACCGTTGACCTTTACAACGCCGTCGACAAACTTTTCTCCCACTGCGCTTTCAATGCCGTTGATGGACTGAATAACTGCAACATCGTTATCTGTAAGACCGGCAGTGGAAATAATCTGAATATCGGACATATTGCTCTCTAAAGCATATTCCCTGATAGTGTCATACATATCCGGTGCCGTTGCGTTCATACCCGTGAAGAAGCTTACACCCAAAGCAACAATGGCTATGATCGATAAAAATCGCGACTGGGTTTTCTGAACGGTTCTGAGGGCATCGGTTATCAGAACTTTATTTATCTTCATCTTTTTATCACCATTCGAGCCTTTCAACGGGTACGGGATGGTCATTTACTGCAATCTGTACTATTTTACCTGAACGCATAGTGATGATTCTGTCTGCCATGGCGGCAAGCGCGCCGTTATGGGTGATGACAACTACGGTTGTACCTGTTTCACGGCAGGTTTTGTGCAGAAGGCTGAGTATCTGTTTACTTGTGCGGTAGTCAAGAGCACCTGTAGGCTCGTCGCAAAGGAGAATTTTCGGATTCTTTGCAAGAGCTCTTGCGATGGAAACTCTCTGCTGTTCACCGCCCGAAAGCTGTGAGGGGAAGTTGTCCATTCTGTCTTTTAGTCCGACTCTTGCGAGAATTTTTTCTGCTTTGATAGGCTTTTTGCACATCTGAGTAGCAAGCTCAACATTTTCAAGAGCCGTCAGATTAGGCACAAGGTTGTAGAACTGGAAAATAAAGCCTACATCATATCTTCTGTAGTCAACAAGCTCTGCCTTTGAAAGGTCATTGATGGGTCTGCCTGCAACTCTCACTTTACCGTCGTCGCAGACGTCCATACCGCCGAGAATGTTAAGTACTGTCGATTTACCTGCACCGCTGGTACCGACAATAAGACAGAACTCACCTTTTTCTATCTGAAAAGAAACACCGTCAACAGCGGGAATTGAAACCTCTCCGGTCTGATATCTTCGGTATACTTTATCAAATTCTATAAAACTCATTTCACGTCACCTGACTTTCTGTTATTTTCGGAATTAATCTGTATAGACTTCTCTGTGAACTACCTTACCTGTTTTGCTGCTCGCAAGGATAACTTCACACTTGTTTTCTTCTTCTACGGTGAAACACTGATAGTAAAGACCGCACTGACCGATGATATAAGCGAGGTCTTCATAAGGAATTTCATCTTTGTGTTCCTTATATTTTTTTGTGTCAACCTGCATGAGAATATAGCTGAAGTCCTCGTTATAATCCTGGAGTCTCACTGCATAAGGGCAGGAGCCCGAGTCAACAATTTCACCAAGGGACATCATAACCTCCATACCAACATTCGAAAGCATAAGGGAGTATGTTATACCATCCATCTTCATAGTCAGACTGCCGTCTTTTTCTTCTGTGATTTTATAGCCGTAGGTTGCGGCGTACTTTTCCAGATTTCCGTTAGCCTTACTTTCAATGAATGTAGCGGGAACATTGATTTTAACAGTTTTGTTGGGCTTTACAGTTGTATGTTCTTCAGTAGGTCTTGTTGTATTAAAATCCACTACTTTTATATCGTTCGTTGTGGTGTCACTGTCGTTCGCTTCGTCATTTTTGCAGGCTGTAAAACAACAAAGAACAGTAAATATAATCATAGCAGTTGCAATAATTTTTTTCATAGAAACCTCCGTTTAAATGGGTAATGTTAAATCTCATAATATTACATTATAACATTGTAACACATAAGAACTTTAAATTCTACCTAAAAAAAGAAAATTTAACACAATATTAAAGCGGATGAAAAAAGTCAGATGCGCACTATATAAAATCGACAAAATTGCCAATAATTTTATTAAATCTATATGTAAAAAAACAATAGATTTTTTGAGAAATTTTTGGTAAAATCTAAAGAAATGGGATAGCTATAACCTGTTATACGTTGTTCCTATGTAAATTTATCAATTATTTTTATTTTTAGGAGGAGATTCCAATGGCTAAGAAATGGGTATACCTTTTCAAAGAAGGCAACGGCACAATGAGAGAACTTCTCGGCGGTAAGGGTGCAAACCTCGCTGAAATGACAAATCTCGGACTTCCCGTTCCTCAGGGCTTCACAATCACAACTGAAGCTTGCACACAGTATTATGAAGACGGTCGCAAGATCAACGACGAAATCGTTGCTGAGATTATGGAAAACATCGAAAAGATGGAAGAAATCACAGGCAAGAAGTCCGGCGATCTCGAAAGACCTCTCCTTGTATCCGTACGTTCAGGTGCACGTGCATCAATGCCCGGTATGATGGATACAATCCTCAACCTTGGTCTTAATGAACACGTTGTTGAAGTTATGGCTAAGAAGTCAGGTAACGCAAGATGGGCTTACGACTGTTACAGAAGATTCATTCAGATGTATTCAGACGTAGTTATGGAAGTAGGTAAAAAATACTTCGAAGAGCTCATCGACAAGATGAAGGAAGAAAGAGGCGTTACACAGGACGTTGAGCTTACAGCTGACGACCTCAAAGAACTCGCAGAACAGTTCAAGGCAGAATATAAAGCAAAGATCGGCGAAGACTTCCCCACAGATCCCAAAGAGCAGCTTATGGGTGCTGTTAAGGCTGTATTCCGTTCATGGGACAACCCTCGTGCAAACGTTTACCGTCGTGACAACGATATTCCCTACTCATGGGGTACTGCTGTTAACGTACAGGCTATGGCTTTCGGTAACATGGGTGAAGACTGCGGTACAGGTGTTGCTTTCACACGTGACCCCGCTACAGGCGAAAAGAAGCTTATGGGTGAATTCCTTACAAACGCACAGGGTGAAGACGTTGTTGCCGGCGTAAGAACTCCCATGCCTATCGCTGAAATGGCTAACAAGTTCCCCGCTGCATACAAGCAGTTCACAGAAGTTTGCCAGCTTCTCGAGAACCACTACCACGATATGCAGGATATGGAATTCACAGTAGAAAACGAAAAGCTCTACATGCTCCAGACACGTAACGGTAAGAGAACAGCTCAGGCAGCTCTCAAGATCGCTTGCGACCTCGTTGACGAAGGCATGAAGACAGAAGAAGAAGCAGTTGCAATGATCGATCCCAGAAACCTTGACACTCTTCTTCATCCCCAGTTCGACCAGAAGGCTCTCAAGGCTGCTACTCCCATCGGTAAGGGTCTCGGTGCATCACCCGGTGCTGCTTGCGGTAAGGTGGTATTCACAGCTGAAGATGCTGAAGCTTGGAACGCAAGAGGCGAAAAGGTTATCCTTGTTCGTCTTGAAACATCACCCGAAGACATCACAGGTATGAAGGCTTCTCAGGGTATTCTCACAGTACGTGGCGGTATGACATCACATGCAGCTGTTGTTGCTCGTGGTATGGGTACTTGCTGTGTACCAGGCTGCAGCGAAATCGCTATGGACGAAGAAAACAAGAAGTTCACTCTTGCAGGTAAGACCTTCACAGAAGGCTCAGAAATTTCAATCGACGGCTCAACAGGTAACATCTATGACGGTATCATCCCCACAGTAGATGCTCAGATCGCAGGCGAATTCGGCCGCATCATGGCTTGGGCTGACAAATACAGAACACTTAAGGTCAGAACAAACGCTGACACACCTGCTGACGCTAAGAAGGCAGTTGAACTCGGCGCTGAAGGTATCGGCCTTTGCCGTACAGAGCATATGTTCTTCGAGGCTGACAGAATTGCAGCTTTCCGTGAGATGATCTGCTCAGATACAGTTGAAGAAAGAGAAGCAGCACTTGCTAAGATTCTTCCCATGCAGCAGGGCGACTTCGAAGCTCTCTATGAAGCTCTTGAAGGCAACCCCGTAACAATCCGTTTCCTTGATCCTCCTCTCCACGAGTTCGTACCCACAGAAGAAGCTGACATTGCACCTCTTGCAGCTGCTCAGGGTAAGAGCGTTGAGACAATCAAGAACATCATCGCATCACTCCACGAGTTCAACCCCATGATGGGTCACAGAGGATGCCGTCTTGCAGTAACATATCCTGAAATTGCTAAGATGCAGACAGCAGCTGTTATCCGTGCAGCTATCAATGTTAACAAGGCTCATCCCGAATGGAACATCGTTCCCGAAATCATGATTCCTCTTGCAGGCGACGTTAAGGAGCTTAAGTATGTTAAGAAGTTTGTTGTTGAAACAGCTGACGCTGAAATCGCAGCTGCAGGCGCAGACCTTAAGTACGAAGTTGGTACAATGATCGAAATTCCCAGAGCTGCTCTTACAGCTGACGAAATCGCTAAGGAAGCTGACTTCTTCTGCTTCGGTACTAACGACCTTACTCAGATGACATTCGGCTTCAGCCGTGATGACGCAGGTAAGTTCCTTGATGCTTACTATGATGCTAAGATCTTCGAAAACGATCCCTTCGCTAAGCTCGACCAGACAGGTGTTGGTAAGCTTATGGAAATGTCCATCAAGCTTGGCAAGCCCGTTAACGATAAGCTTCACTGCGGTATCTGCGGTGAACACGGCGGTGACCCCACATCAGTTGAATTCTGCCACAAGATTGGCCTCGACTATGTATCATGCTCACCCTTCCGTGTACCCATCGCAAGACTTGCAGCAGCTCAGGCAGCTATTGCTAACAAATAATCTGCTTTTGGATAAGATTTTCCCCTTGGAGTAATCCAAGGGGATTTTCATATATGTTGCAAATACTTTGTTTTTGTGATATTATCATTTTAAGGGGTGATAATATGGGTTGCTGGGGAATGGGCATTACACAAAGTGATGAATATTGTGAAGCTTATGCCCGATTTTTGGAAGATTACGATAAGGGAAAACCCGTTGCTGAAATAACAAAAGATCTTTTGGAAGAGTATCTTGATGAGTTTGAAGAAAATGACGGTGTATTGCATGATGTTTATTTTGCTTTAGGCAGAGCAGAATGGATGTGTGGCGGTATTTCAGATTCTATTTTTAAACAAATAAAAGAAATTATAGAAAGCGATAAAAACATAGTCTTTTTAAAAGAACTTGACGCAACAGAATCAGATTTAAAAATAAGAAAAAGAAATCTTAATAAGTTTTTACAAAGTCTGTCTGAACCAAGGGGCAAAACAAAAAAACGCAAAATCCCGGAAGATAAGTATATCATCGAAAGCAACCAAAAATGTTCTGCGTTACCTAAATTGCAAGATGGTGATGTTCTCGCATATAAGGTTGGTGAAGTATATCGAATCTTTGCTGTTGTCAGACATCAAAAATCATACTCCGAAACGACAGTTTTTTGTTATGCTTGGAAGAAACAATTTAAGTGTATTCCTACATTGGAAGAATTGTTCCACGAACATATAATGCCGCTTGGTTATTTTAATGGTGATACTTTTCCCGATATGGAAAAAGTCACTTTAATCGGAAATATACCGTCAATGAAGAAACTGGGCGCAATTCGTTCACCTGAACTTGTCAGTGAAAAATGGAACCGTTATGTGTTTATTATGTCATCACCGGATACTCCCCCTTATGAATATCCGTTAAATTTATGTTTAACACTTAATGACGTTCTTGAGAAAATCAAAAAGGTATAAAATCCCGCATTCGCTCCCCACGCCATAGATAAAATAAAGCTTCGGCATAATACAGAGTTAACCCCACCGATTTCTCGGTGGGGTTTGTCATATGTCTATCATTCTTCACCCTTAATCCACTTCAGTGACACCTTGGTAAACCAGATATTCTGACACTCAAGGTCAGGCTCGAAGAGGATGCCTATATTGCCGTCAGGCAGAAGGGTCATTGAGCTGTAAACGAAGCTGTCTTCCTTAAGCACTCGGCTGTAGGGGAAGGTCTCACCGTCATCTTCCGAAAGACGGATAACACCGTTGCGACGAATTTTTTTGTCTGCCGCGTTGAGAAGTACAACATAGGGCTTGTCGGCATCTTCAATTTTAATGACCGAGGTCTGACAGATGGGCTGAGGCAGGTTTTCGTCAAGACGGAAGTTCTCCCAGGTTTCGCCGCCGTTTTTGCTGTAGGCTACGGCAACGAGACGCTTGGGGTCGTGATTGCGCATAAAATACTTAAGGGTACCGTCACTCTGCTCAATAACCTGAGACTCCGTGAGCATATCCTGTTCGATAATCAGACGGCTGTTTGCCTTGAAGCCTCTGATTTTGCGGGTATTGTTAGGCGTTTCGCCAAGGTGCCATGTGGTACCGCCGTCATCACTGTAGATAACGCAGCATGAAAGTCCCAAGGGGAACTTTCTTACGCCGTAGTAAATGGGTACAACGATTCTGCCGGCATATTTTCCGTGGCGCAGGACTATGCCGCATCCCGGGCCGGGGCCGATGAAACTCATATATTTCTTTTTCACCTGTGAGTTGAGTGAAACGGGCTTTGACCAGGTTTTTCCCTCGTCATCACTGTAGCACATCATCAGGTATGAGGTGTGAGCTTCCTTGAATTTGCCTGCAGTGTAGATGTTGCCGTAGCTTGTGCCGTCCTTTGACACTTCTCCGTCCTCGCTCACGGTGTAGTCGGTTTTCTTTCCGCTTTTCGTGTAAAGGACGCCGTCTTTTATTATGTACTTTCTGAATTTTGTGCCGACGATTTTGTTGCCCTGCTTATCCTCGCCTACGGTGCTGTTGCAGTTGAGTATGCCCACGCCTGCAGGTGTGTGGCAGTAGTGCATAAAAATTCTGCCTGAATTATGGTCGTAGGTGAGTATGGGGTCAATTGCTGCAGATGAAAGCTCCTTTGAGGTGCCGTGTTCCTGCACTGCAGTGATATAATCACTCCAGGTTTCGCCTGAATCATAGCTTATGCGCACAACCTTGTCAATTCTGTTAGGGTTGTCGCTGCCGGTGTAAAATCTTGCATCTGCGCAGGCAACGGCAACTCCGTTTTTGGTTGTTACTATTGAGGGGATTCTGTAATAGTCTGAGGGGCCGCCGGTGCCGGGGCCGAAAAGGGTTGTGAACTCCATAGTATTTTCTCCGTTCATTTTTCTTTATTATATTATAGATGAAGAAGTCGAAAAAAACAAGACCAAGTATTTACAATTTCATTTTAATATGGTACAATTTTTGCAGACTATTTATAGAAAAGGAGAACCCCTATGGATTTCATCAAAGAAAAACAGTGGATTACCTCTCAGCTTGAAAGTGTCACGGATTTCTGGCTCAAGTACGGTATGGATAAGGTCAACGGCGGTGTTTACACCTGCATTGACAAAGAGGGAAAGGTTTTTTCTACTGACAAAAGTGTATGGATGCAGGGTCGCTGCGGTTGGATTTTTGCTTATCTTTGTCACGTTTACGGCGTAAAGCAGGAATGGCTTGAGGCAAGCAAGAGCTGCCTTGATTTCCTTGAAAATCACTGCATAAACAAAGAAGCAGAGGGCAGACTTTACTTCACTGTAACTGCTGACGGCAAGCCTCTTCGTCAGCGCAGATATTGTTATTCGGAGGCTTTTTACTGCATTGCAAATGCTGAGTACTACGGCATTACAGGTGAGAGAGAGCATCTCGAAAGAGCCCGCAGAGCTTATGATATGTATTGGAATCTCAACCACGGAATGAAAGACCCCACAGGCCTCGGAGCTAAAACAGTGCCCGAAACAAGAAGCGGCAGAGCATTGGGTATTCCCATGATTCTTCTCAATGTTACATCAGTGCTTCTTCGTGTTGACCCTGAGCAGGCTGAGCTTTATAACAAAAGAGCAGACGAATGTGTAAGTGATATTTTCAAATATCATGTAAAGCCTGAGCTTGGCTGTACTCTTGAGAGCGTTGCTCCCGACGGCAGTGCAAGACTTGATATAACCGAAGGCAGAGTTGTTAACCCGGGTCATGATATAGAATGCAGCTGGTTCCTTATGGAAAGGGCCAACGCTACGGGTGATAAGGAGCTTCACAAAAAGGCTGTTGAAATTTTTGATATGGCATTTGACAAGGGTTGGGACAAGGAGTACGGCGGCATTCTCTACTTCTTTGACTGCCTCGGCAATCCTCCCGAAGCCTATGAGCATGATATGAAGCTCTGGTGGCCTCACAACGAAGCACTTATTGCTTCACTTATGATTTACAAGGATACGGGTGATGAGAAGTATCTTGATATTTTCCGCACTTTGCTGGATTACTGTGAAAAATATTTCGCTTCTGCTCCCTGCGGCGAGTGGTACGGCTACTTAAGACGCGACGGCAATCCCACATTGCCTGCCTGCATAGGCTCCACCTTCAAGGGTCCCTTCCATGTACCCAGATGCCTTATTATGCTTCACACAATGATAAATGAAATGGAAAAGAGAGGTTAATGAAAATGAATAATAAGTACAAGGGAATTTTCCCCGCATTTTATGCTTGCTATGACGATGAAGGTAATATATCCGCTGAAAGAACAAAGGCTCTTGTAGAATTCCTTATTGAAAAGGGTGTGGCAGGTCTTTATGTCGGCGGTTCATCAGGTGAATGTATTTATCTGAGCAAAGAGGAAAGAAAAGCAACTCTTGAAGCAGTTATGGAGGTTGCCAAGGGCAGAATTGCAATTATTGCTCACGTTGCCTGCAACAACACAAAAGACAGCTGTGAGCTTGCAGCTCACGCTCAGCAGGTGGGTGCAGATGCTATTGCTGCCATTCCTCCCATTTACTTCCGTCTGCCTGAAAAGGCCATTGCAAAATATTGGAACGATATTTCCGCTGCAGCCCCCGACACAGATTTTGTTATTTATAACATTCCTCAGCTTGCAGGTGTGGCACTCACTCTTCCTCTGCTTGACGAAATGCTGAAAAATCCCCGCGTTATCGGTGTGAAGAATTCCTCAATGCCCGTTCAGGATATTCAGATGTTCAAGAGACAGGCTGAAATGAACGGCAAAGACCTTATCGTGTTCAACGGCCCCGATGAGCAGTTTATCAGCGGCAGAATCATCGGTGCAGATGCAGGCATCGGCGGTACCTATGGAGTAACCCCCGAGCTTTATGTAAGAATGAACGAAGCTCTTGCAGAAGGCAACCTTGAAAGAGCGCTTCTTCTCCAAAACGCAGCAAATGAAATTACATATACAATGTGCAGAGCAAAGGGTAATATGTATGCTGTTGCCAAGGCTGCAATTGAAAAGAGAACAGGTATGAAGCTCGGTGGTGTAAGAGCGCCTCTTCTCAACCTCCAGGAAGGCGACGAGGCTGTAGTTGAAAAGACTGCAGAGCTTGTGAATAAGGCAATTGCTCTTTAAGAGAACACACCATGGATAAAATAAGAATAAAAAAGAACAGTAAAGTTCTTTTTATCGGTGACAGTATCACTGATGTTAAGTTCAATTCAAAAAAGAGATTTACTTTCAAGGTAAAGGATATCTATGCTCTTCAGCTTAAAAAGACTTTCAGAAAATACAGTAAGGATATAAAGGTGGTTGTAAAGGGCATTGCCAGCAACCGTACATATCATGTTTATGACAGACTGACAAAGAATTGCATAGCCCTAAAGCCCGATGTAATCATTATGTTAATTGGTGTCAATGACGCCTGGGAAAACTATGTGCCTCAGGACTATCCGCCTCTTTTGAGGCCTATGGAGCCACATATCCGAGAAATTTACAGAAGAATAAGAACAGAGCTGCCTGATGCACAGATCCTTTATCTTATGCCTTTTATGGTTGATTCCGTTAAGGAGAAGCTTCCCTTCCATAAAATTCTCGATGAATTCCGTGAGAAGCTTAAGGCAATAGCTCTTGAAAACGGTGCGGCAGTTGTGGATTTGCAGCAGATCTTTTATGAGGCGCAGAAAACTGTTCAGCCTAAAGAACTTGCAATTGACGGTATTCATCCCACAACTCTCGGTCATAAGGTAATGGCAGATGCGGTTTTGAAGGTTATTGAATTGTGCTGATAATAAAATAACACGGCAGTCCGAAAGGATTGCCGTGTTGCTGTTTAGATTGTTTTATTTAAGAATGATATCAAGGAAGCCCTTTGCTCCGAAAATTTTATAAGTGATGTCGTTTGCACCCTTAAGTGCGCCACCCAGTATCTTGTCAAATGCTTCGGGCTCTGCTTCGGCTTCATATACACCGATTTCAACAAGCATAGCCTCAACCTCAGCGAGGATAGCGTTATCAGCCTCGTAATCGTTTACGGTACTCTTTGTCATGGCATCTGCCTTATCAAGAATTGCCTGCTGGTCTGCAGTGAGGACATAGCCTGTCTGCTTGCAGTATCTTTCAAGGTCGGGGAGATAGCTTCTTGTAAGGTCTTTAAGATTTCTTGCGCCGTTAAACTGGGGGAAGAAGTAGCCGTCTTCATTGAGGTTATCACAGTCAGCAACTGTCTTGATGTTGCCTGTTGCAAGCTCAAGAGCAAGTGCAAGAGCGGTGTTGTTATATTCAAGCTCGTGCTTCTGCTGATAGAAGAACCAGGAAGCGTCTTTGCGGTAGGTTGTTGAAATATCAATTGAGCCGTCGGGTGAAAGGATTCTGCCTTCGGTGTCGGTGAACTTGCTGCCTGCTGCTACATATGATGTGCCGGGAGCGGTGGAGTCGATATTGATAATTTCATCTGAGTTTGTAAGGGGAGCACCCTTCATAAAGCCGAACATACTGTAGTCGGAAGTGATAGCACCGAAGGGAAGTCCGTAGCCTGAAATGAATGAGAAGGTTACGCCTTCTTTTTCAAGATTTGACATTGTTGTGCCGAGATTTCTCTTTGCAGCGTGGAAGCTGTCTGCCTCTGCTTTGACGACGGGTGAAGAGATGAGATGCTCGATTTCGCCGTATCTTGAGACGGGGACAAGATTGCAAAGTGAGGGAGTAGCACAGAACATTTCTGTTGCAATAGCTCTCAGTGCCATATCAATGAAGTCTCTTAAAACCTGCTTGGGGAAAAGTCTCAGGGCAATGTTTACAAGATAGCCCCAAGGTTCACCGATAAGGTCGGCAATAAGTCCGTTGTAGAAAAGATCTGCTGAGTTGTCGCAGTACTGCTGTGTGAGAAGGTCGCAAACAACATCACTGCCGTCCCATGCGCCGACAATGCTGACAACGCGTCTGATATGATTTTCAGCTCTTGTGGGGTACGCATCCATATATGCGGTAACAACTGATGCGCCCATACTCATAGGTACGAGAACAACATCCTTGGCGCCGACTTTATTTTCTTCGAGGATAGTTTCAATGAAATTGTGAAGTCCCTCGATATTCTTTGATGTGTATGAGAATGCGTTGTAGTTAAAAACGTAGAGGTAGTCTTCAAAATTTGCGCCGAATTTTTCTCTTGCAATATCCTTGCAGGGGATTGATGAATAGAAACGGTCTCTGGCTTCACTTCCGGGAAATTCGGAAACGGGCATTGTATATCTGGGAGTTACAACTCTGGGGTTGCCGTTGCCGTCTTCGCCCACAAGGTTGAATTTGAAGAGGTCTCGCACAAGGGACTTGACATCTTTTTCGTTCATAATATTTCTTCTGATAACTGATGAAAAGAGAAGACCGAGAACCAGCTTAACAATAGTTACGATTGTGTTGCTGTCACTGAAAGCCTCGTCAAAGCTGTTGAAAAGGTTCCATCTTGTGCTGTATTTGCCTTCTGCAATGAGGGGAGCGTAATTCTCATAGTCCTGCAGAGTGCCTTTTTCAAAAGCACCTTCGGCAGTATAGCTCTCATCAAAGAGATAGGAGTAGCTCTGACCGATGCCTGTTACAAAAACAACAAGGCTGATTTCGCCTTCTGCGAAAACACTTTCCATTGAGCTTGCGGCCTTGATTACGGGCTGTGTGTCTGCCACCGCTGCTGATGCTGGTACCAGTGCAAAGGGTAAAACCATAAGCACTGAAAGGAGTAATGCGATTAGTTTTTTCATAGTGAATTCCTCCGACATAATTTTTCCATTATATAGTAACACTTATTGCACATTATTTCAAACCTATTTTGAATTTTTGACTTTTTTTACAAAAGAAAAGGACACTTTTATTGCATAATGCCGAGAGGTTTTATATTCCTACTTGAAAAATAAGCAAGCAGATGCTATAATATTCCACAGATTTTATTTAAAAAGGAGATTTGTTATGGGTTTAAAGCTTTTTTTTATGAAATATGCAAAGCAGATTCAAGCTATGTCACCGAAATATGATGTTATTTACCAAGTGAAAAATGATGACCCCATAGTTTTTGAAGACGGTGAAAATGTGAAGCTTTCAATGGCTATTATTGCCGACACGCATCTGCCCAACAGAGAAAGTGCAGAGCTTAATCTTAAAAATACCTTTATCGACATTGAAAACTCAAAGGAAAAGTTTGACGCTTTTCTTATTGCAGGCGATATTGCCGATTACGGCACCAACAATGAGTACGAAAGATTTTTCAGAGTTCTCGACAGTCAGAAGGTTATTCCCAATATGTTTGTTACCATGGGCAACCACGATGCCAGACTTTTCTTCAGAAAAAACTCGAAGATAATGATCAAAAAGACGGCAGAATACCTGAAGGATAAAACAGGCAAAATCTATTACTCCTATGATATCAACGGCTACACCTTTATTGTGCTTTGCACCGAGAAGCGTATTCTCGAAAAGGCTTTCATTTCAAAGGAGCAGATAGCTTTTCTTGACAGAGAGCTTGCAAGGGGTACCAAAGAGGGTAAGCCCGTGTTTGTAATGTGCCATCAGCCCTTTGCTTTTACACACGGCTTGCCTGAGGTGTGGAAAACCGGCGACATGGGTGAGCAGAATGACGAAGTGCGCGCCGTTATGGAAAAATACAACAATGTTTTCTTTATCAACGGTCATCTTCACGGCGGCATCTATGAAAAGGTTGCTGAAACTCTCAATGAAGAAAAGGGTGTTCACTCAATAAGCATCCCCGGCTACAGAAAGCCTAACAACTTCGGTATTCAGGACTGCGGTACAGGCTATTACTGTGAGGTCTATGAAGACAGAGTTATATTCAAGGCAAGAAAGTTCATTTCAGGTGAGTATATCAAGGGTGATTACACAAGACTTGAGTATAAGCTTAAATAAAAAACAGGGACTGTCCTCTTAATCGGGACAGTCCTTTTATGTTACCACTCGTATGAGGTTTCGAGTACAGTCTCACCGTAGTTGTTTATGCTCATAAGGTCAATGCCTTCTTCGCTGAGGGTCATTTTGGTTGCGATGAAGTCTTTTCCGGTTTTACCTCCGTCAAGATAACCTGCTATGTGGGGGTATTTTGAGAAAATCTCTGCTTCTCTTTCACTACCGTCGCCGAGTATTCTGCATTGATGCTCGTGGCCTGAAATCATAAGGCGTGCGCCTATTCTGTCAAGCTCCTGCCAGCCTTTATCGGAAAGTTCCTGCTCAACGTCGCTTATGCGCCATGAATGACAAAGGGTGACAACTTTTTCATTTGTGAGTTCAACATCGCTGAGCCAGTCAATCATATCAGCTCTGTAGGTGTTGTAGTCTGTTGTGCCACCGTATTCGGGGTGTGAATCGTCTTTATCTTCACCGCTGTCAAGAACTATAAATGAATAAGGTCCTGCATCGGCGGTATAGTAAAATTCGTCAAGTCCGAGAGCGGAATTCAGCTCGCTTGCATAGTCACCACGGGTTTCGTGATTGCCTCTGACATAGAGTACAGGCTTTGCGCCCTTTGTTATTTCACCGCCGAACTGCACGATATTTCTTATAACCTGCTGCTCAAAATCTACACCGGGAGTAGCGTCGCCGAGAAGGATAACACTGTCAAAGTCGCCCATATAATCAATTGCGGTGTAGGCTGTGTCCAGCATTGTGTGCCAGTCGGAAATAACAAGCCACTGCTGATTTTCACTATCGCTTACAGTGAGAGTATATTCTTCGGAAAGAACTTCTTTTCCCAGGCGGCTGCCGTAGCTGTAGGATTCTATAACGCGTACCGAGCCGACTTTATATGTGTTGTTTTTCAGATGCTCATAGGGTACGCTTACGGAGTGAATCATGCTGTCGGTACGCTTTTTGCCGCCGATAGAATCATAAAGCTTATAGTCTTTGCCTTCGTAGGTGTATTCTATGTAGCCTGTACCCTCGTCATTTGTTGAGAAGACAACACTGTAACCCTCGCCGCTGTCGATAACCATAGGCTGTGATGTGATTTTGTAGGGGGTCAGGGGTATGAGATAGGTGAGACCTATAAGCAGAGTGACGGTGACCGCTATGGCTGAAGTAACTCTCTTGGCCTTGCAGGGAAGCTTGAACCAGAATATAGCCATAAAGGGTACTGTGACAAGGAAAAAGGCAGGAATGAGAGATTCCCCCAGATAGAGAAGGTAGGCGTGTCTCATTTCGTCAAACATCACTATAATGGCATTCACAAGTGCATAAATGAAGGTTGCAATGCCTATAAAGACTCCGATGCCGAGAAGGACTTTAAACAGCTTCTTTTCTGAAATTTTCTTTGAATAAAGGCTCACAGCTGAAAGGGCAATGAGGGCGAGAGCGTTGACAATCATCACCCATAAAAGAATAAAGGTGAAATGCTCAATGCCAAGTGTTATATTGACGAAAACCCAGGATTCTCTGCCGGCGTAATAAAGTATTGCCGCAAGCACCTGAAAGGCGAGCAAAGTGCAGGGGAGTGCCTTTGTTTTTAACAGATTCTTTTTTTCTTTCATAAAAAATCTCCTTTTTTTGTCTTTTTTTCAGTATATAAAATATAAACTGTATTGTCAATGCTATAATCATATGGTAAAATATAAAAAAACAGAAAGGAACCAAAAAAATGAAAACGGAAAAAATTCTCTCTAAACCCATTTGTGTAACATTTCTCTTTTTAGCCTTTGTTTACGGTCTGGTTCTTCCTTTTATGTGGGGCAATAATCCTGCATCTGAGCTTGGCACCCTGTCGCTTCTCTGTGAAGACAGAAAGGTCTGGTTCTGGCTCTGGGGCATTCTCACCTCAGGCAGTCTTATTATGAGTACACAGTATATGTATAAGAGCTACAAGATAAAAAATAAATGGCTTGACAGTATGTGTGTTGCAGGCTTTGTGAGTATGTGTCTTATTGCATTGACTCTCGGCCACAGCATAGAGGACTGGAATCCCAAAAGAATTGCACACTGGGTTGCAACAGGTGTGTTTATAGTTTTCACAATGGCACCTATTGCTCTTTTCTTCATCCTTTACCGCAAGAGATTTGAATATTTTAACATATTTACTGTGTGTACTTTTATAATCCTCGGCACATTTATAGTTATCTTTGCTTTTGTGGGCAAGAGCGCTTTAATGGAAATGATACCTATTGCACTTATGGAAGTATTTATGTTTATTGTGAATTTCACTCCCTTGGTGAAAAAGAAGGAAAAAGACCTTATAAAAGCATAATGAAAATCCCTCTGCCGAAAAGCAGAGGGATAAAATTTTAGTCAAGTGCAAGAATTTCCTTGATAGGTCCTGCAAAGTCGTCTGAAATATTTGATGGAATATCCTTTTCGCCCTTGATGAATGAACCAAAGACCATACCCTTATAGTCTGTTGACATCTGGAATTTTGAGATAACATTTGTCAGGGCAACCTTCTTGTTTTCGTTCTGAAGGTAGGTGCAGTTTTCCATTTCGATTTCCACTGTGCTGTCGGGCTTTGCGGTAAC
>JAZSMR010000111.1:0-22874 GCA_045535965.1 Acutalibacteraceae bacterium
CTTCGCAGTTTCGTAAGAACTAAAAATTTCTTGTATTGAAGCCACAAAACGCAGCAAGGCTGCCGCCTTGCGAGGCTTTTGGCAATAATACAGGGAATTTTGTTCGAGAAACAATTACTGCCTTATGTGGTGTCGGCGAAATCCTACCCGCCTTTTTTGTTTTGGTTATCACTGATAACTTCCGTCAAATTTTTCGTAGTTGTCTATATATTCATCTGAAACAGCACACACATAGAAATAAGCATATCGCTGATTATCAGATTCACCTGAGTGGTATTTAATATAGAATCTGTAATAGGGTACATATAATTCAGGATTTCCGTTGGTATAGTAAATAAGATCAACGTCAGCTATGGAGTTTTCAGAGAGGTTGCCGCCTGCAACCTGACCTTCATCTGCTGAGGAGACATATTCGCCTTCAAGAAGCTTTTTCTGAGCTTGCTCCCACGTGATGATAGGATAGTCGCCAAATTTCAATGAAGATGAGACAAAGTCTTCGTTTCGGCTGTTTGTGTAATCCTCGCCTTTACTTTCATAGTGACTTTGCAGATTAAAAGCAATTATGTTGTCTAAAAGGCCGCCGTATTTATAATAGCTTCGCTTCTTTTCAGACAGTAATTCACCCTCATCTGAATACTCTCTGTAAATGCCGCTGATTTTTTCTGTTTCACTACCGTAACAAAACTGAGTATGTTCAGTCAGCAGATGCTCATAGCCTTTTTTTATGTTGAAGCTGATACCTGTGCCATTGGCAGACACCTGCCCCTGTTTGGTCTGTAGAATGTAGTTATAGACTTCGTTTTCCGTTTCTCCTGAGACAACTTCACCACTGACAATATCAAGATACATAAATTCGGCGAAGGCTTCCGCCTGTTTTTTCAGATCGTGTGCAGAATAATAAGTCTGTGATAATTTACCCTCATTGTAACGCAGATTTTTATAAACTGGTAATTCTTTAATATCTGCATCTTTTGTCCAAGGATTGATATCGTCGGAATTTTTAAGGCTCAGGTCATCTGTGCCCTCATATCCCATGCCCATAGGCTCAAAAACTATGGTACTAATGTCAAGCGACATTAGTTTATCACGCACTGTAATAACTTTGCTTACAGAATAACCTGTTATAAGCAGACATACACAAGCTGCAATACTAACAGCCCATTTAAAGGTATTACGCCGATAAGTATGCACTTTGCCCGGTGCAGCGGAATCGATGAGGTTTTCATCTATTTTGCCAAGAGCATTAAACAAAATTTCACCTTTCATACTGATATCCCTTCTTTCTCTAAATATTCTTTGAGTTTAAGTCTCATTCGGTAAAGGGTGGATGTAACTTTGCTTTCGCTGACAGAAAAGTCTTTAGATATCTTTGATATAGGCTCACAATACCAATATCTGCGAAGAAAGATATTTCTTTTTGTCGCTCTTTGTGATTTCAGAAACTCCTCTAACAACCTCACCACCAGTATTTCGTCCATAGCATCTTCCACACTGACATAAGACGGAATGCATTCCTCAAGCTCTGAAAATACTGCATCAGCCGTACCTTTGCCCCGTTTTTGAGCTGTGTATTTTTTATGCCGGTTTATGGCAAGGTTTCTTGTTATCTTTCCAAGATATACGCGAAGATTCTGCGGTTTGTTTGGCGGTATGGAGTTCCATACTTTCAGATATGTATCATTTACACATTCTTCACTGTCTTGTTTATCATATAATATATTGTGTGCAATAACATCGCAATAGGCACCGTATTTCCTGTCGGTTGCCTCTATGGCTTTTTCTGAGCGTGCAAAATAAAGTTCAATGATATCGATATCTTTCATATTCATCCTCCTTTCACCTATATAGACAACATTAAGTCAGAGATATTGCAAAAATAAACATCAAAATATAATCGGCGTGAAAAATGTTTCCTCATTGCCGTATGTCCGACGCGTTAAACCAAAAGGCAAGTAGGAATTAACCTGCTTGCCTTTAACATATTATTCTGTTCTGAGAGCCTCAACGGGATCTTTCTTAGCTGCAAGTGATGAGGGCACAAGGCCTGCAATAAAGGTAAGTCCCACACTTATACAGATAAGAGTTACAGCTACACCGAAGGGCAGCTCCGCTGCTGCGTAAGTGTTTGTTAAGTGCTGAAGCAGGATGTTGATGGGAATTTCCAGCAACAAGGTAGTCACTATGCCTATAACACCCGCTGCAAAACCTATTGTTATGGTTTCTGCATTGAATACTCGTGATACATCTCCCTTTGATGCACCGATACTTCTGAGAATACCGATTTCCTTGGTTCTCTCAAGAACTGAAATATAGGTGATGATACCTATCATAATCGATGAAACTACAAGTGAAATTGCAACGAATACAACAAGCACATAAGTTACAATGTTGATAGTCTGATTTACCGATGTCAGAAGAGCACCTACTGCATCAGTGGGTTTAATCTGATATTCCTCGTGGCCGTCTGCAGACACCTGCTCGTTGTAGTAATCTACCATTTCGAAGAGGTCATCCTTCAGATCGAAGGTTCTGGGATAGAAATAGATAGATGTAGGGCTGTCAATATCCTGATAACCAAGTGTTGCCATAGTCTGATCGTATGAGCTTCTGGCATTCATACTGTCAATATACGCCTGCTTGATTGCTATTACCTGTTCATCGTTCAGATACCCTTCAACAAGCTTTTTCTGAAGGTCAGTGAGACTTCCCAGATCGAAGCCTGAGGTGAGTGTGCTGGTAAGCATACCTGCTATATCCATATTGCCTATGTCAAATTCACCGAGTAAGCTCATAAAGGGCTCAAGGTCAAGATACTTAAGATCAATCAGACTAAGGTCGATATCCTTAATATCAAAGTCGTTGATTGAATAGTTGACAAATTCGAGGCCTGAAATAACATCTCTGTCCGGTGATGCAAGCTGTTCTTTTACAACCTGTGATTCCTCAGCACCCTTGAGAACATATTCCTTAAGCGCTGACGTGTATCCTATATAGCCGGTGCCGACAGCAACGAGATTGTCATCTCTGGGTCGTATAACACCGACAATTGAGAGCTCGAGTCCATCATCGATTGTTTGTTTGAGAAACGCATCGTCTGAGCTCTTGTCTTTCCAGAGACCTGTTTTCTTGTCCTTTACCATATAATCGCTGTTAAGAACAACCTTAAACTTAATATCGCAAAGCTCTTCGTAGGTATAAGAGGCTTCAACTTCCTGAGACATACCGTCGCCTGAAAGAGAGGACATAATATCATTTGTAAATTCACTCTGATCACGAAGTCCGAGACCGTAAAGAATAAGCTCGTTGATTTCATTGTTTACGTCTGCTACAATAACTACTTCGTTCTTTTCGGTGGGGTACTTGCCGTATAAAAGAGTGTACTGCTCTGACATTACCTCTTCATCACCCACAACCTCATCCCATACACTGAAGCCGGTACCGATGAAATCTTCCATAAGGCTGAGCATTTCGCCTGCACCGAGGGAATCAAGAAGGGTACTGGGGTTAACCTGATTAATGCCGTTATCTGTATCGGCTCTGAAAATATTGATGGGAGCCGAATATCTGTACTGAATATCATTACAGGTTTCATCAAATGCTTCCTGGTTGTCTTCAATGTACTTCTTGAAGCTCTTGAGATTGTTTGCATTGGACTGTGAAATGAAGTTGTTCATCATTTCAGATACCATTTCATTGACATATATCTTTTCTCTGTCGTGACCCAGCTCTGACATCATAATGCCCATACCCGTCATGGTGTTCATCATACTTTCCATATCCAGTGACTCTTTTTCAACAGCAACAGGCATTGCCATAAGGGTATCATTCTGCATTTTATCAACATAGTTCTGAATGCCTGTTGAAAGCGCCATAACAAGTGCAATACCTATAATGCCGATTGAACCTGCGAAAGCTGTAAGAATAGTTCTTCCCTTTTTTGTGCCTAAGTTGCGAAGGCTCAGACCAAAAGCTGTTGCAAAACTCATTGAGGGCTTCTTACCTTTTTTAAGCTCTTCTTCAGCCTTTGCTTTTTCGAGTTCTCTGTCTTCATCCTCGGGATTGAAGGGATTACTGTCTTCGGTTATCTTACCGTCTTTACATTTAATAATTCTGTTTGAATATTCGTAAGCCAGATCAGGGTTATGTGTAACCATAATTATAAGCTTATCTTTGGAAATTTCCTTGAGAAGCTCCATAATCTGAACACTTGTTTCACTGTCAAGAGCACCTGTGGGCTCATCGGCAAGGATAATATCCGGATTATTTATAAGAGCACGTGCAATAGCAACTCGCTGAACCTGACCGCCTGACATCTGATTGGGTCTTTTATTGAGATGCTTACCGAGACCAACCTGTACAAGAGCAGCAACGGCTCTCTCTTTTCTTTCCTTTTTTGTTACACCGGACAGAGTAAGTGCCAGCTCAACGTTAGCAAGAATACTCTGATGGGGGATTAGGTTATAGTTCTGAAAAACAAAGCCGATAGAATGGTTTCTGTAAGTATCCCAGTTTTCATCGGTAAAGGTCTTGGTTGACTTACCGTTAATGACAAGGTCGCCTTCGGTATATATATCAAGACCGCCGATGATATTAAGCATAGTCGTCTTACCGCAGCCTGAGGGACCGAGAATTGAAACAAATTCACTTTCTCTGAAATTTATATTTATGTCACTCAATGCTCTTACGGTGGTGTCGCCTGTAATATAGTCTTTACATATATTCTTTAATACCAGCATTGTTTACACCTCCTGAGTTACACGTTTTTTGATATTTTTAAGATTTGCTAATCTTCTTTTAAGAAAACGGTTTATTCTTACCCTTTCCTTAATATATATAAGTTCAGCCAAAGCAAGTAAAAGGAATGCGAAATATATCTGCGTACCGTCTAAATTGCTTTTGGGTTTATAGATAATTGTAGGAAGATATTCCTCCTCATCCTCAGCTTCTTCGACTATGGGTCTTTCTCTGAAGAAAAGCTTATACATCCATTCCACTGTTTCGTCAACTGTCATATTATCAAGGTCTTCACCGATTCCTGCAACGAAGGATGCTACCATTTCATTATCCCCGGCAGTACCCATAAGTGTACCAAGTATATCGGCTTCAGGGTCTTTCATAATCTCAGCAAGAAAACGCATAAGTGAAACTGTAATGGCAGTCTGGTCGGCTTTTATGTAGGTCACTTCTGCAAATTCACTGCCTACTGTTCTCTTGCTTTTTACTGTCACAGCCTCGCCCATTTTAGCATATTCGTTAACATCGAAGCCGCTGAGATCTATGCCGAATTCGTTACCTTTCAGCATATCTGAAAGCATTTTTTTAAGGTCTATATCAACCATACCCGACATATCCAGAGTATTTTCCATACCGACCTGCTTAAGAAGCACAGTAAAGGGATACATAAGATTTTCAAGGCAGGTTTCGATACCACCGCCATTAATAAAATAAAGGAGATTGGGAAGAATTTCAGTTACGGTATAAACCGGCTTATCAAGTATCCTTTCAATAAGCGACACAACAGATTCGGCTATACTTTCAATACCTTTGCCTTTTTGTGAGGCCTTCTTATATTCTTCGTATGTAAGTATACTGTCGCTTTCACAGCCGAGCGCCTCAAGCAGAGGTATCACTGCCGTGTTGTAGCCGTTGCTGCCGTAAACATCAACACAGCCTAAGAGCTGAATTTTGCCTTGGCAAAGAATCATTGCAATTATATCTTCCATAGGACGAAGAGCAGCACATAAAGCCTTTATAAATCCATCCTTGTCCCCGTTTTTGAAGCCCCATGTAAGAGTATTTACGTTGACCTTATTCCATGACGATGCACGTGAAAGGACATACCTTGTATTTGAGAAACGTACTTCAGTAAGCTCACTTGCAAGAGCTGCAGGAGAAATATCGAGACCTGCAACAGCACCTACAGCCTTGAGCTCTTCACCTGAAAGCATACCGTAGATTTCACATACGAGAGTGCTTACAAGCTTATTGGAATATATTTCGGGGCTGAGAGCCTCTCTCACAGTCTTATACTCGCCGCCCTCGGCTATAACCTGATCTAAAAGCTCGTCGATGCCGTCAACTACTCTCTGAAATTTTTCCTTGGAGAGATTCTGAGTATAGCTTACACTTAAAGCCTCGAAAGCCGTAAATGTCCAGGCGTAGTTGTTGTATTCGCCTTCGGTGTCATTGAGAAGTCTTACAAGAAGCTCTATAATGTCATCGGTATCCTTGGCCATAAGATTATCGATAACCTTGCTCATTTCGGCAGAGTCCTCACCGAGCATATCTTTAAAGGAATCCTTATTTATTTTTGCCGTATCAAGAATCCATCTCAGAAGCACTGTAAAGGTGGCAGCCTTATCACTTACAATTACACCGCTGTCGCTGACGATACCGCAAGCTGACAATTCCTCAAGATTAATCTCAGCCATCTTAAGGCCCGTTGAAGAAAGAATATCGTTAAAATTAAGCGTGAAATTCTGTGTATACGATTCACTGTCCTGAATAAAAGAAAGTATTTTTTCCACCTTTATAAAGGTAGAGATATTGAAAAACTGGAGCTTAAGCGGCTCAACAAGTGTGGCAACCGCTTCATCAAGACCGCCATCATTCAGGAAATACGCAATACCCGGCAGAATATCCGTCAGTACATCGCAGGGTGCATCAAGGGCTCTTTCGACCAACAAGAAAATATCTCCGATGATATTTTCAAGCATTGTGTTTTTGTTTTCTTTAGCCTCGGCATAGAAAACTCCGCTGTCCGTTATAATCTCGCAGCCTATTGACTTAAGAGTTGGTATAATAGCTGTTTCATAACCCTTTGCGCCCTCAAAGCCTATTACGGGATTGATACGGTATCTGCCGCCGCAAAGAAGAGCATAGAGTAAATCATTAAAAGGTGCCATAACACTTGCAGCTGCCTTTATGAAGCCGTCCTTGTCCTTTACTTTCCATGAAGCTTTTTCAAGGTTGACCTCGCTCCACTTGCTGAAGCTTTCGAGCTTTTCTTTAACCTCGGGATATTCGCCGAGATAACCTGCAACACCCTTTGTTGACACATCAAGTCCAAGCGATGAAATGCTTTCTGCGTTTTCCTCAACAGCCGAATATATGCTGACAGTGAGAGAAGACAAAACTTCATCAGTGTAAATCTGAGGTAATATCAGATTCTCAAGAGAACCTACCTCTGTTGTCTGCGCCAAAGTCTTTATAATTACATCTGTTTTATCTATAGTTGCCGATATCTGCTCTTTCGTAATACCCTCGGGGTAAGTAACCGCCAGAGCACCGGGCATCACACTGAGCAACACCAGTAAAATCACCGTCAGAAAGCTGATGACTTTTCTTCCTTTTTTAATCATATTGTATAATCCACCTTTTCCTGTTTAATACGCAGCCTCTTCTCCGGTAAAGCCACCTACAATATCTGAAACTCTTCTTATGATTCTCAGAAACTCATTGAGATCTTCTTCACCGAGCTGTTCTATAATCACAAGTGCATTTTTTATCGCTTCCTCTCTATATGCGAGATAACGAAGTGTACCCTCACTTGTGAGAATTATGGTTGATGTTCTTCTGTCATTTTTATTCTGTATTTTTCGGACATAGCCTTTGGCTTCGAGGGTTTTTACCAGCGTCGAAAGTCTTGCCGGCGTGAAGTCGAAATACTGTGTAATTTCAGCCGCCGTGCCCTGACCGCCAAGACTGTTGAGTATCGATAAGAGCATATTTTCTCCCTTGAGGGAAAATTTCAGCTTCTCAAACAACATTTCAATATTTACACTGTCAAAAGTTTCAAATATCTTCTCAACAAGGCTGTCTCTATTCATTTTGTATCTCTCCCCCTGTTTTTTCGCAGTCCTATCCATTATAATATTAACACTGTTTAATAATATATCATAATGACTGTTTCAAGTCAATAGACAAACTATTAAATAGATACCCTTTGCACAAAAACATTGTTTGTTTTTTATTGGAATTGCTTAAACAATATGTTAATTTTACCCAATTACCTATTATTGGATTTATATATTACGACCACAAGTATAAACGAACCTTAAATCTTATTAACACTATTAACTTTTTAAAAAATATGATATTTTTTCATAATATTCTTGACAACTTTATACCTGTGTACTATACTATCAAAAAGATGTTAGAGAACTAACAATTCGCAAACTAACAAAGCAATAAAGAGAGGGATAAATAATGTATTCTCGTAAACTAAGTTTTGAGCTTCACCGTACATCACGCCTTGTCAAACGGTATATGGATAATGACGCTTCAAAGATGTATGTAGAAAAAATGACAGGTACTCACGGCTGGGCAATAGGCTTTTTCTTTCACAACAGAGATAAAGATATTTTTCAGAAGGATTTCGAACAGGAATTCAACATTCGCCGCTCCACTGCCAGCAACATCCTCTCTCTTATCGAGAAAAACGGTCTTATCAAAAGAGAAAGTGTCCCCTATGATGCGAGACTTAAAAAAATAACTCTTACACAAAAGGCTCTCGATGTTCAGAGTGTAGTGGATAACGCCTTCGAAAAGCTTGAAGACAATATGCGAAAAGACATAAGTGAAGAAGAGCTTCAGGTGTTTTTCAGAGTTATTGACAAAATAAACAACAACTTGGAAAGGAATGACACAGACAATGATTAAACGACTCAGTAAATGTATCAGGGAATATAAGCTCCCCTCAATACTTGCCCCCATATTTATAGCGTGTGAAGTTATACTTGAGGTTTTTATTCCTCGCATTATGGGTTGGCTCATAGATAACGGTATTGATAAAGGTGACACAAGTTATGTTATAAGAACAGGCTTCCTTCTCGTTGTACTTTGTACACTCAGCCTTTTAAGCGGTGTTGCTTCGGGTACCGCTGCCGCAAAAGCAAGTTCAGGCTTTGCCAAAAACTTAAGACACGATATGTACCACAATGTTCAGAGCTTCTCCTTTGCAAGCATAGACAAATTCTCTACTTCAGGCCTCGTAACAAGACTTACGACTGACGTAACTAACCTGCAGAACGCTTACCAGATGATTATCCGTATCGCAGTACGCTCACCTGCCATGCTGATTTTCTCTCTTACTATGGCACTGAGCATAAACGCAAGAATAAGTCTAATTTTCCTTTGTGTAATACCATTTCTTGCATTGGGTCTTTATCTTATTGTTTCTCACGCTCACCCTATTTTCAAGAGAGTTTTCAAGACCTACGACAAGCTTAACAGCGTTGTAAATGAAAATCTACACGGTATAAGAGTTGTAAAATCCTTTGTAAGAGAAGACAGGGAAGAAGAAAAGTTCAAAACCGTATCGGGCACAATCTTCTCCGATACAAAAAGAGCAGAAAGCCTCCTTGCCTTCAATGCGC
Organism: Acutalibacteraceae bacterium; assembly: GCA_045535965.1. Classification (GTDB taxonomy): domain Bacteria; phylum Bacillota; class Clostridia; order Oscillospirales; family Acutalibacteraceae; genus UBA6857. The sequence goes on from JAZSMR010000111.1 coordinate 9,378, forward strand.
CACTTATGCAGTTCAGCTCATACTTATGTATGCTTCTTATCGCCTGGTTCGGCGCAAGACTTATAATCGGTTCAAATGCTGCCGAAATGACAACCGGCGACCTTTTCAGCGTAATAACCTATACTATGCAGATCCTTTCCACTCTTATGATGCTTTCTATGATTTTTGTTATGCTGACCATGTCAAAGGCATCAGGCGAAAGAGTCTGTGAGGTGCTGAATGAAGTGACTGATCTTCACAACCCTGAGAATCCCGTTTACGAGGTAAAAGACGGTAGTATTGAGTTCGAAAATGTCGGCTTCAGCTATGCAAAATCCGAGGACAATCTTTGCCTGAAAAATGTAAACATCTCCATAAAATCTGGTGAAACCGTAGGTATTATCGGTTCAACGGGTTCATCTAAAACCACCTTTGTTCAGCTTATCCCCCGCCTTTACGATGTCACTACGGGTACTCTTAAAGTCGGCGGCACAGATGTGAGAGAATATGACCTTGACACACTTCGTAACGAGGTTGCTATGGTGCTTCAGAAAAACGTTCTCTTCTCAGGCACAATCAAGGAAAATCTTCGTTGGGGCAACGAAAACGCTACAGACGAGGAAATGATTGAAGCCTGTAAGCTCGCTCAGGCTCACCCATTCATCAGTGAAATGCCCGAGGGCTACGACACCTACATCGAGCAGGGCGGTACCAATGTTTCAGGCGGTCAGAAGCAGAGAATATGTATTGCCCGTTCACTGCTGAAAAAGCCAAAGATACTTATACTCGACGACTCAACAAGCGCCGTTGACACAAAGACAGACGCTCTTATCAGAATGGCATTCAAGCACTATATCCCCGAAACCACAAAGATAATTATTGCACAGAGAATTTCTTCTATTCAGGATGCGGATAAAATCATCGTTCTTGACAGCGGTGAAATAAGCGCTTTCGGCACTCACGATGAGTTAATGAAAACAAGCGGCATATACAGAGAAGTTTACACATCGCAGGTGAAAGGAGGAAGCGAAAATGAGTAATCCTCAGATGAAAAAGAATGTCAACCTTACTCCTCCACCCCGTCCCGGCGGAAGAGGCGCACCTATGAGAATACCCGGACAGAAAATGGACTTCAAGGTTCTTTCAAGAGTCTTCGGCTATGTTGGCACAAAGTATAAATTCCTTATGCTGTTGGTTGTACTTTGCATTTTCATTTCCAGTATCGCCAACGTTTTCTCTTCGCTTTTTCTCGGCAATCTTATCGACGACCACATAAAACCAATGCTTGAAAACAGCAGCACGGACTTTGCACCCTTACTTACAATGCTTCTTAAGATGGCGTGCATTTTCATTTTGGGTATCGCTTCAACCTACACCTACAACATAATAATGGTTCAGGTGGCTCAGGGCGTACTTAAAACTATCCGTGACGATATGTTCACTCACATGCAGTCCTTGCCTATTAAATACTTTGACACCAACAGTCACGGCGATATTATGAGCCGATATACCAACGATATCGACACGCTAAGACAGATGATAAGTATGACTATCCCTCAGATTATATCCTCGGCTGTGACTATAGTTTCAACTTTTACGGCTATGGTTACAAAGAGCATACCTCTTACTGTAGTTGTTATCGTCTGCATAGTTGTTATGATGTTTTTCACCGGTAAGATTGCAGGCAACTCCGGCAAATTCTTCCTTAAGCAGCAGGAATCATTGGGTGACATCAACGGCTATATCGAAGAAATGATAACCGGGCAGAAGGTAATCAAGGTTTTCTGTCACGAGGACAAGTCAAAGGAAGACTTTGACAAGAAAAATGATGAGCTTTATCATAATGCATATTCAGCTAACAAATTTGTCAATATGCTAGGCCCCATTAACAATAACTTAGGTCATCTCCAGTATGTAATTTTAGCTGTTATAGGCTGTTTCCTTGCAGTGCTCACCTCTTCAGGCGCAGTACCGAAAGAAGGCTTCTTCTCAATTTTTGCCGCTTCCACAGGTACCGTTGCAGCTTTTCTTCAGCTTTCAAAGAGCTTCACAATGCCCATAAATCAGATTTCTCAGCAAATTAACTCCGTAGTTATGGCTATGGCAGGTGCAAAGAGAATCTTCGCTCTTCTTGACGAAGAAAAAGAAAAAGACGAGGGCTATGTATCTCTTGTCAACGCAAGACTTGACACTCAGGGCAACATTACCGAAACTCCCGAGCATACAGGTCTTTGGGCATGGAAGCACCCCCACGAAGACGGTACCACAACCTATACAAAGCTCCAGGGTGAGGTAAGATTCTTTGATGTTGACTTCGGTTATAATGAAGAGAAAATCGTTCTTCACAATATCACTCTTTATGCAGAACCCGGTCAGAAGGTGGCTTTTGTAGGTGCAACAGGCGCAGGTAAGACAACCATCACAAACCTTATCAACCGCTTCTATGACATTGCTGACGGTAAGATAAGATATGACGGTATCAATATAAACAAGATTAAAAAAGCAGATCTTCGCCGCTCATTAGGCATTGTACTTCAGGACACCAACCTTTTCACAGGTACGGTTATGGAAAACATCCGTTACGGCAATCTTGATGCAACTGATGAGCAGGTTATCGAGGCTGCCAAGCTCGCCAATGCTCACTCATTCATCAGCCGTCTGCCCGAGGGCTATAACACTATGCTCACAGGCAACGGTGCGAACCTTTCGCAGGGTCAGAGACAGCTTATCTCTATTGCCAGAGCCGCTGTTGCAGATCCGCCGGTTATGATTCTTGACGAGGCTACATCTTCAATCGACACCCGTACCGAGGCTCTTGTGCAAAAGGGTATGGATGCTCTCATGCACGGCAGAACAGTATTTGTTATTGCTCACAGGCTTTCGACGGTGCAGAATTCCGATGTTATTATGGTCCTCGAGCACGGTGTTATTATTGAGCGTGGCACTCATGATGATCTTATTGCCAAAAAGGGCAAGTATTATCAGCTTTATACGGGTGCATTTGAGCTGGAATAATTATGAATTGCGGGTAAAATTGTACTGAAAGGTACTGTCTGCCCGCTTTTTTTAATTTAAACCTGTTTCATTTTACCCGGTTGCTGTGCAATAAACGCAAGGGGGGGCTCCGTGAAATCGCCCGAGGCGATTTCCGGGGGTGCCCTTAAGGCACTCCCGCACCGTAAACGGTGACGGAGCCCCCACCTTGCCGTCAGCAGAAACTTAAATAAAAACTTCTGTATTTCAGTTGACTTTACAAGACAAATTATAGTATAATAGTCAGTATGGAAAATGTGCTCATTTTCCCTTGCAACAACATTTGCCCAAAGGCAAATATATCACTTTTGGCGAAGCCAAAAATATCACATCGGCAAAGCCGGTATATCACTCGTGCGACAGCACGAATATCACAATACGAAGTATTATCACAGGGGGTGGGTCTGAATTGGATAGTAGCGATAAACCTAACGGGTGGAATTTAATATCTGTGCAGACCCTGCCGTGTCACTTGTAATGACCTTTTTTATCGGCGCTTTCTGCACTAAGAAAGTCGGTGAAAAACATGAATGAAAATCTTTTCGGCGGTCTTTATAAGCTGCTTGCAAAAAATCAGCTCAAAGAGCTGAAAGACGAACTCTCAGACATGGCGTATCCCGATATTGCGGAATTTATCATGGATCTCGACGACGATAAGCTCGCTGTTAAAATATTCCGTATATTGTCGAAGGATATCTCCGCTGATGTTTTTGCTTACCTTGAGCCTGACAGACAGAGTGTCATTGTGCAGTCCATAACCGACAGCGAAATCGGAAGACTTATGGACGACCTTTTCCTCGATGACGCCGTTGACTTTCTCGAAGAGGTGCCTGCAAACATCGTAAGAAGAGTTTTAGCCAATACCGATAAGGAAACACGCGACCTTATCAACCGCTTCCTCAAATACCCCGAAAATTCAGCAGGAAGCGTTATGACCATTGAAATGGTTGAGCTTCACGACAGACTCACTGTTGCCGAAGCTATCAAAAATATCCGCCGTACCGGCGTTGACAAAGAAACTATCTACACCTGCTATGTTATAGACGACAAGCGTCACCTTGTTGGTACCATTCCCCTTCGCCGTTTGCTTTTAAATGAAGAGGATACCCTTGTAACTGACATTATGAGCGACGACGAACAGTTAGTTTTCGTAAGGACAATGGACGACCAGGAAGAGGTTGCTGCTCTTGCCAAAAAGTATGACCTTTTGTCTGTACCCGTTGTTGATAAAGAAGACAGACTCGTCGGTATAATCACCATCGACGACATCGTCGACATTATCGAAGAAGAGGCTACGGAAGACTTCGAAAAGATGGCTTCACTTTTACCCTCAGAAGACGGATATCTTAAAACAAGCGTATTTAATATGGCGAAAAACCGTATCGGCTGGCTGCTTATTCTTATGGTAACAGCCACCTTTACAGGTCAGATAATTGAAGGCTTTGAGAATCAGCTTGCAACTATCGCAGGTCTGACAGCCTGCATACCTATGCTTATGGGTACCGGCGGTAACTCGGGTAACCAGGCGTCAACCCTTATTATCCGCGGTCTGGCTCTTGGCGAAGTAAAGCTCAAGGACTTCTTCAGAGTACTTTGGAAAGAAATCAGAGTTTCTCTTATGGTCGGTGTTATTCTCGGCGTAGCCAACTATCTGAGAATGCTCATTGTCAGACTTGCCACAGGCAACGAGGTAACGGACAGCGTAATTTTAGTTGTTTCCCTTTCAGTGGTTGCCGTAGTTATAGTTTCAAAGACTATCGGCTGTACCCTGCCAATCATTGCAAAAGCGCTCAAGCTCGACCCTGCGCTTATGGCAGGTCCCCTGATTACAACCCTTGTAGACGCTATATCGCTTCTTGTATATTTCGGATTCGCAAGTGCTCTTATTCCCATGTAAAGAGAAATCTTAAGTCCTGCGGTCTTAAGAACCGTAGGACTTTGCTTATATAAACAAAACAACAGAACACAAAATAAAGGAGGTAGCCTGATTTGGCAAAACGATTTTTATCCTTTACGAAAGGATACCGCATTTTAACCCTGATATGCCCTATTATGGTTTTTCTCGACGTTATCATCGAGATTGAAATTCCTAAGGCTATGGGTAGGGTTGTTGATATTCTTTATCAGCTCGGTGCTGAGGGTATTGACCCAACACAGATAAAAAAAGAAATTATAATAAAGCTTCTTGAAATGCTTGGGCTTTGTGCCCTGACTCTTGTTGTCGGTTACATAGCTTCCCGTTGCAGTGCCATTGCAAGTATGGGCTTTGGTGCAAACCTCAGAAGAGAGCTTTTCAATAAAATCCAGGATTTATCTTTCGAGAATATTGATAAGCTTAAGATCTCTTCACTCATTACCCGTATGACAAGTGACGTTTCTATGATTCAGAATGTTTATAAAAACACCATCGTCACTTTTATCAAGGGACCCTTTATGCTCATTACTGCACTGATTTATGCTCTTAATATCAGCAAGGACCTTTCAATAGCTTTCGCAGTAGCTCTTCCCGCCATTGTAATAATCCTCGCGATTATGGGCGTTATCACCGTACCTTTGGTTAAGAAAATGCTCAAAACCACTGATAAATTCAACGGTGTACTCAGAGGTAACATCAACGGCATCAGAGTTGTAAAATCCTTTGTAAGAGAAGACCACGAAAAGCAGAAGTTTGCCGAGGTAAACGAAGAAGTTATGAAAATGAATATGAAAACTCAGAAGATTTCTCTTTATCTCTCTCCTGCTGTTATGTTCGTTATTTACGGCTGTATGGTTTTCGCTATGTGGCGAGGCAGCGATCTCATCATAGAGGGCAGAACCGGACTTACCCCCGGTGAAATGACAACCTTCGTTTCATATATTTCTCAGGTGCTCTCATCACTTATGATGGTGCTTATGGTATTCCTCAGCATAATTATGGCTAAGGCTTCTATCGGCAGAATAGGCGAAATCTTCAATCAGGAGCCGGCTGTTAACGATAAGGATGCCGACCCCGACGCAACAGTAAAAGACGGCAGCATCGAATTCAGAAATGTATGCTTCAAATACAGTGACTCAGCTGTAAAAAACATACTCGACGATATCAGCTTTTCAGTAAAATCAGGCGAAACTATCGGCATCATCGGCGGTACAGGCTCATCGAAGTCAACTCTCGTTCAGCTTATCCCCCGTCTTTACGATGCAGGTGAAGGTGAAGTTTTAATCGGCGGCAGAAACGTCAAGGATTACACCTTCAAAAACCTCCGAAGCGAAATTTCCGTTGTTCTTCAGCAGAGCACTCTCTTCTCGGGCACCGTTATGGAAAACATACGTTGGGGCGACATGAATGCTACTGATGAAGATGTTGTTGAGGCTGCAAAAATTGCCCAGGCACACGATTTCATAAGCGATTTCGAAAAGGGCTATGATACAGAGCTCGGTCAGGGCGGTAACACAGTATCAGGCGGTCAGAGACAGCGACTTTGTATCGCAAGAGCCATTCTCAGAAAGGCAAAGATTCTTATTTTCGACGACTCAACTAGCGCTGTCGATACAGCAACCGACGCCAAGATAAGAGTTGCCCTCAGAAGCGACGCTTTCAAGGATACCACGAAAATAATCATCGCTCAGCGTATCACATCAATTATGGACGCTGACAGAATCATCGTTATGGATAACGGTAAAATTGTCGGCATCGGTACCCACGATGAGCTGACAAAGAATAACGAAATTTATAATGAGATCTTTGTTTCTCAGCAGGAAGGAGTGTTGGCACAATGAGTAAAACGCCCTTAAACGAAGAGAATAAAGAATTAGAGCTCGGTGAAACTCAGGAAGTAAAAGCCGAAGGAACTCCCGAAGCTCAGGAAACGCCGTCAGAGGAAAACGGCAAGAAAAAATCCCGCGGCAAAGGCAAAAAATCTCCTCGCTCAAAAAAGAGTAAGATTCCCGAAAACGAAACCGAGGAAGAAAGAAAAGAACGGGAGAAAAAAGAGGAAGAAAAGAAAAAGAAGAAACCAAAAGACATTAAGCAGGCAACCAAGAGGCTTCTCAGATATATCACAAAGTATAAGGTTTTACTTATATTTGTTGCCTTTCTTGTTGTTCTCACAACAGTAATCAGTGTGCTTTCGTCTCTTGCTATGCTTCCCGTTTATGAAGTGCTTGAGGGTGTCATTTCAGGCAAGAATACTAACGGTGAGGAAGCTATGAAAACAATAGCTGCCTGGCTTATCATCATGGCAGGCGGATATGCGCTTTCAGCCTTATTCAGTGTTCTTTACTCAAGACTTATGCTTCACGTTTCCTCATATACTCTTATGAATATGCGTCGCGATCTTTTCAATCACATTCAGGGACTCCCACTGGAATTCTTTGACAAGAGAAAGACCGGCGAAATTATGAGCCGTTTCACCAACGACATAAACCGTGTCAGTGACCTCGTAAGCAGTAACTTCCCGACACTTATATCTTCCTTTATCCAGGCTATAATGACAATCACCATTATGATTATTTTCTCCTGGAAGCTCACTTTAACAATCACCGTTGCCATTGTATTGATGTTTGCCGTCGTTATCGGTATCACATCCAAGTGTTCACCCCTTTTCAAGGCTCAGCAAAAAGCAGTTGGTGAAGTAAACGGTTACACGGAAGAATATATCAAGGGTATAAAGGTTGTAAAGCTCTTTTGCTATGAAGATACCACAAAAGAAACCTTTAACAACCTCAATGAAAACTACCGTAAAATCGGCGTTAAAGCCAACATTATAGGCGGCTTTATGGGTCCGCTTATGTCTATGATTACAAGAATCAACTACGCTATCGTTGTTGTACTCGGTGCTACATTTGTTCTGAGCGGCGAAATGAGCGTTGCGACTCTCATTACTTACCTCGACAAATCAAAAAGCTACGCTTCACCTATCGCTTCAATAGCGAGCACCTACAGCTCCCTTGTATCAGCCCTTGCAGGTGCTGAGCGAGTATTCGAAATTCTCGACACTCCCAACGAAACCGACGAGGGTAAAACTACTCTTGTAAGACTTCTCAGAAACGCTCTGGGCGAAGAGGAGGAAACCGACTCCGAGGAAGGCAAGTACGCATGGAAGGTGCCCGAAAATGACGGCTACAAGTATGTTCCCGTAAAGGGTAACATTGAGGTCAAAGACGTCACCTTCGCTTATGTTGAGGGTACCGACGTACTTAAAAACATAGATGTAACTGCAAAAAGCGGTCAGAAGGTTGCTTTCGTAGGTTCAACAGGCGCAGGTAAAACAACCATCACTAACCTTATTAACCGTTTCTATGAAATTGACCGCGGTGAAATCACCTATGACGGAATAAACATCAAGGACATCAGAAAAGACGACCTTCGTCATTCTATGGCAATGGTACTTCAGGACACCAAGCTCTTTGCAGGTACTATTGCAGACAACATCCGCTACGGTAAGCTTGACGCAACAGACGAAGAGGTTATTGCCGCTGCAAAGCTTGCTAACGCCCACTCGTTTATTGAAAAGCTTCCCGACGGCTATGAGACGGAAATCAGGGCTGATGCCGTAAACATCAGTGTGGGTCAGGCGCAGCTTATCAACATTGCCCGTGCGGCTATTGCAGGTGCTCCTCTTCTTATTCTTGACGAGGCTACTTCATCAGTCGATACAAGAACAGAACGTCTTATTGAAAAGGGTATGGACGCTCTTATGGAAGACAGAACCGTATTTGTTATTGCTCACCGTCTTTCAACTGTAAGAAACTCTCAGGATATTGTTGTTCTTGAAAAGGGTGAGATCATTGAAGAGGGTGACCATCAGAGTCTTATAGACAAGGGTGGCAAGTATTATCAGCTTTATACGGGCACCTTTGAGATGGAGTAAATAAATAAAAGAAGCAGTAAAGTTTTGTCAAACTTTTACAAAAGTTTGCAGGGTGTGGGACAGAGTCCCACCACAAAGATAAAAAACAGCTCGGTACACTTAAAAAGCTCCGAGCTGTTTTTATATTGCCCTTGCCGATGTCAAAAAACAAGAACCTTGTCCCTTACATAAAATACCAAAATGCACTTATTCTAAGTTTTTAACCGGGTCAACCCAGGCTCCGCCGCGTACAATCTCAAAATGCAGATGACTTTCCTGCTTGCTCTCACAAGGAATCGACCCCACCTTGCCGATAATATCACCCTTTGAAACAGTGTCGTCAATTATAACCGTTGTGCCCTGCTCCATTCCGCAGTACCTGGCAATAAAATCACCGTAGTCCACCTCAATGCAGTATCCCCACGAGGGGTCAGCTATAACCTTGACTACCTTGCCGTTGCCGATACTTGCAACCTCTGCACCGGGTTCACAGGCAAAGTCCGTACCTCTGTGGATACGCCAGTCCTCCATAGTTTCATCGTAAACGGGACTCATAGAAAAGGCTCTGTCAATATCGCCCGTGAGAGGATAAACATAGGAATCGTTGCTGAAAACCTCAACAGGCTCTGTAACTTCCTCAGTTGTAGCTTCTGTCACTTTCTGAGACTCCTTTGTTGTACTCTGCCGAGTTACTTTCGCTGTGGTGTTTTCTTCGGCAGAGTACCCTTCATCTTCTGTAAGCTCTTCGTCTTCATCATATTTTCTCGGGTCGCTGACATTGGTCTGATTTTTCTCCACCTGCTCCAATGTAGTGGGAATATCAAGGTCACGAAGCATATTCATCGATGAATTATATACAAAAGCAATTGCCGCAACAATAAGAACAAAGCTCAGTGCCGCAGTAATATAAAAGCCCTTACCCGAGGCAATTTTTTCTATGATACTCTTTTTTTTGCTCATATTTCTTTCCACCCTTTCACTTATTTTAGTTGATTTTAGTATTAATCAGCAGGTGGAAAATATACTCAGAAGTAAAAAAACACAAAAAATTTACAATTTTTATGTGAACAAATGTTTGCATTTTTACTTTTTATGTGCTATAATGCCCTTGTAGACGAACATTTGTGTTTTTTCTGCAAGGAATGACAAATTACTGCTTTTTTTCATACAAATGAACCGAAAGGAGAATCCCTATGAGTTATGATTTAACTGACAACCAACAATCCATTCTTGATTTTCTGAAAGAGCGTTCAGGCAGCGGTGTACCTCCCACAGTAAGAGAAATCTGCCAGGCTGTAGGTCTGCGTTCAACTTCTTCGGTGCAGGCTAACCTTCTTGCTCTCGAAGAAAAAGGCTACATTATGCGTGACCCTATGCACAAGCGTTCAATCAGAATTGTGGGTCAGAGCGAAAACGTAAGACATGTACCCCTTTTAGGTGTAGTTACTGCCGGTCTGCCCATTCTTGCAACGGAGCAGATTGAATGCTACATACCCTTTAACGGTGTGCATATTTCCTCAGACAAAGAGATGTTCGCTTTAAGAGTACGCGGTGAAAGCATGCTGAATGCCGGCATTTTCGACGGTGACATACTCTACGTTGAAAAGACACCCGTTGCACGTAACGGTGACATTGTTGTTGCTCTTATCGAAGACGAGGCTACAGTCAAGACCTTCTACAAAGAAAACGGCCATTTCAGACTCCAGCCGGAAAATGACAGCTTCGACCCGATTATCGTTGATGAGCTTATTATTCTCGGTAAGGTTGTAGGGCTTACGAGATATTTCTGACAATTATGAATTGCAGGGTACTCTGCCGAAGCAATGAGGCTGTATCCGCCGAAGAAGATGCATATAAAAATTAAGAGGTAGGTTTCAGCCTACCTCTTTTTGTTGTTTATTATGTATTGTAGGGACCGGCGTCCTCGACGGTCCGCAACAATCATTTAATGCTTTACACCGCAGGCACAAACTTTATTCTTGCCAAAGAGTTTCTGGAAGAAGTTGAGAATTTTGAAGAAGAATGCTTTTATGCCACCTGCATGACAGTTGCAGGTGCAATCGTCAGTGGGGTCTGAGGGAACCTCGGGAGCCGGATTTTCGTATTCGTAACCACAACCGTAGTCGCACTTATAGTCGCCGTTCGCATCCTTGTGACCTGTAGCAGGAATTGTTTCGGTGTAGATGTCACTGCAAGTGCAGGTATAGGTTATCACTCCGTTTTCTGTACAGGTGGGATTTACAGTTGTCGATTCGTAACTATGTTTATGAATCTTACTGCTTTCGTCTACGAGGACATATTCGCTGAAATGATCTGTTTCAAAAATTACATAACCGTTTTCAACTTTGCTTTCAATCAATGTCTTTTCACCGTTATCGGCTACATAATAAACTACAGTTGTGTCAGGGTTATATTCTTCGGGTAAAGGCAGTTTAACAGTTACAAAGCCCTCAGGTTGAACATTTTCACCGTCAGCCATAAGTGAAATGTCATAAGCCTTATAGTTTTTGTAATTATCGCCAAAAGCTATGTTTGCGTTTACAGCATCTTCTGAAACAATTATTTCAACTTTGCTATCAAAGTTATCTCCGGTATATGTGATTTCAACACCTGTTGTTTCATCTTCAGCCTTTGCGCTTTCGAGCTTTGCAATAACATCTGTTTCGTATTCACCGCAGTCACAGTCGCGTCTCTTTTCGCCTTCTGCAAATACTGTTGCTTCGGTTACTGTGTACCATTCGCCGAAAACACAGGTATGAGGTTCGAGTAGCTTAAAATTTATGCCTCTTTCATTTGCATAAGCCTGAGCAGTAGAGTTTTCGGGAGCGTGTATTGTTCCGTAAGGAACGTGATAATCTAAAAAAATATAGCTATCAAGTCTATTAAATTCATTAGAAAACACTTCAATCATCTCGTCAGTAAGGGTATTATTTTTTAATTCTTCTACATACTTTTCGCTTAATTCACTATACTCATCACAAACTTCAAACCATTTTTCCTGGTCTATCCAATTATAACAAAAACCATATTCTGTATTAATCTTTGTGTCATTACCATAAAAATATACATTTTTAAAACTAAGTGATACTGGTGAACCGTCCGCTATTTCCTTTACATTATCCGGAATAACCAAAGTCTGGAGATAAAAACTATGTAAGGTTTGAATTTTCTCTACTGTTTCCGGAACAACAAATTTCACATTTTTAGAAGCATTGGGATAATAAATCAATTCTGTTTTTTCTTTGTTATATAAAACACCATATTCATCAGAAGAAAAATATTCATTTTTACTGTCAACTTCAAAATATTTAATAGCAGGAATATCTGTATAAAAGATCTCATCTGCAAGTGATTTCACATCTGCTGAAATGCATACATAATCAGTCCTAAAATCCACAATCCAACCGTCTATTATAAGCAAACCGTCATTCCAATTGTCTTCATTGTTATAATAACCTGTGTTATAAAAAGCCCAATTGCCAATACTTGTTACACTGTCGGCTATGATTACACTTTCAAGGTTTTTGCAGTCTTCAAAAGCCTGCCTGCTTATGCTTGTTACACCATTTTCAATAATAATGCTTTTCACTTTGCTACTTCTAAAACAAGAAACATAATCATACATCGGACCGGTGCCACTTATAACAAGTTTACCTGTTGCGCTATCATAATTCCAATAAACATTATCTCCGCACTGACCTGTTTGTCCAGGTATCACTGAAAGCCAACTAGAACATCTATCACATATTTCATCACAGTTTAAATCTATATGACCTAATGGTTCTATAAGCCCATGTTCTATTGCTTCGCCTTTTTCATTTAAATAGTAGACTACACCCCAACATTCCTTACAACGCACCATGGTAAGTTTGCCGGGTAGTGTACAGGTTGGAGCTTTATACTCCTGGACAATTTCATAATCGTGATCACACACTGCACTGGCACTCATCAGCACTATGCTAATCAACATAATCACCACTGAAACGAAAGCTAAAATTTTCTTTCCTGTTTTCGTCTTGTTTTTCATTTTTATTTTACCTCCAAAAATAAATAAAGTGTGTCTCAAACGAGACACACTGCAAAAATGCCTCTCGCTTGTTGTCACACAAACATAACTTAGCTCTATTTTCGTAGATACGGTTAATTAAGAGAATGCATCTTTACCAATGTATTCTCTACGAAAACAGGCTATTAAATTAATGTTTGTTGTGACATCTATAATTTACCACTTTTCATAAAAAAAATCAATACAAAATAAAAATTTCACTCCTAATGATGTATCGAACACTTTCTCCTTCGTGGGACTCTGCCCCACACCCCGTAAACTTTTGTAAAAGTTTAATCAAAACTTTACTTATTCATTCCCCTTCAACTCCTCACTCCCTTGGCGGCTTATCTTTTCCCCTCGCACTCACTTACCCGCGTACCCCAAAACGACAAAAATCACAACTAAACCCTAACTCATAAACCGTTTTTTGTCCTTATTACCGAAAAGCATTTTAAGTGCCTTTTTTCATTGACAATAGCTCAATTTTTATGGTATAATTTCAGTGTAAATTTTTACTGTATTATATATAGTATACGTTCCCTTGAGACTGACGGATAAGTGGAGCACCACATGAATTGGGGGAAATGATATTTGTCGACCGTCTGGGCA
>JAZSMR010000018.1:0-7096 GCA_045535965.1 Acutalibacteraceae bacterium
CTTCGCAGTTTCGTAAGAACTAAAAATTTCTTGTATTGAAGCCACAAAACGCAGCAAGGCTGCCGCCTTGCGAGGCTTTTGGCAATAATACAGGGAATTTTGTTCGAGAAACAATTACTGCCTTATGTGGTGTCGGCGAAACGGTGTTACCCTATTTTTCGTTTATCGGTCTTCTGAAACAGTATCGTTGATCTCATCAAGATTATGCTGTCTGTCGGACTCGAGAGCTGAAACAATTTCCTTGTGTTTCTTACCTGAAAGTTTATAGAAGAACATAGGAATTATTGATAAGAATGAGAAAAGACCCGGTGTAAGTGCAAAGAGGTAAATCAGACTGCTCTTAGCCTCTACGGGCATAAGCTCAGGCGTGTCAGCAAACTGTTGATAGCCGACATAAACAAGATAAATGTTGATAAAATATGTTGTGCAGTTACCGAGAATTCTTGATAATGTGCCCTTTACTGCGCTTACGGTTGCCTCATTTCTCTCACCGAAGGTGTACTCGCCGTAGTCGTAAGCTGCCATCTGTATAAGACCCGGAACAGTGTTGTAGAAGCCTGTTGTAAGACCGTGGAGAGCGTACCAGAAAACAACATTGATGAAGATTTCCTGAGGCTCGTGTTCTTCGTAGGGATATATGGATAAGAACATTGCAACATAGCATACACCTGTACCCAGCTTCATACCGATGTAAAGGAATTTGTCATCGACCCACTTTCTGATGATGGGAGCAAGGAAGAGTGAGATACCCGTTGTTACAAATGATGCAAGTGACGCAAATGACAGCAGAGCCGCATAGTTGCCGTCGTTATATGTATAGGTAAACTCAAGGAATGTGTCTCTGAAGAAAGTGATTTCAAACTGTTCTGTTCTGAAACAGGCTATGAAAGCATAGGTCATAACGCTATAACCGATGGAGAAACCGTGTCCGAGAATTTCAGAAAGCATATAGAGCATCAGAGGTTTGTTGTGGATGATGGTCTTGTAAACATCTCTGAGCTTGGGTACATATTCAATCGGTGGGTCAGTGATACGCTCTTTGGTTTCAACTATGTTCCAGATTGTGAAGGGAATTGCCAGAATAGTCACAACGCTGTAACCCCAGAAATATCTTTCTGCGTCTGACATATTAGGTAAAATGAAAGGCAGGAAAGCGGCGATATAAGTACCTGTTGAGCCGATAACCGAGCCGAGTATACTGTCGATAGCAGCAATGTAACCTCTTTCCATATTGTCGGTAGTTCTTCTTGCATTAAGAGCAGTGAGAGCTGCGCCGTAGAATGTGCTGAAAGCGTCATTGAGGAAGTAGAGCAGTACGAGATAAGCAACCTTCAATGTGTCACCTGCCTGAGGAAAGAACTCTTTGATAGGCAGAGTCTGAAGTATGAGAATAAGGTTGCAGGGGATAAGCATTGCCATAAGCCATGGCTTGAATCTGCCCCATCTGCCGAAGGTTCTGCGGTTTTTATCAAGGAAGCTTGCAACAATAACGTCGTTGGCTATATCCCAGAAGCCGAGAACGAATACGATTGTGCTATAAGTTGCAAATGAGCTTTCGCTGAGACCTAAGAATGTTGATGCAACGAGACCTCCAAAAAAGCCGCTCATAGCAGAGCCTATTCTTGATACGGCTGTACTTGAACTGTAGGCAGCATATTCTCTGAGAGTGAGTTTTTCGTTGACATCGGTTGCACGTGAGTTTTTAATTCTTCTCATAAGTTCACACACCTCATATAGTATTGTTTGTAGAATCATTATACCTAAATGCATAGTAAAAGTCAATGTGAGTATTTATGCAAAATGGTATTTTTAAATAGGGATAACAGTAATCCCCCGGTTATATGCCGGGGAATGCTGATTTTATTTTGAAATGTTAAAGCTTACTGTTTTGCTTTCACCCTCTGTGAAAGTTACAGTCTGCACTTCTGCAGACTGTCCGCAGGAAATTTCTATAGTCTGTGTTATATCAGATGTTACTGTAACGTCTGCCGTGCCTTCTGCGAGATTCCACTTAAGCGAGTCAACAACTGCTCTGCTTCTTGTTCTGATTCCTTTTATTTCACCGCTTTCAAAGCCTGATGTCGGAAGTGAGGGGAGCACTTCAATTTCGCCGGTGTAAGAATAGACAAGACTTTCATTGATTATGCCCAGGTAGCCTATTGCGAAGTCTGTGCAGTAACAGCTGTTTCTGTCATAGTCGTGGTTTGTCATAAGTGAGTCGTAGTGAATCCAATGATTCATAAGATTTACCAGTGAGTCTGTTACTGCGGCACTGTCCTTAAGTCTTGCACCGATAAGTGCTCTGTGAACAAGGGCGTGACTTGCCTGATTTTCACTTGCTCTGTTTGCTATAGCCTGTTCGCAGGCAGCTTTGAGGGCTTCGTCGTCCTGTGTTTCAAACATAGGCCATACACAGTAAAGATGACTCAGATGACGGTGAAGATTGTTTTCGCTGAACTCGTTTGCTGCCCACTCTTTGATTGCACCTGTTTCGTCATAGAGATAGTCGGGCACATTCTTAAGAAGTGTCTCCCAATAGGAAGTGTCTGCATTTGCATCCACGCTCTTCATAATATCAATGAGCATTTCGAGGTTGCTTTTGCAGGCCGAGATATCAATAGCTGCATTTGCGACGGAGGGGCTGGGATAGTTGGCAGGATTGTTTTCAGGCGAATAGGAGGGGAGTATTGCATATTTTTCGCCCTCGCCGAGCTCTGTCTTGCCGGCCTCATATATAACGTTGCCGGTTGCATCGGTATAGTATTCAGGTGACATCATCTGATCCCAATAGTTTGCACTCTTAGTAAGAAGAGGAAGAAGAATGTCTGTTCTTAAATCAAGATAGCCTTTATTTTTAAGCTCTGCAATTTCATTATCTGTAAGATCAGTTTCGTTAAGAGATAAAACTGATTTGAGATTATTAAGATCAAATTCACCGGTAATGGGTATATGAACATCACCGTAGCAAAGAAGTGTCTCATAAAGAGGCTGAAGCATCCAGCTTGTACCTGCATTCCAGTAACGGAAGGGGTAGGGATAACAGGTTTCAGTGATAACAGCCTTGTCACCGTCACTGTTTACGGGAGCCTGAATGGCATCGGTGAAGCCGTGAGTAGCTTTTGCATTTTCCTCCCAATCGGGCACCTGACGGAGAATGAAAGAAGCATAGCCGATATACGACGATTCCATATTGCCTGTATTCATTGAAGAGGTCTGAAGATTTACATTGGCATCCATAGTGTATTTGCTGCCCCAACCGGGTGCCCATTCACCGGTCCACATACCGTAAAGTCTCGGTGTAGAGTATCCTGCCGAGCAAAGGTAAGCGTATCTGCCGGAATAGTATGCTCTTTCGGCAAGGTCTGCTTTTAAATCGTTCTTGAGATACTGTTCAAGAACAAGTTGCTCGTTGGCTTTGGTGCTCATACCGTCACCAAGAGTAAAGCTGACGGCATTGAACTCTTCGCTGAAAATTTCTGCGTGCTTTTCGAGAGCCTTTTCATAGCTGAACAAACCGTCAACTGTATATTTTTCAGCAACGTCGACGGCTTTTTTTACGAGTTCATCTACCAGTGCATAAGAATCTGCATCGGCAAAGCTGTCATAAGCACCCATATCAAAAGTTCTGTCAGAAACGGCAATGAGATAAACATTATCTGCACCTGTAATTTTTATGGCCGGGTCTTTTTTGCCGCAGTATTGGTCATCTTTAACATTTCCTATGCAGGTCTCAGTTTTTATACCACCCTCACATACGACATAAACCGCTGTTGCATAACCGCCGTTTTTAAGCTCACTGTTTTCGTAGTTCGGATAATGGGCAACAAAAGCGATGTATTCGCAATCATCTCCGACGATTTTTTTGTACTTCAGATCAACCTCGTTACCGTTGCCGTAGTTGGCAAAGGTTGAAATATCGTCCATTGAAAGGGTGAGGTTAACCTTACTGCCCGTTGATGACCGGCTGATTTTTGTGATAGTTACATTGTCTGTCTGAGAGGTGAAGGTTTTTCTCTCCCATATACCTCTGATATCGGTGTATCTTACACCGACCTGAGCAGTTTCATAGTCGGTATATCTTATATAATTCATTTTGGCCTGCTTGAACTGCTTGATTCTCAGCACTCCGCCGGGATGAAAAGCATAAACGTCGTCATAAGACGCATTATCTATGATGTTTTCACTGTTGGCGATATTCTGTTTTACGGTTTCGAGTTCGTCTGAGGTGTCCGGACAGTAGCGGACATTTCTGTTAGGCATAATAAAATGCATATTCTGATAGATAAGAGTATCGCTGTAGGGTGAACCGCTGGTGATAACACCCTGCAAACCGTTACCTGAAATCATACCCTGACGCCAAGTATCCGTTACATTTTTGCTGTTTTGAGAAACTTCGTAATATAGTTCTGAAAACGAAGCTTTGTAAGGGTCTGAAAAAAGCTCTTTGGAATTTTGAAAAGTGTCCACAGGATTGATTAATCCTCCTATCATTGAAAAAAGTGTAACAATAGTGCCGATGATACGCATAACAACGCCCATAACATACATCCTCTCTGTTAAAAAGTATTTATATTACAATTTTACTATCAATACACTATATATTATATAGCTTTTTACGACAACCGAAATACAATTTGACATATAAAGCGAATTGAATTATAATATTTGCGGTGGTGATTTTATGAAAGAATTACGTATAGGAAAATCTTCATACAAAATACTTAATATTTCAAGCGGAACCTTCACAGCTGATATAAACGGTCACAGTCATGGCGCTCAAAGCTATGAAATACATTTCTGCTTCGGCGGCAAGGGTAAGCTTATTACAGACAGCAATTCCTACAGTCTTGTCAAAAACAGCCTTTATATAACAGGACCGCATATCTGGCACAGGCAAACCATTGATGGAAAAGATCCTCTCAGTGAAATCTGTCTTTATATTCAGAAAACGAGCACCGGGACGGATATTCTTTCCAGTACTTTTAATGCAACACATTTCTGGATAGGTCAGGCAAACGATGCCATCAGAGCTCTTTTTGACAATCTCAATGAGATTGCTTATCAGAACAGTCTTTACGCCAAAGAAAAACAGATTCATATTTCCGAACTGATTATAACAGAGCTGTCGTTTTTATACTCATCTGATCTAATTATGAGTGATGCGGATACGCCTGATGATAAGAAATTTGTGATTATTGAAAATGCCTTTATATTTGAATATATGAAAATTACCTTGCCTGAACTTGCCGATAGGCTTGGTATGTCTGTCCGTCAGACACAGAGAATACTCAAGCAGTATTACGGTGTAACGTTCAGAGAAAAGCAGATTAGTGCAAGGCTTGAGGCAGCTTCGATAGAGTTACAGAAAGGTAAAAGTGTAAGCGAGGTTTCTTTTGAGGTCGGTTATGCCGATACACCGTCTTTTATTCGTGCTTTCAAAAAAATGTATGGCAAAACGCCGTCGGCGGTTTTAGTGAAAGGGTAAGATGAATTTTTGAGTCGGGTTTTCCTCTGCGAAGCTCGGTCATTGGCGGCTCTCGATGTCCACCGGACATCGATTAACTACCGCCCCTGCTTCAAGTCCCTCATCTGTTTTAATAATTGTTGCAAAAAAACAACTCAGTAGCTTTTAAACTACGGAGTCTTAGTGCGGGTGCTCATAGGAAATTTGCTTAAAGTGATATTCCGACTCTGTCGGAGTGATATTTTATTCGCTGACAAACCCGCAAAGCGAATAACACTGTGCAAAGCACAATATCACTGCGAAGCAATATCACTCGACGAAGGCGAATAAAACTGAAAAAGACGATTCTTTTGAATCGTCTTTTTCCTGAAAGCAGTGACCAATTTTAATGCGAAATGGACATACCCTCGACCTTTTGTTAAAAGGTGTGGGAATAATTAAAGGGTTATGACTTACACACAGAACCGTCACCTGTATACTCTATAATAATATTTATTAAAAAATCGAAGAAAGAATTTACAAAACAAAAATAAAGTGTTATACTTATAGAGCAGATATGGCAGTATTATTAAAGAAAGAAGGAAAAAATATGAATTTTGCAACTGTTACTAAGTTTATGGTAAGATTTCTTTCAACCGTGCTCACACTGATTATGATGATGTTCCTTGGGTCAGGTGACGTCGGCGTACCCTATGAGGCAGAAAATCCAGGTGAGCTTATCACAGGCTTTGCAGTGGTATCCGACATCCACGTAGAAACAAACCACCCCGAACCATACGACCACTTAAAAAACGTTCTCGAAGGCATCAAAGCAGCTGACTACCTTGATGCTGTTGTTTATACAGGCGACAATGTTATGAACGGTCAGATTGCTGAAAATTTCTTTTTCTACTCAGCCATAAAGGCTGTAATGCCCGCTAAAAATAATTTTGTTATCACCGGAAATCACGACTTAGGTAACGGTGAGGGAGATTATAATACATTCCGCAACAGATTTATCTCAAGCAATAAGCTTATCTTAGGAAATGATATCGACGAGCTTTACTATTACAGAGTTGTTAACGGATGCTATATGATTTTCCTTTCCTCCGAAGATCTTTGTGTTGGTGATTATGTTATCAGCGACAAGCAAATGGAATGGCTCATAGGCGTTCTTGATGAAGCTAAAGAGGCAAATGCTCCCATTCTTGTTTTCAATCATCATCCCATTTATCTTATAAGAGACAGAGATTACAGAGAGCTTGCCTGGCTTCTTCAAAAATACGATAACCTTCTGTACTTGCACGGACATTATCACAATAAGCTCAGCGCCAATAGTTTTTATGATTGGCATAATGTTGACTGTATAAATGTTCCCAGAGCAACTGAACATGCTGACTATGAAGCCGGTCAAGGTCTTATTGTTGAAGTCTATGAGGATGAATTGGTTGTAAGATCAAGAAATTTCATTACAGGCGAATGGCTTGACGAGTTTGAACACAGATATCCTATTGGCTGATTAAACAGAATAGGGAAAACACAGGGGACGGTTTTCTCGTTAAATTATATGATATGAAAGGCTCTGTGGAAGCTGATTGGTAGCGACCACAGAGCCTTATTTCTAACTGTTCACCGGAAAAACAAATATAAATA
>JAZSMR010000091.1:0-2615 GCA_045535965.1 Acutalibacteraceae bacterium
CACCTGTCGGTTATGATTGAATTTTCGAGGAAAATGTGGTATAATGATTGTATTCAAGAAGTCAGAGAGGTGCGGTTATGATTAAAGTGGATTTTAAAGACTACTCCGACTATATTCCTTATGCTCAGCAATGTAAATGTGGAAATGTTTACCTGCTTTCTATTGCTGAGGGTTATCAGCAGGGGGATATTTTTGTGAGTTCAAGGACAGACTGTAAGACAGTGCTTTTTTGGCATTACAGCGGATTTGCATTTATTTCGGGTGAATATGATAAGACTTTTCTTAAGGAAATATATGATATCATTTCTGACAAGAACGAAATAAATCCGCGTCGCTTTATTTTATTTACTGATGAAGAAAGAATAAAGTCTTTTTTCAGTGATAAAGAAAATATTGATATTGAACGCAGATACTTTTTTGAATTTAATAAGGTTTCCGCTGAAATACCTGACTTGCCATTTGACTGTGAATTAAGGACTATTGACGCAGAAATTCTCTCAAAAATGGAAGGGAGAATTACACCGTATTTTTCTTGGAGCAACGCAAATGATTTCCTTTCAAACGGCAAAGGATACTGTGTTATAACAAATGGAGAAATTGCAGCTTGGGCATTTTCTGCTGCTGTCAGCGACAACGAAATAGACATCGGAGTTGAAACGCAAGAGAATTATCAGCACAGAGGATTTGCCGCAATTGTTTCAAAAGCTATGTTAAAATATATCTTGGAACATAATAAGAAACCTGTCTGGGCGTGCCATTATAAAAACCTTGCTTCCGCTAAATTAGCAGAGAAGATAGGCTTTGCTAAAATAGCTGAATGCTTTGTTATAAAAAGAAGTGAGCATTGATTATATTATAATCGCTCCGTTTCGTTACGCACCCCCTGAATATAAAAATTCGCCGTTGTGTTTTTATTGCACAACGGCTTTTTCATCATACTTTTCAATCGAGCAAAAGCAAGATTTTCTGTCAAGGGGTTTGGGGTTGTCTCGGCTGTCGCCTCGGTCGGTGCTTCTGTTTCGTAGAGGTCTCCGCCGGAGACCCGCACCCCAACAAGTTTTTTGTATTTGTCTGCACTGACGATTTTCGGAGAAAAGAGGGGAGTGTATAGACAAATGCTATGCTTGCTCTCAATGTTAATGCCAGAGAGCGAGCATACCGATTTTTCAAAATCGTGACTTTGTCTATTCACAGGCGATGCTTGCTGTCAACGGGAACAAAAATAAGGTTTGATGACTTTTTCAAAAGAAAAAAATTCTATTGCTTCTAAAAGATATTGACAAGCGAATCAGTATTTGCTATAATAAAGGTGACCAATCGGTCACCTTTGTATTTCTATGGAGGGCACAATGGAAAACTCAACTAAAAACAGAATACTCGATGAAGCTCTGATAATGTTTGCCGAGAACGGCTATAAGGGCACAAATCTTCGTGAACTTGCGGCACAGCTTGGTTTAAGCAAATCTGCATTATATAAGCACTACAAAAGCAAAGAGGATATATGGAACTGTCTACTTGACAGAATGGAAGGCTATTATGCACAGCATTTCGGCTCGGAGGCTAACCTCCCGCTGCAACCAAAATCCTGTGAAGAACTGCTCACACTTACAGTAAATATGCTCCGATTTACTGTTAATGACCCGAAAATAATTCTTACAAGAAAGTTGCTATTAACCGAACAATTTCACGATGAACGTGTGAAAAAACTTGCAACAAAGCATTTTCTTGAGGGAACGCAGAAAATCTTTGCAAAGGTTTTTGAAGGAATGATGACAGACGGACTATTAAAAAAAGACGATCCCGAAATGTTAAGCTTTATCTATACCGCACCTGTTACATCGCTTGTTCACCTTTGTGATAGAGAGCCTGAAAATCAGGAGAAGATTTTTAAAAGAATTGAAAATTTTGTAACCCACTTTATTTCCACTTACGCGGCGAAATAAGTCTGATAGAATGGAGGTACTTATGAATTACGAAATTTATATGCACGGTCAGATACTCGGAACACATTCCTTTTTGCTGAAAGGAGAGTTCCTGCAGCCCGATGAATATTCAGAAATCAAAGCAAAATATTTTCTGCCAGGCGGAGAAACAGGCACAGCAGCAACTGTGCTATCCTCTTTGGGGGCAACCGTAAAAATTGACGGCACACATATAGGAACAGAGGTTGCACCACTTTTAAGGGAGTTCTATAAAAATAAGACAGTCGATTTGTCCTCACTTTATTTTGACCCTGATTATGAAGGACTTATGGACTATGTTGTAATTGCAGGACTTGTCCGTTCGCCTATGGGCGTGTTTCAGTCACTATATGAAGATGTCGCAAAGAAACGCTGGAATATGCCAAAGGAGGAAGATATAAAGAACTGTAAGGTTGCGGCAATAGACCCATTTTTCCTTGAAGAAACACAGGCTGCGGCAGAGCTTTGCGTAAAGCATAACAAGCCTTTTGTTACAATAGACTGCCGTCACGAAAGTTATCTCCACAAGCATTGTGCAGTAAATGTGGTATCAAAGGAATGTACAGGTTCGGAACAGTATAAGGATAAAAGTATAGAAGAAATTTACGAACTTCTGACAGATAATACTGATGGTCTTGTAATTATCACTCGTGG
>JAZSMR010000005.1:0-4105 GCA_045535965.1 Acutalibacteraceae bacterium
CCGCCTTCACCTACACCCATAGTACCGAGAGCACCGTAACGTGTATGGCTGTCTGAGCCAAGGAGCATATTGCCGCACTTTGACATCATTTCTCTTGCGTACTGGTGGATAACTGCCTGATTTGCAGGTACATATATACCGCCGTATTTCTTAGCGGCTGAGAGACCGAAAACGTGGTCGTCTTCGTTTATTGTACCGCCGACAGCGCAAAGGCTGTTGTGGCAGTTTGTCATAGCATAAGGAATAGGGAATTTCTTAAGTCCGCTTGCACGTGCTGTCTGAATAATACCTACATAAGTGATATCGTGGGAAATGAGGGAGTCGAACCTGACTCTCATTTTCTCAGCACCGGGAGTAGTGTTATGTGAATTTAAAATTGAATAGGCGATAGTGCCGTTTCTGTCGTCGCGAGTACTGAGACCCATTGACTCGAGCTTTGCCTTCTGCTGTTGTACACTGCCGTCAATGAGCTCTATGCCATTCACGAGATGCACGCCGTGATTAATAATCTCTATCATTTTTATCTTCCTTTCATCAAATTATGAATTATGAATTATGAATTATGAATTGTATGGAGGTTAGTTTATCACATACAAAAACAACTCGTTTTCCAAAATTCACGAAATGGTTTTTCCTTGGTTTTTAGTTATTGCAACAAGTATCTTTACAATTTCTTCTGCATCTGCATAGATACTGTCAAAATGTATTTTTTCAATGTAACCGGATTCATATAAAAGCTCAAGCCAATATAATGATTCTTCAGCTTCTTTGAGAGACATATAGAGCTTTGTATAAAAATCAGGTTTGCTTTGAGCTCTGATCGCTTCTCTTATATTTGACCCTACACTTGTTCCGCAACGAAGAACTTGTTTTGATATTACATATTCCTTTTTCGTATCAGTCAAGTACTGATACAATTTGATGATTCTCAAAGCATATTTCTTGCTCTTATCAACTATCGCATTTTCTTTTCCAAACATCTGAAAGTTTCTCCATTCATAATTCATAATTCCTAATTCATAATTAGTAGTATCTTCTGTAAATATGATTTATCTCTTTATAGTATGCTTTATCAATGGAATTAAGTCCGTCTTGGCTTATTCTGAAGGTCCAGTTTTCTTCAGCCGTGCCGGGGATATTCATTCTCGCGTCCTTGCCGTAACCGCACATATCCTGAACTGCAATTATTGCAGTATCAGATGCGCTCTTCCATACAGTCTCAATAACTGCTCTGCAAGAACCGCTGTAAGGCCCGCCGTCACCCCAGTTGTTACCGCCGAAACAGCAATAACGAAGAGCGAAAGCTCTTTCATCGGGAGAGGCATCCCAGAGCCAGCCGAGAATTGTATTATTGTCGTGGGTACCCACATAAGCAACTGAATTTTTAGGATAATTATGAGGAAGATGAGTACTGTCGCCCAATGGATCAAAGCCGAACTGAATTACTCTCATACCCGGGAAGTTTGTATCCTCAAGGAGCTTTATTACATCCTCGCCGAAGGTACCTAAGTCCTCTGCAATAATGTCGGCTTCGGGGAGCTTCTCTTTTACAGCATCAAAAAGGCTCATACCCGGTCCCTCGAGCCATTCACCGGTTTTAGCTGTCTTGCTTTCGGCAGGCACTGACCAATAGGAAGCGAATGCCCTGAAGTGGTCGATACGAACCTTGTCATAGAGCTTGAGTGAGCATTCGAGTCTGTGAATCCACCACTCATAGCCTGTCTCCTTCATCTTCTTCCAGTTGTAAAGTGGGTTGCCCCAGAGCTGGCCGTCTTCGGAGAAATAGTCGGGGGGTACGCCTGCAACGTGAGTCGGCGCAAGAGATTTTTCGTTAATCTCAAAGAGAGATACATCACTCCATACATCGGCACTGTCACGGCTGACATATATGGGCATATCGCCTAAGATGAATATATTATTTGAGTTTGCGTATTCCTTAAGGCTTCTCCACTGGGTGAAGAAAATATACTGGGTGAAAACATAGAAAGCGATTTTCTCTTCAAAGTCGCCCTTGCATTTCTGAGCCTTGGCATAGCGGGCGTGTTTTTCCTCCCACTCCCACCAGGGCTTTTTGTCGTAGAAATCACGAAGTGCCATAAAGTAGGCGTAGTCCTCAGCCCATTTATTCTGCTCTCTGAATATTCTTATGAGGGCGGCTGAGTCAGCGTCAATATTCATAAAGGCTTTTTTGAGAAGAACCATTCGTGTTTTATAAGCGAAAGTGTGGTCGGTGCAGTATATACTGCCGCTGTATTCGCATTCTCTTATGTCGGCTTCACTTACAAAGCCTTTTTCAAAAAGGGTTTCGGGGTCAATGAGGCTTATGTTTCCTGCAAAGGCACTGTAGGAACAGTAGGGTGAGCCGCTACTGTCTGTAGTGTTAAGAGGCAACACCTGCCAATAGCGGAAATTCATTTCCCGAAGAGAGTCTATAAATCTGCGGGCATCTTTACCCATAACGCCTGTGCCGTATTTGCCCGGCAGTGAGGTTATGTGCATAAGGACACCTGCTCTGCGATAGGTTTTCATTGGGGGTACTCCTGTGTTTTTTAGAAATAATTATATATTATACAATTAAAGAGGGAGAGTTGCAATAGTTTAAAGCGAAATAATTATGAATTATGAGGAATTATTAATCATTGATTTTTTAGCTGTAGGGTGTTATAATCTTACCAATACAGAAAGGATAGAGGAGAATTATGACCGACCTTATTGTAAATCTCTCAGTTAAAGAGACTCTTAAAAAGATGACAGAAAAAATTGACAGCAGTATGTCAGGCACTGTCCTTGACTATCACCCTCTGCCTTTTGGCGGTGCAGTTATCATATACGAAAAGTATTACTACAGAGCTGAAAATATGCTCACCCTTACAGCCGTAGTCTATCCCGAGGGCGCAAACACCCACGTTCACCTTGTCAGCGGCGGAGGCGGCAGCGGCTTATTCGGCATCGACTGGGGCGCAAGCGGCAGCTTTGAAACCTCGGTAGAAGAGGCACTGGACAGATATATTGTCAGCCGTTCTTCAAATGACGGAGCAGTGCTGTGATGGAATAAAATTTGAAACAAGGAGGTAACACTGTGAATATTAACTATAGTATTTTTGATATGGTAATTGATACATTTAAGTACACACCAATGGACGCTGAATTTACTCGTGCTGAAATAATAAATCTTGTAACTTCAAAATATAACAACTGCAATCCTACCAGTGTTATTCCAAGTGATTATTGCTACAACCGTTTGAATAATGGTATTAACTATGAGAAATATTTACATTTATTTATATATACTGATGATAAAAAATACAGGTATGTTGGACTTAATTATCCGTATACCGGAAAAATTAAACATAAACCAAGAGGTGGGTTTGAAATAGTTGTCGGAGAGTTAAAAGAAGGCATACTTATACCATACAGCGAGAATGAAGAAATATCGACTAAAAAAGCAATGAAAATGCCACAAAAGACAGTCGAACACGTCCGCAAAACAAAACGTAATATCCCTGTCACTTTAAGATACCAAATAATGAAAAGGGATAACTTCAAATGTGTCCTCTGCGGAGCATCACCTGCTAAAGATCCCACAATAGAGTTGCATATTGATCATATTATTCCGTGGTCAAAAGGCGGTGAATCAACAATCGACAATTTGCAAACACTATGTTCAGTTTGTAATTTAGGTAAACGAGATTCGATGTAAATAGAAAATCTAAAATACATACTACAAAGGAACCAAGGCGATGTTAAGTCTTGGTTCTTTTTATTGCCTCAAAAAATCTATATTACCCTCGCTGGGTAGGCGTAACTTTTTGATATCGCCCAAAAAGTTACCAAAAACGCGATGTTTCTTCCCCGCGTTCCAAAAAGATTTATTTGCATTTTTGTTTTCTTTATAGTATAATTAATTGATTATGCCAACTATGTAGACTAAGGAGGTAGATACTATGTTTATAGATAAAGCCGTAATTAAAATCAAAGCAGGCGACGGCGGTAACGGTGCAGTAGCATTCCACCGGGAAAAGTTTGTCAATGCAGGCGGACCCGACGGCGGTGACGGCGGTAAGGGCGGCGACATTGTTTTCGTTGTTGACGATAACCTTTCAAC
>JAZSMR010000153.1:0-2390 GCA_045535965.1 Acutalibacteraceae bacterium
ACCATAGGTCTGAAAATTATGTAACCTCTACTTTTATCATATAACCCTGACTTGCCATCAAAAATATTATTTTCAATCAAAATGTTATGATGCCCACAATCTCCATGATGACCTATGGCAGGAAAACCTGCACATTTGAAAATGTTATTTGATATTGTGATATTGTGGCACACTGTATCATCTTTGCAAAAGTCAATTAAATCACCATTACAGTTATAAACAGGGCCGTAACTACCTTCATGAGCAAGGTCGAGCTGAATTTGCTCGTTAAGAAGATTTTCGGGAATTAAGGTGTATGAAGGTCCATCAAACACACAACTGTCTATAACGGTATTTTCAGATGAGTTAATCTCAATCATATGCCACATTGAGCAGTGACGAAAATTGCAACCGACAATTCGTATATTACGACAATGTACTGTATTAACAAGAGTGGATTTTTCTATCAAATCAGCATTGCCATCAAAAATACCACCCGAAATTACAACATCGTGCGTACCTTCGTAGCCACTCCACTGTGGCTCTGAATAAGCTGCAAGAAGATATCTTGTTACAGGCTCAATTTCCTTACTGCGTAAAATCACAGCATTGTCAGATAACTTAAAAATCTGATTTGAATAGAAAATAAGTGTTGAAGAAACAAGATAAGTGCCGTCAGGAAAGTATATTGTACCTCCATCTTTCACCTTATCAATACATTCCTGCAATGCTTTGGTATCATCGTGAACACCATCAGCAAAAACCTTATCATTGTCAGTAACATTTATAAATTCCACAACACATTTCCTCTTTTTAAATAATTATTATGCAGTTTCGTTTTCCTCGTGTCGTTTTTCACGCATTTCTGCAAGTTCACGATACATCTGTTCTTTCTTTTCACCCTCAATATCATAAGATGTTTTAAGGATAATTGCTTTAAGAACATTTGCAAGAGTATAACCGAAGAGAAGGAATGCGAGGATTTTAAGACAAGTGTCAAGATATGTAGGCTGAGCCTGCATTGTTTTAACAAGGTCGCCTTCAACCGAAGACAAATAGCCTGCCCAGGCGATCATATAGGGAATAGCAAGCTCTTTAAGATAGTTGCATGCTGAGTTGATCCAACCGGGAATAATGCCCTGAACAGCTTCCATTCTTTCGCCGCACTGCCATTCAAGATAATCGTAGAATTCAACATCCATATGAGATTTTGAAAGCTCCTGAATACCGATACCGATACCGAAAACAAAATAGAATATATAAAAGAATATACTGTTCCAGCCTTCGAAGAATCTGATACCCATTTTTGCTTCAACAAAGCAGATACCGAAAAGCACACAAGCAGCAACAGGTGAATAGATACCACAGAATTTGAGAAGCTTTGTGGGTTCGTGCTTTTTCGAAAGCTTTGTGCAGATAAGGTTACCTACAACCGTACCTACAGCAGTGGGAAGTGTGAGAAGAAGGTTTTTTGATGAGCCTACTGTAATTGCAGCGAGATATGTTGACATTTTACCGAGCCAGGCAAAATTGTTTACCCACTGCATATATTGGAAAGCTCTGTAGTTTCTGTATTTGAAAAGAGTAAGCAGAGCCTTTGATACCTTTGCTTTTGACTTCTTCGGTAATTCGATTCTTTCCTTACAGAAGAGAGCACACATAAGGTTACCGAAAGCAGTAATGGAAGCGGCAACAAGAGCGAGTGTCATATACATCTTGTTCTTGTCGTCGCTGAAAAGACCGTAAACGAAGGTTGCGATATACGCTCCACCATAGCCGATATAATATGAGAGTTGCCAGATAGTTGCAACGGTCTTCTTTTCCTTGGGATTAGGAGAAATAACCTGCACGATATTCTGACCGGCATTGTTAAATGTGTTAAATATAGTCTGACAGCAGGCAATACCATAGCGGAAAAGAGTCATCTGCTGAATAGTCCAACCCTGAGGAACATAGAAATATAACGCCGTCAGAGCAAAGATAGGAATAAGACAAATCACATACCAATGGCGGTATCTGCCCCAACGGGTTCTGGTTTTCTGAATAATAATACCGGCAACGGCACCAATTACTATACCTAAAATTGTAGTAATTGTAGTCTGGACTGCAAGGATGCTTGCAATCTCCTCTGAACCGACACCTACAGGTCCGAAGTAAAGCTCATGCAGGAAGGCTGCCGCAAGAGTACCGGTAAGAGTAGTACCGAACATACCTCCTATTCTTGAAAGCATAACACAGAAATACTCAAATTTCGATATGTACTTGCCTTCATTTCCTGTTAAAGCATTCTTCGGAATTTCCGAAGAAGAAGTTTTTTTGTTTTTAAACATCATATCATCTCCTAAAATAATTTAATACGATTTTAGCATATATTTGCAATAAAATCAATTAATTCTTCTATTTTATTTAAA
>JAZSMR010000116.1:0-10057 GCA_045535965.1 Acutalibacteraceae bacterium
AACCGAGCACGTGGCACCTGATTTACAGTCAGGACCGCTACCTTCTACGGGATACCCGCCCAAAAACAAAAGTCCAACGGTGGCCAATCCGCGGACAATTGAGCTACTTAGCTAGCCACAATGGTTTGGTTTACCTTTCACAAACCGATAGGAGATATCTCCGGTTCCTTACTTAAGGGAAAGAACCCTTTCTCATTATCAAACACACCCTTCGGATTCCAGACTAAAGTATCATATGTTCCTTAGGTCCTTCTTCCAGTTGGTCGAGGAATTCGGATTCGAACCGAAGGCCCTCTGCTCCCAAAGCAGATGCGCTACCAAACTGCGCTACGCCTCGATAGATATTCAATTATTTGTTATGTATACAGATTTTGGAGTGCTTTGGTCGGCTCCCAAAGCAGATTTACTCTTGCGGTTCCCAAAATTCATTACGGCTTGGAGCGCCTATGAATTTTGACCGCTGCGCCATTTCACCTTCGCTTCATTGTCCGCAGGACGCGCTTCAGGCTCAATGCTACCAAACTGCGCTACGCCTCGATAGATATTGAATTGTGTATGCAACCGAGCTATGCCTCGAATTGCTTTGCTATTATACACTTTAACCATATATTTGTCAAGAGTTTTGTCTTTTTTGACGGATAATAATTTGTTGACACCAAAAACCAAACAAGGTAAAATTATATTGTGAGGACATCACAATATATTAAACGGGAGATGAAATAATATGTGGGAAAAAATATTAGCATTCTTTATGTCAATAATAGCCTTTTTCACAGGCCTTTTCGGCTTGGAAAATAAGGAGTACGTGTCCAAAAACCTTTCTTACGGAAACCACGAAAGACAAGTTATGGATTTATACCTGCCCGAGGAAAATGACGGCGAAGTGGGTTTGGTACTTTTCATTCACGGTGGTGCATGGATCGGCGGCAACAAAGACGAATACAAAAGCGCGCTCAAGACAGCCTGCGATGATTTAGGCTACGCTGCTGCGGCTATCAACTACAGATACCTCTCAGAAACAGTAAGTTTACACGACATTGCCGATGATATTGACCTTGCACTGAAAAAGATTAGAGAAAAAGGTGCCGAAAAGGGTATCAATATCAACAAAGTTCTTCTTACAGGCTCGTCCGCAGGTGCACATCTTTCTATGTTTTATGCTTATTCGAGAAAAGAAACTGCGCCGATCACCCCTGTAGCTGTTGTAAGTAACTGTGGACCTACAGATTTGTCCGATGATAACTATTACTACAACGCTGATTTAGGTGTAAACAGTGAGCTCGGTGCATTTGAAGATATTGCTTACTTATTCTCATGTGCAGGCGGACAGAAATTTACTTATGAAACAAGAGCGACCGCCAAAGAGGCTCTGCTCAAGGTTTCACCTATCTATTATGTTAACTCGGGCACAGTGCCCACTGTAATCAATCACGGACAAAAGGATACCATCGTGCCTTTCAGTAATGCTACAGCTATTGTAGAAAAGTTTGAAGAGTACGGTGTAAAGTACGATTTCAATGTTTATCCCAACTCAGGCCACGGACTTGATAAGGACGAAGCCAACAGAAAAATAGCTGATGACTTGCTTTATGAGTATCTCGCAACTTATCTCGGTAAGGAAGCGGTAGCAAAATGGTAAATTTTTGGGGGGCTGTCTCGGACAGCCCCTTTGGTTTTGCAGGGGATGTTAGTGGCGGCAGGCGGCTCCATGAAAGCACCTCCCTTTGGCGAGGTGCTTTCCACGAGAGCTCCGCACTCGTGTGCCGGACGCAGTCCGGCGATGGAGCCGCCGAAGCTGTTTCCTGCAGGACTTTAAATCGGGAGCAGATAAAACTCAGCAAGATTATTCCATGTCGCCTTATCCACCTGACCGCTTTCGGTATGCGATATAACTCTCTGCCAGCGCTTGACTTCTCTTTCTGTGTTCTCATCAAAAAGTGACTGTAAGGGCAAGGTGGTGAAGTTGTCATAGCGTAAAGCTACATGATTTAGCATAAGGTGAAGAGTGTAAACAAAAGTATTATCCATACCCTTGACGAGAGGCAAATCCTCGTTTGTTATTCTTACAATTTGTATGGGCTCCGAGGCAATAAATACAGCTTCGGAGTTTTTGTTTTTTATGCTTTCCCAGGTTTCAAAGTTTACTATGCCCGTTTCCTGCAAACCGTATTTCCTCTGAAAGCTCTTTACGGCGGCGGTAGTTTCTTCTGCAAAAATACCGTCGGGGACAACTCTCGTAATGTCGCTGTCGAGTCTGCCGATATTGCGAAGATAACCCTGTACTTCAAAAACTGCATCGTCCATATATTACGCCTCCTTTAATTCTCTGCCCGGATACTGTCCGGGTAATCGCTGCTGTCCGAGTCTGAGGGTACGGTAAACGTCTGCTATGGTATTCCATGTAGTTTCGTCAACCTGTCCTGTCTGAGGAAGCTCGAATATACGCTGAAACTCCCTTACGGCATTCTGTGTTCTGAGGTCAAATATATTGTTTGTTGCAACGGGCTGTGCTTCGAAAAATACTCTGCCGATATACGCGAGGTATTCCTTGAATACACGCACACTCGGACCTACGTCACCGCGCTTGAGCACCACACCGGGATAGGGTTGAGTAGGTACATCAAGGAGTCGGTTTTCTTCATCGAGATAATCAACAACACCTTTGTAAGCACTGTAGAGACTTTCCCAGGTTCTTTCGTCGATTTCCCCTGTTACGGGTAAGCCTTTGTACCTTTGAAAAGCTGAGACTGCATTTGCCGTTGCACTGCCGTAAATTCCGTCGATGCTGATGTTCGGCAAGAAATTAACAAACCTGCCTAATAACGTTAAAAAATATTGCACTGTTACAACGGGTCCGCCGGTGTCGCCTTGCCTGAGTGCACCCTTAAACTGTTTTGGTATATTCTCATAACCGATACCCTCAGAGTCAAGTTCGGCGAGTCTCGTAACGGAGTCGTAGATGTATACTATTTTGTACCAGGTGGCTTTGCCGATGATGCCGTCGGGAGTCAGAGAAAAAATACGCTGGAAGGTTTTTACGGCATTTTCTGTGTTTTCATCAAAGGCACCGTTAACGACAGGAATTTTCGGTATGGCAGGATAGTTGCCGGATATACGGTTCAGGTAAATCTGCATACGGCGGACACTCTCATTCAGGTCTCCTGTTTTCAGAGGGGTATCAGGATATGAGGGTACATTATCGGCGATGGGTGCATTAACAACTATTTCTATATTGTTTCCGTAGTAATATTCAAGTATGTCAACGTCACTGTATCCTTGATTAGCAAGAGTCTGTGAGCCCCATTGTGAAAGTCCCTCACAGGTGACGGTTGTACCGTTGCAGTATTGGGCGAAAAACGGATTTACGGTGCCCTGCCGACGAAGATAGTCGTTGAAAAGCTCGTCAACTATTCTGCTTATATTTTCGTATATGTTTCTGCCGTTTATGAATTTCTGGTCGTAGTAGGTATCATTGGTAATATCGTAATCATAGCCTCTTGCTGTATACCACTCGGTATATATACGGTTGAGTGCAAAGGAAACCTGTGCGAAAATATTGGCTCTGAGTGCGGCTTCGTCCCAGGTGGAAAAAATCTCAGATGAAGCCACGTTTTTAATGTAGTCTGCAAAGGGCACGGCGACTGTGGGGTCATTGCTTCCGGGTGAACCTAAATGGACTCTTATATTGGTAGGAATCTGAGGTATAACAGGCATTTAATCAATCCTTTCTGAAAGAGGAGTCATTTCTGCGGTAAGCAGAATATCCGATCCGCCTACTGCCGATACGAGAAGATTTTTTCTCGGAGCAAATCCGTCGGCATAAATATCTGCAGTGTAGTCAAGGACCTGCTGTGTGTTTTCGGGGATGAAAGCATTGAGCGCAGGGAAGGACTGAAGCTTAACTCTTTTTGTTTCTCCGTTTTCGTCGGTTATGAGGAAAATATGAAGCTTGCCGTCAAGGTAAACAGATACCTTTGCATTGACAACCGGATAGGCCTGGTTACCCGAAAAGACTTTAGCCGAAAAGTAGGCAAAGTTTTCGGGATCAGCCAAGGGGATTTCTTCAGGGGGGGATATGTTCGGTTTATTGCTTATTTCAGGGTCAAGGGCGGTATCCTGCGGTGTCGGCTCGTAAGAAGCACCATTCTCTTCTTCAATTTCGGATTCTTCTGTGACTACCGGACTTTCTTCGGGTGCTTGATTTTCCGTTACAATGCCCCATTTTGCCCACTTTTCTTTCAGCTTTACTAAGTCATCGGTATATTTGCTTATGAGCTCATCGAGCTCTTTTTCTTTCTCCATAGCAAACTCTCCTTTTGCAAGATTTTTAGTAATATGTATATTTGAGCAGCTTTAAAAAAATACTGAAATAAGGATTTTTGTGTATTTTTCAGTTGTATAAACCATAATATAAACAGCGATGAAATGAAAGGGTGTATAATATGTGCACTGCGGTGAGCTACAGAAGCTATTTCGGAAGAAACTTAGATCTTGAAAAATCCTACGGAGAGTGTGTAGTCATAACACCGAGGAACTATGAACTGCCTATGCGTACCCTGCCGACTCTCCAAAGTCACTATGCTATGATAGGAATGGCGGCAGTAGTGGGAGATTATCCCCTTTATTTCGAAGCCACCAATGAAATGGGACTGAGCATGGCGGGACTGAACTTCCCTGATAATGCTGACTACAAAGACTGCAATGATACCAGAGAAAACATTACACCTTTTGAGTTTATACCTTATGTGCTCGGCAAATGCAAAGACACAGCCGAAGCTGAAAGACTGCTCGGCAATATTAATGTAGTGAAGATAAATTTCAGCGAGAAACTTCCGTTGTCACCGCTACATTGGATAATCAGCGACAAAGACGGAAGTATAACTGCAGAAAGTGTAAAGGACGGTCTTAAGATATACAAAAATCCATACGGTGTACTTACCAATAACCCCACTTTTGACTATCATCTGATAAATATAAACAACTATATGCAGCTTCATGAGGGCTTTGCCGAAAACAGAATGTCGTCCGAAAGAGAATTCAACAACTACAGTCTGGGTATGGGTGCTTTGGGACTGCCGGGGGACTATTCATCAGCTTCACGCTTTGTCAGAGCTGTCTTTATAAAAGAAAAATCACCCTGCTTTCAGAGTGAAAAGGAAAGTGTCAGTCATTTCTTTCACATTTTAGGCGGAGTAGCTATGCCGAAGGGCTGTGTTATGACAAGAGACGGTGAATTCGAATATACACGCTATTCTTCCTGCTGTAATGCAGACAAGGGGATATACTATTACACTACCTATGATAACAGTACGGTTACGGCGGTTGATATGCACAGTGTAAATCTTGACGGTGAAGAACTGCATACTTTTCCGATTGCAGAGTGAGGTTGATTTTTGCATGCAAAGATGATAAGATGTTAAAAAGGATGTGATTTTATGAAGAATAAGAAAGTGAAAATATTACTCGGTTGCCTCGTGGCGGTTGTTGCTGTTTTTGCTTATATGGCGGCAACGGGTTTAATAGTTGTTGATCACAGTGCTGAGAGAGGATTTGAAAACAGCATAATCTGGAAGGGTGTAAAATACGAGTCTGTATCAGGAAAATATAACGAGGGAAAAACCATAGCCAAGGTTAAAGACAGTGGGCTCAGCATCAATGAAGTGGAAGGAGACGACAGCCACACCTTTGTTGTTGTGAGGAGCTTTATTGATCAGTGGTTGGTTGTCAGAGAGGACTACAATATTCCCAAGTCAGGCAAAATCACAAAAGCTTATTGGTCTTATCAGTTTATAGAGGATGAGAAGTTCCTGAATGCCATAACAGAAATGATAACAAAGGTCAAACCCGATTTCGAATACGATACTGAGGACAGAGAAATATTCGAATATACAGATAATCAGAATATGAAAGAGCTCTATATCGCTTATGAGGACTGCCCTGTACCTACTATTTATCTTGGCTATATGGGAGTTATAGACGGTGAGTGGTATCTGACGGTGGGTAAGGGCAATGACACAAAGATTTATTGCTATACTATACCCGATGAGTACAGCGACGTATTTGATGAATATCTCAGCTGAATTAAAAAGGCACACGATTTTTAGTCGTGTGCCTTTGATGTTTTATTTGATTGTTGAGCTTGAGTTGATTACCAGAGTGCTGTATAAGAACAGTACATCCTGATCTGTAAATTCAACATATCGTGACATCATCACAGGATTGATGTATCTTGTATCAATAAGAATGATTTCGCTGTATCCGCTCATCAGAAGGGGAGTGAGACTGCTGCTGAAGGAGTCTCTGAAAACTACAAGACGTTTACCCTCGTTACCCATAGGATTGGTTATCTTTATGAGTGAAATTGCGCCTGAAAGGAAGATGTCATAGTGATCCATTGCGTCTAACTTTTCAAGGTTATAGATGGGTACGATTTTGTCAGTTTCATAGATATAAGCCTCAGCTGATTTTATCTCCTCGTTTTCAAGGTAGATAATTTCGTCGGGGTCAAGGTTGAGAGCTGACTGGCCATAATATACACCGTAGAAATCGCCTGCGCTTTTTCTTTCGTAGTCATTGACAGCATCCATGCCGATCTGTTCACGGATGTAGTTTGCCACATCTACAATGCATTCCTGCTTCCAGTGAGTGTCTGTAGTGTAGTAGTCCGAAATTTCAAGGAGATCTCTTATGTCAATGCTTGTCATATAAGAGAGTCTGTCGCCGAGTACGCGGTAAAGCTCATCGTAATTCATGGCGGGGTAGCCGCCCTTTTCAGCAAGGAAATAGTTCTTGTCGGGGATGGCTGAGAAATAAACCTTGCAGTCTGTATCCTTGATATAGGAGTTGTAGAGGTTGTCCATTCTTCCGATAAAATGGTCAACGCTTTCCTGATTTATCTTGGCGTCAATCTTACTTGCATAGCCGTCCTGAATATAAACACCGCCGTTGTCCTTCTGCTGATACACTTTGAAAAGTACGTTGGCTTTAAGACGTCGGAACTCGTTTCTCAGAGGGAACTGATCCGTCATATATGAAACGAAATCCTTCATAAATTTGCCGTCCATAACTCTTTCAAAGGTTATTTCAGGGAACTGCTGAAGCTTACGTCTTTCCCATTCGGAGAACTCTGTATCTTCCTTTGCGAAAAGCCAGAGAGATGCACCGCCGATGAGAATACAAAAGACAAGAATAATTGAAATAAATTTTGCTTTTTTCATTAGTGCACCTCCTTAGAATCTGAAATAAAGAAACGGGTTAAAGGAGCCGTCAACAAGATACGCAGTTGAAACAACAAGGATAACTACAACTACTGCGGGCTCAAGAACTGTACTGATCTTTGTACATTCAATTTTCTTGCCGAGATTCTTGAATATAGGAGTAGCGGCAAGAAGTGAGACAACAAGCAGAGCTGCATAGGAACGAAGGTTGTAAAGTGTGTCGGCAGACCAGAGGGGAAGACCGGCTGCACCGAACATAATCTTTAAATCTGAGAACGCCATTGTAAAGGTTTCTGCGTTGAAAAGCACAAAGGATATAAGCACGATAAAGATAACATAAATATGCTGTATAAACTTCGGTGATTTTTCAAGATACTTCTTGAGGAAGAGCTTCTCGATTATGAGAAGCACACCGAAATAAAGACCCCAGCTCATAAAGGTCCAGCCTGCACCGTGCCAGAAGCCCGTGAGACACCATACAACCATAATGTTGAAAATCTGACGAAGAGGCTTTACTCTGTTACCGCCGAGTGGAATGTATACATAGTCCCTGAACCATGAGCCGAGACTGATGTGCCATCTTCTCCAGAATTCTGTGATACTCTTTGATATAAACGGGTAATTGAAGTTTTCGAGGAATCTGAAGCCTAATATTTTACCCATACCTATTGCCATATCGCTGTAAGCTGAGAAATCGAAATAAATCTGAAGAGAGAAAGATATAGCGTACATCCAGCTGAAGAGTACCGACGGGTCGCCGCTTTCACGGTAAGCTGTGCAAAGTGAGCCTAAAAGGTTAGCTATGAGAACCTTTTTACCGAGACCGAAAACAAAGCGTCTGATACCCATGGCAATGTTTTCGAGACTGTGCTTACGGGTGGAAAGATCTTCGGCAACAGTGGTGTATCTGACAATAGGACCTGCAATAAGCTGAGGGAAAAGCACAACGTAGGTTGCAAGATTTATCCAGCTTTTCTGTGCAGGTGTATCACCTCTGTAAACGTCAACAACATAGCTCAGTGCCTGGAAGGTGTAGAAGCTGATACCAATAGGCAGAGCGAGTTTGAGAAGGGGGATATCAGCCCCTGTGAGTGAATTGACGGTCCCAAGGAAAAAGTCGGCATACTTGAATAAAGCAAGAAGCCCGAGGGGCACTGCTACTGATACGCTCAGTAAGACCTTGCCCACCCGGGTGCCGTTCCTATTTTCGATGAGTCGTCCTGCCGCGTAACAGAATGTAATTGTGAAAAGCATTAGAAGTGCATACTTCGGCTCGCCCCACCAATAAAAGAGGATTGAGAAGAAGAAAAGCACAGGATTTTTAGCTTTTCTTGGTGCTATCAGATAGCACAGAAGAGTTACGGGCAAAAAAGCATATAAAAACTCAATCGATGAAAAAACCATAACTTAAGCTGCGATGTCTCCTTCAAGAATAACTTCAGCGCCTTCGAGAACTGTGGGAGCTGTTGTCTTGAAGTAATCTATGATGTCAGCAACGCCGTAGGCTGTTACGATGAAGCTGCCTGTCTTGATAACAACGAACTTCTCGGGGAAGCCGCACATCCACTGTGCATTGTCAAGTTCAGTCTTGAATGCTTCAGCAAAAGCAGTAGCGTCTGCACCGTCAGCGAGCTTGTAAGCAGCACCTGTGAAGCTGTTAGCGTTCATTGCATGCATACCTGTAGCAGCGTCTGTGATGTTTGCGCTCTGAGTTGCGGGAAGCTTAGCAACGCTGTTAAGTTCCTCAGCAAGTGTGTAGTCATACTTAGCAGGGCCTTCGAATGACATGTTAGCTTCGTCACCGCCGGCAACGGGGAACTTGTTTTCTTCGGCATAAGCAGCGAAGATAGTTGTAAGTACTTCTGTTGCATCAGCGTAAGCGTCAGTTACTTCGGGAGCTTTTTCGCCGCCGCAAGCTGCGAAAGCAACGAGAACAACTGCGAGTGCGAGTACGATTGCGAGAATTTTTTTCATTTTGGATTTTCCTCCTGGTTTTTAATTAGTTGCCCTTTCCGGACATACCACGTATTTATACCACGACTTTGATACACAAGTAAAGACAATTTATTAATTTGCTGTTAATAAGACGGATTTGAAGGTTATAATGTTGTAATATATCGTCCCAAAAGCAATAGATTCTTAAAATACGCATAAATAAACAAAAAAACTTAACATTTTTCTATAGAATTCACAATTGACATAAAGCTATAAATATTGTATAATTAATGGGAGCAGGTGAGTGACGACTCACCAAACCGAAAAAATATATTTAGGAGATGTAAAACATGGACACAAGATTTTCAATTTCCAACTATCCTGATGCTCAGGCCATAACAAAGCAGCTTGAAGACCTTATTAAGCTTCCTATGCATTCAATTGCTCCGGACGTTCTTAAGAAGTATGAAGAAGAATACTTTGATGCAAAGTGCCAGAAGTCAAAGGAAATGATTTCAGAAGCTAAGCAGATTATCCCGGGCGGCGTTCAGCATAACCTTGCTTTCAACTATCCGTTCCCCCTTGTTTTCACAAAGGCTGAGGGCGCAAAGCTCTACGATATCGACGGCAACGAATACTATGACTTCCTTCAGGCAGGCGGCCCTACAGTATTAGGCTCCAATCCTCCCGAAGTTCGTGATCAGGTTATTGATCTTCTTAAGACTTGCGGTCCTTCAACAGGTCTTTTCCATGAATTCGAATATAAGCTTGCTAAGAAGATTTCAGATTCAGTTCCCACAGTAGATATGTTCCGTATGCTCGGTTCAGGTACTGAGGCTTGTATGGTAGCTTGCCGTGTTGCAAGACTTGCTACAAAGAAAAAGCACATCCTCAAGATGGGCGGC
>JAZSMR010000045.1:0-1986 GCA_045535965.1 Acutalibacteraceae bacterium
TTCTTACTTTGTCACTCCGGACAAAGTAAGTGCCCCCGCGGCATGAGCGGAGTAGAGGCTAACCATTATATCCAAAATAAATTATATATCACAAATTTCCCCTATAAAAGAAGAAACCGCTTTAAGTTAATGACATTGCCTGTCAGGGGAGATGTCTGCAAAGCAGACAAAGGGGTGCCCGTTTACGGAGGAAAAGGTGGCAGCCGCAGGCTGACGGAAGGGTTTTATCTGTTTTAGATTTTGTAAAAGCAACGACTCTCTACCCGCCAAGTTAAATCTGGCAACAAAAAAAGAGGCAACTTTTTTGTTGCCTCTTATGATTTGCTTTGTTTTTATTTTGTAAAACCTTTCTCTGCGGTATGAAACTGACTGATAGCAGTATGTAAACCCGCGACCACATTGCTAATTGCTAATTACTAATTGCTCATTGTCACAAGGTACTTGCTCAAAAACTTATCCACAACCTGCCAGTACTCCTCGTGGAACCAATGGGAAGAAAGTGCGTGCTCTGCACCTTTTACTATGTATTTCTCTTTGGGTGCGGCACAGGCATTGAATACGGGATCAAGGTTTGAGGGTAAAACGAATTCGTCCTTATCGCCGTGAATGAAAAGGGTAGGTGTCTTTGATTTTTTCAGCTGTTTGATTGATGAAGCTTCGCCGAGGAAGAAGCCGTTCATAAGCTTATTGACAAAGGTAACTGTAGGCATAATAAGCTTTGAGGGAAGATGATACTTTCTGTCGCACTGGTCAGCCAAAATATCCTTTACGCCCGTAAAGCCGCAGTCCTCGACAGCAAGCACAACATTTTCGGGGAGCTTTTCGCCTGTTGTCATCATTGTTGTGGCACCGCCCATGGATACGCCGTGAATGATAATCTTAGCCTTGGGATTTTCTTCGGCTATGCTGTAAAGCCAGTCGGTAACATCGAGTCTGTCCAGCCAGCCCATTGATACGAACTTGCTTTCGCTGTTACCGTGTCCGCGAAGGTCGGGAATGAGCACGTTGAAGCCACGGTTATAGTATTCCATAGCGTAGCTCGATAATTCTCTTTTAACGTTGGTCCAGCCGTGAAGCACAACAGCCCACACATTGGTGTTTTCGGGGTTGCGAAACTCCATAGCGTGAAGGGTCTTGCCCTTGCGGCTTTTGATAGTGACGTGCTGTTTATAGGTGGTATCATACCACTTATAGCCGGTTTTAAGGTTTATGTTATCTGCATTTCTTTCAAAGAGTGAGTTTTTGCAGGGCACGGTTTCATCTTCTCTTCTCTTACTGCCGAGAGCCATAAAGAAGAAGACAAAGCCCAGAGCGAGATAGAGCAAAGCGAGCACTGCGACAGTGCAGACTATAACGGTTAATGTGATTTTAAGTGAATATGGCATAAATAACACCCTTTCCGATTACTTAGACTTTAATTATACATAATTTTCCAATTAATTTCAAGGGTGAAAGGTATGTGAAGTTAAATTTAATATTTTTTGTACGCGTCGCACCAAAGGAAAAGCGGCAGGTTTTATCCCGCCGCTTGAGGTTTATGCTGTCACTTCTTCTGCAGGTATTTCGGCACTTGTGCGATAAAGCTCACCCCATGTAACTGTTCCGCTGCTGGTTTTATTGTAAGGCTTGATTATAAAGTTATATGTTTCGCCTGCTTCAAGGTCTGATACGGTATAAGTTATTTTACCTTTGATTGAAGCTAACTTGACATTTTTATTCTTTTCTTTATCAAACATATAAACTCTGTAACCTGTTGCACCTTCAAGGGCATCCCAATTAAGTACAACGTCATTGCCCTTAACGGTGGCTGTGAGATTTTCAATTTCGCCGAGAACTAATTTTTTTACTGTTGCCTTCTGAACTTTTTTACAGTTCTTGCAGGTTCTCTGCTTAGTGCCTGCGGCTGCGTAGGTAGCTTTCTTAGTCACTTTCCAACTGCCGTAGCTGTGGTTGTCGGGGTCTTTTGCGAGAGTCACTGTCTGAGTG
>JAZSMR010000133.1:0-2277 GCA_045535965.1 Acutalibacteraceae bacterium
GTATGACGGGCATATCAATGCTCTGTGGTGAAAGTCCACCGAGGCGTAGTTACCGACGAACTTAAGAGCGACTTGCAAGTTTCACATCGTGAGGTGTGGGAGAGAAGAAGCAATAGCGAAATCGTAGCCTGACGAACAGAAACCTGATACTAAGGCGTATTAAGCGGATGAGTTGGCTCAGAGCAATGAAGTCCAAAAGGTAACCGTAACCTTAATGCGTAAATCAGGCAGGTAGACGAGGAAAGAGTATTGGTTTATCCCGTGAGGTCTCATAGGCAGAGAAAACTGTAGTAACAACGAACTATGAGAAGTCAGCAGAGGTCATAGTACCGAAAAAATTTTTTCGGGAAGGACCGAACAATTCAAAGCGTCAAATTGAAATGTATGTTCCGAATATTCGTCCGACGAAGTGTGAAAACGAAGCGTAATTGAGTGGAAGCACAAATAACATAGGGAGAAGTAAAAGTATTCGGAAGCGGAAAGGAAAGGAGACGGAATATGTCAGAAATGCTTGAAAAGATACTGAGTGATGAAAATATCCGACTTGCCCAAAAGAGAGTATACTCAAATAAGGGTGCAGGCGGAGTAGATGGAGTCACAACCGATGAACTTGAAGAATATATGAAAGAGAACTGGAGCAGTATCAAGGAGCAAATTCGAAACAGAGCCTACAAGCCACAGCCGGTATTGAGGGTAAAAATACCCAAGGCAAACGGCGGAGTAAGGAAATTGGGTATTCCCACAGTAATAGACAGAGTAATAGAACAAGGAATAACCCAAGTACTCACTCCCATATTTGACCCAATGTTTCACGATAGCAGTTATGGTTTCAGACCAAACCGCTGTTGTGAACAGGCGATAGTAAAGCTTCTTGACTTATTTAACAGCGGATACATATGGGTAGTGGATATAGACCTTGAAAAATTCTTTGATAATGTGCCGCAAGATAAGTTGATGAGTTATGTCGGAAGAGTAATACACGACGGAGATACAGAAAGTTTAATACGAAAGTATCTGAAAGCGGGAGTAATGGACAAAGGCAGATACGAAGCAACAGAAGTTGGCACGCCACAAGGAGGAAATTTATCACCATTATTGAGCAATATTATGCTTAACGAACTTGATTACGAACTTGAAAGCAGACGACTGAATTTTACAAGGTATGCAGATGATGTAATAATAACCTTGAAAAGTGAAGCGGCGGCAAAAAGGGTAATGTATTCCATAACAAACTGGATAGAAAGAAAGCTTGGATTAAAGGTGAATGCAGAAAAGACAAAGATAACACCGCCAAGTAAACTAAAATATCTGGGATTTGGCTTCTGGAAAAGTAAAGAGGGTTGGAAAGCAATACCCCATAAAGATTCAGTAGCAAGATTCAAAAGAAAAATCAAAGCAATATGCAAACGAAAGTTGAGTATTGACCTAACATACCGAATTAATAAACTTAATGCAGTAATAAGAGGTTGGATAAACTATTTTCGTATAGCTTCGATGAAAACAAAGCTTGTACGCATAGATGAGCATATGAGAACAATGATAAGAGTGATAATATGGAAACAGTGGAAAACAGGAAAGAAAAGGTTATGGGGTTTGCTAAAACTCGGAGTACCGAAATGGATAGCCAATAAGGTGGCACAATGGGGAAATCACTACCAGTTTGTAGCTACAAAATCTGTTTTGAAAAATGCAGTATCAAAAGAAATACTGACAAAGCGTGGCTTAGTCAGTATTTCAGATTACTATTCATTAGTACATATTTAATTTTGAATTGAACCGCCGTATGCCGAACGGCACGTACGGTGGTGTGAGAGGGCGGTTTATTCCGCCCTACTCGATTATTGGGTAAATTAGACAAATATTCAAGATTAATTGGTAATATATGACAAAATTTCTCTTTAAAATAAAACTATTCTTGCATTTTTATCAAGAATATGGTATACTAAATATGATGTATTCATTATTTATTCAAAAAATAACCTTAATAAGAGGTGCTTAACAAATGAAAGTCAACAAAATAGTCAAAGTTCGTAAAGCGGCAAAAAAGGAAGAAATTCTGATAAAGCCCATTACAGAACAGGCTGAAAAAATCTCTAAATTAGAGGAAACGCCAAAGGCAGAGAGCAAACCTGCGGATAAGCAAAAGGAAACACCAAAGGCAGAAAACAAGCCTGCCGATAAGCCAAAAGAAACACCCAAGGCGGAAAGCAAGCCTGCCGATAAGCCAAAGGAAACACCAAAGGCAGAAACCAAGCCTGCTGATAAGCCAAAGGAATC
>JAZSMR010000148.1:0-10057 GCA_045535965.1 Acutalibacteraceae bacterium
TGGAGCTGATAACCGGATTTGAACCGGTGACCTCATCCTTACCAAGGATGCACTCTACCGACTGAGCTATATCAGCATATTAACTTGACAGCTTTGATATTATAACCTAAAAGGATAGCTTTGTCAATATTTATTTGAAAATAATTTATGTGCCTTTCGGGGTATAATCTGCCTCAGTCATTGACAATCATTCTGTAGGGGAGTATAATTGAATATAATGTGGTTCAGACG
This sequence comes from Acutalibacteraceae bacterium, assembly GCA_045535965.1. GTDB lineage: Bacteria > Bacillota > Clostridia > Oscillospirales > Acutalibacteraceae > UBA6857. Next base: position 232 of record JAZSMR010000148.1, read on the forward strand.
GCAGGGTACTCATCATATAGTGTGAAATCTTTGCCGTCGTAAAGATAAACGGTGTAAGACTTGTTTATCTCTCTGCACTTTTTTATGGTGTAATCAGTCCCGCGGCTCTTGCCGTCCCAGAAAATGAAAACCTTGTCTGCAAGAGATATAATCAGGTCGTTTCGCATTAAGGGTGCACGTCTGCCGTAAAGGTCATATTCGGGTAGTATGTCCGTTATGAGAATGTGATGCTCTCTTGCGTAGCGTCTTGCTGAGGTATCAATGCCCTTGGCACCGCCGGAGAAGATTTCCTTAGTGCTTTCGGGTATGCAGTTTTCGGGCAGGTCTGCAGTGATGCTTCTTGAACCGACTATTGCAATTTTCATTTTCTCAGCCACCTTCCATTATTCATGCATTGATTATATCATTGAGATTTTTTTCTTGCAAGTTAATTTTAAAAAAATGCTGTAAAATTACACACAGATTACACAAAGTATATGTAAAATACCAATTAAAGGGAATAATAAACTAAAGTCGGGTGAAATTATGTTTGATATCGTTGAAACGATAGGTAATACTTATTATTATTCTGCATTTTCAAATGTAGGTGTATACAAACTCAGCAAATCAGAGGTGCTGCTCATAGATGCCTGCGACCATAAGAGAATGGTAAAGGGTCTCGACGGTATACTCGAAAAAAACGGACTTCGCATCAAAACTATAATAGATACTCATTGCCACGTTGACCATATAGCAGGCAACAAGTATTTTTATGAAAAGTACGGCTGTGAGATTTTAGCCTCAAAGGGTGAGCAGGGCTTTATTGCTTATCCTGACAGAGAGCCCCGTTTCTATTATAGCGGTATCGATACTGATAAATCCAAAAACCCCTTCTTTATGACAGACCCAAGCGATGCCAAGGTCATTACTCCCGAGAACACTCCCGAGGGCTTTGAGATTATCTCACTTCCCGGTCACTCCTTTGATATGATAGGTGTGCGTACCCCCGACGATGTTGTTTTCCTTGCAGACTCGATTCTTTCGAAGAGAACCTGGGATGAATACAAGCTTCCCTTTTTCTATAGTGTAAACGAGAGTTTGCAGACTCTTGAGGATATTCAGAACATCAAAGCAAAGCTTTTTGTACCTTCTCACGATTCACCTCTTGATGATATAAGTGAGCTTGCAGAATACAATATAAAAAGTATGAAGCACAAAAAAGAGCTCATATATGATTTATGTGAGGGCAAGAGCTTCGATGAGCTTTTCAGCGATTTGCTTGATAAATTAGAGCTTAAGATTATGACGCCAAAATATCCTATGTACGCAGTAATGCTCCGTAACTTCTTACAGAGCCTCGTAGAAGATGAAGCGATTTATGCTACTCTCGAAGATGCAGTGCTTGTTTATCATAGAAAGTAAAAAAGATAAAATATAATGTTTAAAGCAACTTTTTAAAGATTTTTTGAAAAAAGTTGCTTTTTTCTATTGACTTTTTTTAGCAGTAGTAGTATATTGATGTTAGTGATTAGCACTCGAAAGCATAGAGTGCTAAAACTTAGCAAGAAGGACGGTGAAACAATGGAACTCGGTAAACGTAAAGAAATGATACTCGCAGCAGTTGTCGAGCATTATATAAATACAGGCGAGCCCATCGGCTCAAAGATGCTTATGCAGACTCTTCCGATTTCTGTTTCATCGGCTACTATCCGTAACGAAATGTCGGAGCTTTCGGAAATGGGACTCCTTGAACAGCCTCATACCTCAGCCGGCAGAGTACCCTCGCAGAAGGGTTACAGATATTACATCGACAACCTGATGAACAGAGACACTCTCAGCGACGATGAGATGTTTATGATGAAAAACGAGCTTGAGCGCTCTATGGGCAGTCCCGATAAGCTTTTAGAAAAAGCAGGCGAGATGCTTGCCAAGATGACAGGCTGTGCCGCACTTTCAACAACTCCCACAGACGAGGGCGCAGTTATAAAGCATATCGAGCTCGTACCCGTCGGCACAAGAATTGCTATGGTGGTTATGATGACCTCAACGGGCATAATCAAAAACGGTATCTGCAAAACCGAAACGGAAATCACCCGTGATATGGTTGATACTTTCTACGATATAGTCAGAGAGTGCTTCATCGGAAAGCCTGTCAGCGATGTGGGTACTGTTATGATACAGACTCTCGTAGCTTCTCTCGGAATCAACGCTCTTGCAATGTCACCGCTGTTTGTTGTTCTTGCCGATATAGCCAATCAGGCACTTCAGGCAGAAATCAGGCTTGAGGGTGAGCAGAATCTTCTTCACCACAGAGAATTCGGCAGTGATATATACGATATGATGCAGTTCTTCGATGAAAAGGATAAGCTTGAAAGAGCAATCTCTGATACAGACAACAAGGGCTTACAGGTAATCATCGGTAAGGAAAACAAATACCGGCAGCTTGAGAATTCAAGTATGATTATCGCAAGATACAACGTAGGCGGTCACGACGGCGGTGCAATCGGCATCATCGGCCCCACAAGAATTAATTACGCAAAGCTCATACCGAGTATAGAATATCTGACAGACCTTGTCGGAAAATTATTGACAGACACATTGGAGGATGAATAATGGCAAATACAGATAAAGAGCAAGAGGTAGTTGAGACTGCTGAAAATATTGCTGAGAACTCTGCCGAAGAGGCGAGTGTTGATACTGCGGACAGCAAGATAGCTGAGCTCGAAAAAGAGCTTGCCGCTTCAAAGGAAGCACACATAAGAACATTGGCTGAATACGACAACTACAGAAAGCGCACAGCTAAAGAAAAAGAAGGCACCTGGATAGATGCAAAGGCAGTTTGTATCGCTGAGCTTCTTCCCATGCTTGATAATTTCGACAGAGCGCTGGGCGTAACTGATTCGGATTTCGAGTCCTATAAAAAAGGTGTTGAGATGATTTACCAGGGCTTCTGCGATACCCTCAAAAAATTAGGCGTTGAGGCTTTCGGTGAAGAGGGAGATGAGTTCGATCCCAACTTCCACAGTGCAGTAATGCACGTAGACGACGAATCTCTCGGTGAAAACGTGCTCGCTCAGGTATTCTCAAAGGGATACAGACTCGCTGATAAAGTCTTGAGACCTGCAATGGTTAAAGTTGCTAACTAAAGCTTACAGCTTTTTAGAATAAACATACAATAATAAAAAAGAAAACAAACTCAAATACATTCTGGAGGTAAATATTATGGCAAAGATTATCGGTATCGACTTAGGTACAACAAACTCATGTGTAGCAGTTATCGAAGGCGGCGAGCCCACTGTTATCGCAAACGCAGAAGGCGCAAGAACAACTCCCTCAGTAGTTGCTTTCTCAAAGACAGGCGAAAGAATGGTAGGTCAGGTTGCAAAGCGTCAGGCTGTTACAAACCCCGACAGAACAATCGCATCAATCAAGAGACAGATGGGTTCAAACTATCACGTTTCAATTGACGGTAAAAACTTCACTCCCCAGGAGATTTCAGCAATGATTCTTCAGAAGCTGAAGTCCGATGCTGAAGCTTATCTCGGCGACACAGTAACAGAAGCTGTTATCACAGTACCCGCTTACTTCACAGACGCACAGCGTCAGGCAACAAAGGACGCAGGTAAGATTGCAGGTCTCGAAGTAAAGAGAATCATCAACGAGCCCACAGCTGCAGCTCTTGCTTACGGTATTGACAAGGAAGCTGATCAGAAGGTTATGGTTTATGACCTGGGCGGCGGCACCTTCGACGTATCAATCATCGAAATGGGCGACGGTGTTCAGGAGGTTCTTGCGACCGCAGGTAACAACCGTCTCGGCGGTGACGACTTCGACCAGAGAATCATCGACTGGCTTGTAGCAGGCTTTAAGGCTGAGCAGGGCGTAGACCTTCGCGGCGACAAGATGGCTATGCAGAGACTTAAGGAAGCAGCAGAAAAGGCCAAGATCGAGCTTTCAGGCGTAACATCATCAGCTATCTCACTTCCCTATATCACAGCAGATGCAACAGGTCCCAAGCATCTTGAAACAACTCTCACAAGAGCAAAGTTCAACGAGCTCACAGCTGACCTTGTTGAAGCAACAATGGGCCCCGTACGTCAGGCAATGTCAGACTCAGGTCTCAACGCTTCAGAAATTGACAAGGTGCTTATGGTAGGCGGTTCATCAAGAATTCCCGCAGTAAGCGAAGCTATAAAGAAGTTCATCGGCAAGGAACCCTTCAAGGGTATCAACCCCGACGAATGTGTTGCTATCGGTGCTGCTCTTCAGGCAGGTGTACTCGGCGGTGACGTAAAGGGTCTTCTCCTTCTCGACGTAACACCCCTTTCACTTGGTATCGAAACAATGGGCGGTATCAATACAAAGGTTATCGAAAGAAATACAACTATCCCCACGAAGAAGAGCCAGATTTTCTCAACTGCAGTTGACAATCAGCCTTCAGTAGAAGTACACGTGCTTCAGGGCGAAAGAGAATTCGCTAAGGACAACAAGACTCTCGGCGTATTCAGTCTTGACGGTATTATGCCTGCACGCCGCGGTGTACCTCAGATCGAAGTTACATTCGACATCGACGCCAACGGTATCGTACACGTAAGCGCTAAGGACCTCGGCACAGGCAAGGAGCAGTCAATCTCAATCACATCTTCAACAAATATGTCAAAGGAAGATATTGAAAAGGCTGTAAGAGAAGCAGAACAGTTTGCACAGGAAGACAAGAAGCGCAGAGAAGACATCGACGCAAGAAACGAAGCTGACCAGATGGTTTACCAGTGCGAGAAAATTCTCTCAGAAGAGGGTGCTCAGAACCTTCCTGCAGAGGATAAGGCAGAAATCCAGTCAAAGATTGATTCACTCAAGAACGCTCTTCAGGGTGAGGATATCAACCTTATCAAGAACGAAAAGGAAGCTCTCACTCAGGCATTCTACAAAATCAGCGAGAAGCTCTATCAGCAGACTCAGGGTGCACAGCAGGCAGGCGGCTTCAATCCCAATGACTTTGCAGGTGCTCAGGGCGGTTATGCTGACGGCGGTGCAGGTGCAGACGGCTATTCAGATGCAGGCTACACCGATGCAAACTTTACAGACGCTAACTAAATAATCTTTCGGAGCTGTCCGATTTCGGATGGCTCCATATTGTGGTTTAAGACCCAATGAGAGGAAAATAAATAAATGGCAGAAAATAAACGCGACTATTACGAAGTCCTCGGTGTCAGCAAAGGCGCTACGGACGATGAAATAAAAAAGGCCTACCGTAAAATGGCAAAGCAGTACCACCCTGACTTAAACCCCGGTGACGCTACGGCTGAAGCTAAGTTCAAAGAGGCAAATGAGGCTTACGAGGTACTCTCAGACGCTGACAAAAAAGCCCGCTATGACCAGTACGGCCATGCAGGTGTAGACCCCAACTTCGGTGCAGGCGGCTTTGGCGGAGGCTTCGGCGGTTTCGGAGATGCTTTCGACTTAGGAGATATCTTAGGCAGTATGTTCGGCGGCGGATTTGGCGGCGGTTTCGGAGGAGGCAGACAGCAGAATCCCAATGCCCCGAGGAAGGGTGCAACTATTCAGACTACTGTCACAATCTCTTTTGAAGAGGCTGCAAAGGGCTGTAAGAAAACCGTAAACGTTGTAAGAGACGAGGTCTGCTCCGAGTGCGGCGGTAACGGCTGTACCAAGGGTACATCTCCCGAAACCTGTAAGACCTGTGGCGGCAGAGGACAGGTTAACGTTCAGCAGAGAACACCCTTCGGTGTTATGAGCACATCGAGACAGTGTACCGATTGCGGCGGCAGAGGCAAGACTATAAAGAATCCCTGTCAGAAGTGTCGCGGTACAGGTGTTGAGAGAAAGAGACAGACAGCAGAGATAGATATTCCTGCAGGTATCGACGACAGACAGACCCTCAACGTAAGAGGCGGCGGTAATCCCGGTATCAACGGCGGTCCCAAGGGCGATCTGAGAGTAAATGTAAACGTAAGACCACATCCCTTCTTTGAAAGAGACGGTTTCGATGTATGGTGCGAGGTGGCTGTAACCTACACTCAGGCAGCCCTCGGCGATACTCTTTATATTCCCACTCTTGACGGCAAGGTTAAATACGAGCTTCCCGCAGGCACACAGCCGGGTGAGGTTTTCCGTTTCAGAGGCAGAGGTATTCAGCAACTCTCCTCAAGAAGCAAGGGCGATCAGTTCGTCAAGATTGTTGTTGAGGTACCCAAGAACCTTTCTTCAAAGCAGAAGGATATGCTCAGAGAGTTTGACAATACTCTGGAAAACAAGCCTAAGAACAATGTGCCCGACGGCAATATTGTAGGCGAGGAAAAGAAGAAGTCCTTCTTCGATAAATTCAAATAAGATATATAAACAGTCGTTTAAAGTCCCTAATGTGACAAAAAACGACTGTTTTCTTGTTTCTCTTGTAAATTGTGATAAAATGTGATAAAATATCACAAAGAAACATTGTGGTGAAAAGAGGTGAGACTGTATGGCTGAAAATCCGAGACTTTATTATCTGCACGAGAAGGCGGCTAAGCTGCCATTAACTCCGGGTGTATATATAATGAAAGATAAGTCAAATAAGATTATCTATATCGGTAAAGCCAAGAAGCTGAAAAACAGAGTAGGGCAGTACTTTGCTTTTAAGAGTAGCCACGCTCCTAAAGTTGCAAAGATGATTGAGAATGTCAACGACTTCGACTATATACTCACCGACAGTGAATTCGAAGCCCTTGTCTTAGAATGCAGTCTCATCAAGCAGAATATGCCAAAGTACAATATCCTGCTCAAAGATGATAAGGGCTACAGCTATATTAAGATTACGCCGAATCCCTGGGGCAATATAAAGGCATGCTTTCGGAAAGACGATAAAAATGCCGAATACTTAGGCCCATATATGGGAAACTTCAGCGTGACAAATGTTGTCGATCAGGCGAGGGAGATTTTTCTTTTGCCGAGCTGTAATAAGACTTTCCCGAAGAATATAAATCCCCACGCAAGACCTTGTCTTAACTATTTCATTCATAAATGCTCCGCTCCCTGTGCAGCTAAGATATCACAAAAGGACTATGAAGAAAATCTTGCATCGGCTGTTGAATTCATAAAAGGCGGCAGCGGCGAAATGGTGAAAAAGCTTCAGTCTCAGATGGAAGAAGCCGCAGAAAATATGGAATACGAGAAAGCGGCACGGTACCGTGACAGAATACGCTCTATAGAAAGAATGGGCGCAAGGCAGAAGGTAGTTGCCCCGGGCAGTACAAACGAAGATGTTTTTGCAATAGCTCAGAGGGGCAACAAGGCCTGTCTTGCAGTGCTGTCATTCAGAGAGGGACTTTTAGCCAATACAGAGCACTTCATTATAGACTATTCCGAAAACCTTGCAGATACACGATATGAGCTGATTACATCTTACTACTTGACAGGCAGACACATACCGCCCCTTATAGTTGTTGACGGCGATGTGACGGATAAAGAGCTTATTGAAGAGTACCTTTCGGGTATGCGGCAGAAAAAGGCTGTCATACTCAAGCCTCAGCGAGGGGAAAAGGTAAGAGTTATGGAAATGTGCCTTCAGAATGCGGCTCAGAAATTAGGCGAATACTTAGGTAAAGCAGGCAGAGAGACGGCGGTCCTCGATGAGCTTGCAAAGATATTAGGTCTTGCGAAAACACCAGAATATATTGAGTCATACGATATATCCCATACGGCAGGCAGTGACAACGTTGCAGGTATGGTTGTATTCAAAAACGCTCAGCCCTACAGGAAAGCCTATAAGCGTTTCAGCATAAAAGGCTTCGAGGGTCAGGACGATTACGGCTCTATGAGAGAGGTCATATCAAGGCGCTTCAACAGATATATGGAAGAGCAGGAGAAGGGAGAGGGCTTCGGCAGGCTTCCCGACCTTATACTTCTTGACGGCGGTCAGAGTCAGGTCAATGCGGTCAAGCCTATTATCGAGGCTTTCGGTTTAGATGTACCTGTTTTCGGTATGGTAAAGGACTCAAAGCACCGCACCAGGGCAATAGCTTCAGGCGGAGAGGAGATAAGCATAAACTACGGAAGAGAGGTTTTTACTCTCGTATCCTCAATTCAGGAAGAGGTACACCGCTTCGCAATATCTTATCATAAGAGTAAGCACACACAGAATACAATTAAAACTGCCCTCACTCAGATTGAGGGCATCGGTGAAAAGAAAGCGGCAAATCTGCTTCTTAATTTCAAAACAGTAGCTAAAATCAAAAATGCTACCCCCGAAGACCTGGGCGGGGTGCCGGGAATAAGTAAAAAAGACGCTCAGAGAATATATGAGCACTTTAAAAGATAAGGACGTGAATAATATGACATTGGGAGAATCACTTAAAAGTATCAGAAAGAAATACAAAATGACTCAGGGAGACGTTGCAAAGCTTCTTGGTATAAGCCGAAGCGGATATACCTATTATGAAACGGACACAACAGTGCCGTCTATAGAAACCCTTAAAAAGCTGGCGGTTATATATGACACTTCTGTTGACGATATTGTGGGAATGCCGATAAAAAAAGAAGTTTCAGGAAAAGATTCGGCAAGCAGTCTGCTCGTTGCTGAGAGTCACATAGACCCTCTTATGTATATGAAAAAAGAAGAGCAGGCCCTTATTATGGCTTTCAGACTTCTCTCGGATGAAGAAAAGAAGCAAGTATCGGAAATGACTCTTTCGCTGCTCAGTGAAAACAAAGAAGAGAATTAAAAACAACCGACGAATTACACTAATATGCAAAAATTTACTTGACAAAAATCACCATAACAGATATACTTGAATTACCAAATTAAAGGAGGTAATACCAATGAAAAAGATTATTGCTTTATTACTCGCACTCATTATGACATTCTCAGTTGCTACAGTTGCTTTTGCTGCAGAAGGCGAAGCAGAGGCTCCCGAAACTGAGACAACAGCTCCTGCAGAAGGCGAAACAGAGGAAGAAGGCAGCATTACCGATCAGTTAGACGAAATGCTCGGCGAATACGACTGGATTCTTGATCTTCCCTTCGGAACAGTTAAGCCTGCTCTTAAGATTGCTAAAATTGCGCTTAAGTTCCTCAAGGTTTATCTTAAGATTTGTGATGTTTTCAATCTTGATCCTATGGAAACAGCTCAGGGCATCATTGAGTGGGTTGGCGATCTTCTTGAAGAGAATAACATCCAGATTCCCGGTACAGGTGACGAGACTCCCGAAACTGAAACAACAGCTCCCGCAGTTGCATAAAAAAAGCTCCCTTCGGGGTACCATTCATAAGGAAGTTGGTACCCAAAGGTGGCTTCTGTAGTAAAAATATTGATTTTTCACGGTATAGCTTATACTATGCCGTTTTTTCTTTGGTTTGTTTTCTGTTAATGTGCTTCTGATAAAGAGCTTCCATTTCCTCAGGCGAGAAAAATTTGATGATACCGACACCTTTGTAATATATATCAATGCTTTGGCGTCTTGCACCATCAATGTAGGTTGGCTTTGACACAACAATCTTTTCAATAAACTCATGTACAATTTTAGGAGTCAATTCTTCAAGTCTCGTTACACGCTTTGCTTTATCAATGAATTGTTGTAAGTTTTCTTTCTTGACGGATGCAGTACTGATATACTCTTCCATTGTGGAAATGGATTCCTTTAAAGTTTTCTGCTCATTTTCCAATGATAATGACAAGGTTGCAAATCTTTCATCAGATACCTTTCCGATTATGTTATCTTCGTAAAGCTTCTGAATTATGTTGTCAATTTCATTTACACGCCTGATTGCTTTTTCAAGCTCTCTGCGTTTGGTAAGTAGTTCTTTCTGTTGCCTTATGTCAAGAATGTTCATCTGTTCTTTTGCAAACTG
>JAZSMR010000011.1:0-17588 GCA_045535965.1 Acutalibacteraceae bacterium
ACTTACTTTTGTCGGTTGTGACAAAAGTAAGCAAAAACACGCTTTTCGCTAATCTTCCGCAAGCGTAAAAATTACCGAGTCAGCTTGTTTCTTTACTTTTCTGTCTGCTCCCTTTCTGCTCACTGTGGTTATAGAAACAAAATTTCTGCTTATCGGTAATTTTTAAATTGCTACCGTCTGCTGTATAACTCCTCGTCTGCCGAACAGCTCAATTTTCCGCTGACTTGTTACTATCGAGCCGCTACAGATTGCACTTCAGCAAAAAGTATTTTGTCTCCTTTTCATCCGTGGTTTTCAGGCATCCTCTACCCGACATTCGCCGCCGCTACTGAGTGCTGTCGAGCTAAAAAATTCCTTTTTACGCTCGTTTTAATGAAGTCTTTTAAAACTTTAAAACGTTCTTCGCTGCGGAAACAAGAGACGAAGGTGGGCACAAGCTTTATAAAAATCCTAACCTATGACAATTATCAGAGGTAATTAAAAAGCAGACTCTAAGGCGCTTCGTAGTCTGTTGTTGCAGGCGTACTAACGGTATATTAAAAAGGAGATGGCAGTGTCAACAAAAAAGCGTGTTTTTGCTTATTACGCAAGTAACAAGGTTCTTGAGTGCACAGCACGAAAGGTTCTTACTTTTGTCACAATCGACAAAAGTAAGTGCCTCCGCGGCATGAGCGAGTAGGCGCTAACCGCTACAACCAAAATAAATCATATACCATAAATGTTCCCGATAAGAGAAGAAACCGCCTTAAGTTAATGACATTCCCTTTCAGGGATTGCAAGTCTATATTTTTTATTGATTGGTAATTATTTGTTCGGGCTCTGAGGGCATCATAATCATACAAACAAGATATGTCATGATTCCGTAGCCGATGAACAGTACGCATAAAGCGAAAATAAGTCTTATGATGGTAGCATCAATTCCAAAATATTCAGCAAGGCCGCCGCATACACCGGTGAGCTTTTTATTTTTACTGCTCTTGATAAGCTTCTTTGCCACATTAACTGTTGTGTAACCCTCAGGCTGCTGAGGAAATACGAATGAGAGCACTATATAAATAATGAGTGCAGGAACAATCGCTGTAATAAGTGAAAGGCAGACAACGCCTATTCTTATAAGAGTCGGGTCAACGTTGAGATAATCCGCAACGCCACCGCATACGCCTAAAAATTTCTTGTCTGAGCTGAGATACATCTGTTTCATTTTGTTTTCTCCTTTTCATAAAATCGGAGGAGGACTTGCTGTTTCATCGGCAACTCCTAACTTCCAACTTGAATCAGCCTTGCTGATTCTTATACGCTACCAATGTATTTTTCATCAGCACCGCTATAGTCATGGGTCCGCAGCCGCCGGGTACAGGCGTAATGTAAGACGCCTTTTCCTTGACATTTTCAAAGTCAACGTCACCGCAGAGTTTGCCGTTCTCGAGTCTGTTGATGCCCACATCTATAACCACAGCACCTTCTTTTACCATATCGGCAGTAATGAAGTTTGCTCTGCCAACTGCCGCAACAATTACATCAGCATTCTTAGTAAAGGAGGCTAAGTCCTTAGTTCTGCTGTGGCAAACAGTCACAGTCGCATTTCTTTCAAGAAGAAGTGCAGCCATAGGCTTACCTACAATATTGCTTCTGCCGACGATTACGCAGTTTTTACCCTCGAGAGGGATATCATAATAATCGAGAAGCTCGATAACACCCATTGGAGTGCAGGGTGAAATTTCATATTTACCCAGCCATATCTTGCCCACATTCACAGCACTGAAGCCGTCGACGTCCTTTTCGGGAGCAATGGCATCTATAATCTTATCCTCGTTAATGTGCTTCGGAACAGGAAGCTGACAGAGGATACCGTTGATTTCTTTGTCATTGTTGAGCTTCCCGATAAGCTCTAAAAGCTCTTCTTCGGTTGTCTCGTCAGGCAAAGCGTACTCAACTGAGCGCATACCTGTCATTTCACAGGCCTTCTTTTTATTACCAACATAAACCTTTGAAGCAGGGTCATCGCCTACTATTATTACTGCAAGTGCGGGTACACTGCCGCTTTTTGAAAGCTCAGCGACCTCGTTTCTGACCTGCTCTTTTACATAGGCTGAAACAGCCTTACCGTCTATAATTTTATACATCTGCATTCACCTTACCTATATGAAGTTTAGCTTTTATACGGTTTCTGACTCCTGCTCTCCAGTCCTTGGCTCTCTTTCTTCTTGCAAGCTTTCTTTCGTGAGCCGCCCATTCCTTATCCGTCATAGGCGGATAGAAGTCCACACCCTCAATGGGCTGAGGATTTTTAGTATACTTAATAAGCTTAATTACGAGCAAGACACCGCAGACGAGCACAATAGCAAAGGAAAGTGCCTGAGATGCTCTTATGCCCGTATTGCCTATAAAGAGGCTGTCTGTTCTCATACCCTCAACTATCATTCTCTCAAAGCCGTACCATACGCCGTAAGTGAGGAAAAGCTGACCGCTAAACTTACGGAACTTTTTGAGTATCACATAAAGCACAAGGAAACCCAAAAGGCACCATACGCTTTCATAGAAGAAGGTGGGATGTACATATAAATCGTTTTCGGCTATATGGCCTGCTATGTCGCTTACACCCTCGAGACCGAAGGATTCGGGATGTCTTTCAATATATGACACAACCTTGTCGCTCATCATACCGAAGTTGCTGTATGTGAAGCCGCCGAAAGCCTCCTGATTAGCGTAGTTGCCCCATCTGCCTATGCCCTGACCTATAAGAAGGCTCATACCGACTAAGTCAAGGAGGTTGGGAATATTTATCTTTTCCACCTTGCAGACTATAAATGCCATAAGAAGACCGCCTATAATACCGCCGTATATAGCAAGACCGCCTTTCCATATCTTCGGTATCTCGCTCAAGTGGACACTGTAATAATCCCACTTGAAGGCAACATAATAAGCTCTTGCACCTACTACGGCACCGACAGTACCGAAAAGGAGTATATCTATCATTTTATCAAGGTTTATTTCCCAGACATAAGCAATTCTTCCGCCAAAGAGCACTGCAAGCAAAAAGCCGAAAGCTATAATTGCTCCGTACCAACGGACCTGCGTAAAGCCTAAATCAAGAACTGAAGACACTTCAAATTCCTGAGCTATGCCTGCGAATTTAACTAAAACTGTATCCATTGAGGTTTACCTCCATTCACATTTGCCAAAGGCAAATATATCGCGTTGTCTCAGACAACATATCGCGTCTGAACATCAGCATATCGTGTTACCGAAGATAACATATCGCGTTGCCAAAGGCAACATCTATTCCTTACCAAGTAAGCTGTGTAATTGCTATTATCACCGGCATTGTAATTATCGACATAAAGCTCACAAGAGCAACTGTCTTTGATGCTGTCGCAGCATCTCTGCCGTAAAGGGAAGAAAACATAAAGGTGTTATTCGCCGAGGGTACGCTTGCCGTAATTATGACGGCTGTAAGAAGAGTACCGCTGAGACCGAAAAGATAATAAACACCCATACAGATAAGAGGTAACACAAGGAGCTTCATAGCAGCTACGGCGTAAATCTTCTTATCCAGTAGCATTGTCTTAAGGTCAGTCCTCGAAAGATAAGTACCGAAGACAAGCATTGCAACGGGAGTGTTCAGGTCTGCCAGCATCTCAACAGGTCTTGCAACAAGATAAGGCACCCGGAAGCCTGTGAGAAATATGGGAAGTCCGATAACTGTTGCGATTACACCCGGGTTAACGAGAATCTTTTTTATACTGAGCTTTGTCCCCTCTTTACTCATGAGCTTTACGCCGTGAGTAAAGGTGAAAAGATTGAACACAACTGCACCGCCTGCACAGTAGAGCACACCCTCATCACCTAAAACAGCCTGAGCAAGAGGCAGAGCCATAAATGCAACATTGCCGTAAATTGAAGCAAATTTATAAACGGCACTTCTTTCATCGCTCTTTTTTCTGAAGGTGAGCATATTTATAAGAATCGCTATTACATGAGTAGCAACTGATAAGGCGAAGGCTGTGAAAAACTTACCCACCGTATCCGGTGTAGCTTCAATCTTGATGAAAGAATTTATAAGAGTGCATGAAGCTACGAAGTAGAGAAGAAAGTTTACTGTTTTCCTTGCCGTCTCTTCCGTATAGACTCCAAGCTTGTCGCAGATATAACCTACTGCAACTATAATATACAGCACACCTACATTTGTGGCGGCGGTAATGAGATTTTCTAAAAACATCAATATAGCCCCGCTCTGATATTACTCAGACTTTTCCGCTGCTGTAAGAGGCACGGGTTTGTCTGCATCTGCTTTTATTTTAAGCACTAATGTAACAACAAATACAACAAACAGTAAATCATTCAGTGAGAAAGGATAATCACTGTTAACAAATTCCCTTGCTGTAATTGCTACAATCATTCTCGGTACGCTGATAACAGCAGCTATAAGAGCAGCAGACAGACCGAAAGCAGGTATTCTCCACTTGAGAGTTTCACTGTATACTCCTGAAGCTGTCTGAGCAAGAGCCATAAAGAACATAATCATAAGCGCTATCATACAAAGCTCAAGGAATAAATCCGACACCTGGACAAAACTGATTTGTTTAAGGAATCTGAAAATAAGTCTTGAGCCTGCCCATACTACGGGAGCGGTTGCTAAAAACTTTCTTTTATATGCTTTGGCACTGCCTTTTGAAAAATCATAAGCAAGTATAAATATATATATTGCCGAAATCAAAGCGAAGAGGCTCTGAAGCATAAGAGGAATAAGTCCGCTCTTCATAGCGCCGGTATATCCTACGCCTACTGCACCGGCATTTAAAACGGCTGAATTAAAGCTGTAATAGCAGTCACCCAAAAGCGAAGCGGCAAATATGCTTGCAGCAATCGCAGTTAATTTATGTCTGTTTTCACTTAAGGTTATCCTTTTGTTGTCAGCACTTAAATATGATATAACGCAGATAGAGAGAATTGCAGCTGCAATAATTACGTATAAGATTATGGCTAAAGCCTTGCCACCCGTATAAAATCCCGTTTGGCTGTCGATGAACCTGAACGTCTGCAGACTGCGGATAACTATACCGATTATTACCGCAACGGTAAAAACTGCAAGGCAGGGAGCTATTCTGATGTTTTCTTTTGAGCCTTTGAGCAGAGGCTTCTTATTGTCGTTACTCATTGTTAGTCCTCCTCACTATAAAATCTCTGGTCCGCAGGAGTATATTCATTTATTGTCCTGAAGTTTTCAATTCTCTCGTCAATGGGAACATACTGCTTGGGAAGAGCAATATTCTTATATGCAGGTCTTATAATTCTGCCGCCTGAGATAAGCTCTTCGAGTCTGTGAGCTGACCAACCGACTATTCTCGCTGTTGCAAAAATCGGAGTATATAAATCCTCGGGAATTTTCAGCATCTTATAGATAAGACCCGAATAAAGGTCAACATTGGCACACATAATCTTATTCTTGCCCTTTACCTTCCGGAATATTTCGGGGGTGAGCTTTTCAACGTTATTGATAAGCTCGAATTCCTTTTCGAAGCCGTATTTATATGCGAATTCTCTTGCTTTTCTTTTTAAGATAACAGCTCTGGGATCAGAGAGAGTATAAACAGCGTGACCCATACCGTAAATAAGACCGCTGCCGTCGCCTGCCTGCTTTCTTATGATCTTTTCAAGGTAAGCTGCAATTTCGTCCTCGTCTGCGGTATCGCTTACATTATCTCTGATTTCATCGAGCATACGGCTTACTTTTATATTGGCACCGCCGTGACGCGAACCCTTAAGAGAACCGATAGCACCAGCGAAGGCAGAATATGTGTCAGTGCCGCTTGATGTGAGAACTCTGTCTGTGAAGGTTGAGTTATTACCGCCGCCGTGCTCAGCGTGAAGTATAAGGCAGATGTCAAGAAGCTTTGCTTCCTCATCGGTATATTTTCTGTCGGCACGAAGTGAACGAAGAATAGTTTCAGCAGTTGAAAGCTCCTTCTTTTCCGGGTGAAAATACATACTCTTGTTATAAAATTTCTTACGCTTAACCTGATAAGAATAGCACATCATAACAGGAAGCTGAGCCATAATCTGTACCGACTGACGAAGTACGTTTTCTATTGAAAGGTCATCGGGGTTTTCATCAAAGGAATATGAAGTGAGAATACATCTTGAGAGCTTATTCATAACATCGATAGATGCGTTTTTCATAAGCACGTCTTCAATAAAGGTTTCGGGTAAAAAGCGGCAGGTACCGATAACATCCCTGAAAACTTCAACCTGCTCATGAGTTGGCAGTGAGCCGAAAAGCAGAAGATAAGCAACCTCCTCAAAGCCGAAACGGTTTTCTTTTTCGCAGGCTTCTATAATGCTGTTGATATTGATACCTCTGTATTTAAGCACACCGTGTTTTGGTACTCTTTCACCGTCTTCCATGTAGTAGCCCTCAACACTGCATATATTTGTAAGACCCGCCATTACACCTGTGCCATCGGGATTTCTAAGACCTCTTTTAACGCCGTATTTCCAGAAATCCTCGTGGTTTATATAACTCTTCTTTTCGATTTTTTCACTCATTTTTTCAAGAAGTTCAGGCGAAATAGGATTTATTTTATCATACATATTTTTACCTCCCGTAAAAATGGATATAGTTACACATTATAAATAATCATTAACTTATATTTTATAACATACTAATAATAATGTCAATAATTTTAAGCAAATTAAAACATATAATAACGGGTGAAAATATGAAGTTATATCTTACTCTTACAGCAATTATCAGCCTTATATTAACGCTCTTTCCGCTCATCTCTATAACCGTCTCAAAGGGTGCACTGCTTTCCGAAAGTGCCGTGATACAGGAAGTACCTGAAAGCGACAAAGGAGAGGAAGACAAGGCGGCTGAAACAGTATCGGTCTTTTTGGTTACGGTAAATAAAACGGTTGATATGAAAGCATTCGACTATATCGTAGGCGCAGTAGCTTCAGAAATGCCCGCCTCATATCACAGTGAAGCTCTCAAAGCCCAGGCAGTGGCCTGCTACAGCTATATGGTATGGGTGAAGACCAACGCCGACAATGCCGATTACGATATTTCTTCGGACACGTCCATCCATCAGGGATATCTTACAGACGAGGAAATGAGAGAAAAGTGGGGCGAAAAATACGAAAGCTACAAAAGCAAAATCGAAGATGCAGTCTCAGCGGTCTTTGGAGAATATATGACATATAAGGACGAAGTCATATTGGCACTCTTTCACGCAATATCACCGGGGAAAACTCAAAACAGCGAGGAAGTGTGGGAAAGTCCCCTGCCTTACATAAAATCAAAAAGCGCTCCCGGTGACAGTCTTTCGCCTGACTTTGACTCTGAAGTAACAGTATCCTGCCAGAGAATCAGGGAGATATTTTCAATCCCCGACAGCATAAAAGACAGTGAGCTCATTGATATTTTTTCTCTTTCGGACAGCAGTTTTGTTAAAGATATTCCTCTTGGAAAGGGCAAAGTATCGGCGGGCGATATTTCTTCAAAGCTTGGTCTCAGGAGTCCGTATTTTACAGCTCAATACAAAGAGGGAAGCTACATTTTCAAGGTAAAGGGCTACGGCCACGGACTGGGCATGAGCCAATACAGTGCCGACTATATGGCAAGACAGGGAAGCACTTACAGAGAGATTCTCGAGCACTTTTACGAGGACACCGAAATACGTAAAGTTGCAGTTTAAGGCAAGGTGGGAGGCGGCTCCGCGAAAGCACCTCGGAGAGGTGCTTTCCGAGGGCGCCCCGAAGGGTCGTCCTCGAGCCGGACTCCGTCCGACAGCGGAGCCGCCGTGCTCCCCTCTTCCGCCAACTTAAAACTTTTGCCCAAAGGGCAAAATATAACTTTGCTTTAGCAAAATATTACTCGCCGTCAGGAGAATACCGCATCTGCCACGCAGAAACTGAAAAAGCACCCGAAGGTGCTTTTTAAATAAACTTATTTCCAGAACTTTCTGTCAAGAGATCTGTACTGCACTGCTTCAGTTACGTGAGCAATGCCGATATTTTCGCTGCCGTCAAGGTCAGCGATGGTCCTTGCGATTCTGAGTATCTTGTCATAAGCTCTGGCTGACAGTCCGAGATTTTCAAAGCAGGTTTCAAGAAGCTTCTTACTGTTTTCATCGAGTCTGCAATACTGTCTCGTCATGGCAGGTGTCATTTTTGCATTACAGGTTACACTCGTTCCTTTAAATCGCTCAGTCTGAATGAGTCTTGCCGCATTGACACGCTTTTTTATTTCAGCAGAGGACTCGCCTTTTTCATCAGCTGAGAGCTTCTGAAAATCTACCTGAGGCACTTCGATATGTATGTCGAGTCTGTCAAGAAGAGGTCCGCTGACTTTGGCAAGATATTTCTGAGGCTGCCCTGCTGAGCAAGTGCATTCTCTTGTCGGATGACCATAGTATCCGCAGGGACAGGGATTCATAGCACAAATGAGCATAGTTTCACAAGGATAAGTCAGCGAGCCTGATACTCTCGAAAGGGTGATAACACCGTCTTCAACAGGCTGTCGCATTGCTTCCATTGATATTCTCGGGAATTCGGGAAGCTCGTCAAGGAAAAGCACACCGTGGTGTGAAAGGCTCAGTTCACCGGGCTTTGGTATTCTGCCGCCGCCTGAGAGTGCTGCTGCCGAAATTGTATGATGAGGCGAACGGAAGGGTCTTTTTCTTATGAGGGATACTTTCTCAGGCAAAGCGCCTGCAATAGAATATATCTTTGTCACATCAAGGCTTTCCTGAAATGTCATATCGGGTAAAATCGAAGGCAGACGTTTAGCAAGCATACTTTTACCTGAGCCGGGAGGGCCTATCATAAGAGCGTTATGACCGCCTGCAGCAGCAATTTCGAGAGCACGTTTAACCTGATACTGACCCTTTACGTCGGCAAAATCGAGAAGTTCATCTATATTATCTTCGTTTATGCCATAAGCGTCGGGAGTGATTTTTTCAATAGGCTTTCTTCCCATAAGGTGAGCGTGTAGCTCCATAATATTTTTAACGGGATATATGTCGATACCTTTTACAACAGAGCTTTCGGGAGCATTGATCTCCGGGAGATACACCTCTTTGTATCCCTCTTCTTTTGCCTTTATGACCATAGGCAATGCACCGGTGATTTTTCTTACCTCACCGCTGAGAGAAAGTTCCCCGATAAATATGCTTTTGTCTGTATTACACTTAAGCTGATTTGTCGCTTTCATAAGAGCAACACAGATAGGCAGGTCATATACAGGACCTTCTTTTTTTATATCGGCAGGAGTGAGATTTACGGTGATTCTGCCGCCGGGGAAGAAAAATCCGTTGTTGCGCATTGCCGAACGCACTCTGTCTCTTGATTCACTTACGGCTGTATCAGGCAGTCCTACTATATCAAAACGGGGCAGAGCGTTGTCGATAGAAGCTTCGACACCTACCTCATAGCTGTTCATTCCGAACATACCTACACTTGCAATTTTGACGAACATTATATCAATCCCTCTCCGATTATTCTGTCTTATGTCTATGTTATACCAATTATTTGCTTTTGTCAAGAACATTTGTTCTTTTTTTATTTAAAAATATATCCACCTGAACAATGAACAGGTGGATAAAAGTTACTTATTATTAAACCTCAACAAATGCAGGTGAAAGTGCAATAAGGAACTGAGCAAGATAATAAGCTATAATATTGATTGTGAATGTCACGGAATTATTCTTATTTTTACCGAAGTACATCTGAGAAAGCACTATATCGGAAATTGCAAACATTGCACAGCCGGCACCAAAAAACAGTGCAAACTTATAGCCGGTAAGTCTGAATATTCTTATGGACAGTGCCGTTGTGTAACCCAGCATAAGTCCGTAGCCTGCAACAAAAGGCTTGAATTTACCGTAATGCTGTTTTGTAGGCTTCTCGGTTAAAAGAGTGAACACCACAAATGCAAGACCTATTATCAATGGCATTATACGGTGGAAGGGTTCTAAATCAACCATTCTGTAAAGTGCCCAGATATAGAAGATATGTCCGAGGCCGAAGCAGATGAAGCCTATTCTGAGGTAGTCGTCTCTATGCTCATCATACATCCATTTCTGATCAAGATAGATATCACCCATAAGTCCTAAGATACCGCCGACCATTACAAGAACACCGAAATAATACTGTTCGGGGTTTGAAAGAATTGCAAAAGCGCAGGTAAGCAGATAGCATACACTTACGAAGCTCTTTACGAAAAGTCCCTTAACGTTTCTTTGTTTGTGACACATGACGATATATATAGCCAACAAAATCGCACCTGCGATACATGATAAGAACATTGCCATAATTTTCTCCTCCATTCATATATATTATATATAACAAAGCTCTTTACGGAATATATCTCCAGGTTCTCTAACATCCGATTTTAATACTAAGAAATCAATTCTGCCAATACCGCTTACCCTTTAGCAGTGACTTCGTCGCAACTCTGCATTTATTCAGCTACTTCAATACCTCTTTCTCTTCTGAGGGCGCCGAGTTCATCAAATACCTTCTGCTTTTTCTTACCTGTAAGGTCATAGAAGAATAAGGGAACAGCACAAAGAAGAAGGCTGATACCGGGTACGATTGTAACAAGTGAGAACATCGCAAAGTTCTGAGTTGAGGAAAGGGAGTTAATAGCGTCAACAACCTGCTGACCTGAACCTACGTTGAGGTTGTTTACGTCGATGTTTACAACCATATACATAACAATGATCATTACAGTTGCAAAAGCGTTACCGATTTTGTTTACGAAGCTCTGACAAGCTGAGCCGAGGCCTGTATTTCTGAAGCCTGTTTTCCACTCCATAAAGTCAAGGCAGTCGCATACCATAGCAAAGGAAACGTTGTTGATTACACCGAGAGGAATACTTGAAATAAGCATAAAGGGAATGCAGATAAGAAGGTTCTTTGTAGTCCAGCCGATAACAAGTGTAAAGCAGCTTGCAACGAAGCCGAGAAGGCAGGAAACTATCATGATCTGCTTGTATTCGAATTTTTTATAAAGCTTGGGAAGGAAGAGCATAGCACCGAACATACCTACAGCAGCACAAACCTGAATTACAAGGGCAACTGTTGAGATATTTGAGTTGTACTGAGCAACTGTTTCGGGCTTTGAGCCGATATAGAAGCCTGAGTAACGTGCAACGTGAGGAGCTGCAGCCTGAAGCATATATCTGCCGAAGGAGAGCATACCTGAAATAACAACAAGCATAAGGGGCTTGCAGGTGAAAATTCTCTTGAGTGACGAGGGCTCACCGGGCGCTCTCTTGGTAGCGTTGGGGAGCTCGATTCTTTCCTTGACGCCGAAGGTAGATCTTACAAATAAAGGCATACCGATAAGTGACATTGAAACTGCCATAATTGCATATTTAACGATGTTTGCCTTTTCAACGTCCATATCAGCTACAATAAAGCCTACGATAATGGGAAGAGCAACAGTTACAGCTGAGCCGATACCGCCGACAGTTTTAGCATAGGAGATGATGTTGCCTCTCTCCTTGGGGTTAGGAGTCATAACGTTGGGCATACTCCAGAAGGGTACGTCACTTGCCGTATAAATCATACCCCATGCAACATAGACGACTGCAACGAAAACATAAAGCCATACAGACTTGTTACGTGTATCAAATCCGGGGTTTACAAACATAAGAATTGTAAGAACAGCGATAGGCACTGCTGTCCAGAGGGGATAAGGCTTCATTCTTCCCATTTTGGGTCTCACTCTGTCCATAATCATACCCATCATCGGGTCATTGACAGCGTCCCATACTCTTGCAAGGAGCATAAGAAGAATAACGAACATAGCGTTGAGAGTCAGCACGTTCATGTAATAGTCTGTTATATAGCTTGACATACAGCTGTAAACGAGACCCTGACCCAATGCGGCCACAGCGTAGGTAGTGACTTCTTTTTTTGGTACATACTTTTTATCTTGCATACTTTTTAACCTCCGTGAAAGATAATATGTATTTTACACTATATTTTAACATAATCTGACATATTTTTCTATCATCTGCCAAAAATATTAAGTTCCCTTAACTGTAGAAAATTGAGGTCTTAATTTGTGCCTTTTGACGAAAGTACAGGATACAACTTGAATTAACAGATGAAATGATATATTATGTATATATCTATATTGAAAGGTAAGAAAAATTATGAAGCCAATCTGCAAATACTTCAAAGACACTTTCTCATGGAATTCTGACAGCAAGACCTCCTCAGAGTTTACCGTTATTAAAAACCGTGTCAGACTCTCTGTTATCACAGACAGACTTTTAAGAGTTGAAATCGACAAAAACGGCAACTATACTGATGAGCCTACTCAGAGTGTAATCTGCCGTAATTTTGCAAAGCCCGAATACAAGGTAGTCAATGACGGCGACACAGTAATCATCATCACAACAAAGACTATTTTCAAATATGACTGCAAAAACGAAAAGATGCTTGGCATCTCACTTCGCGGCGGAAAAAACTTAACCGAATACAAATCCGGCAACCTTAAAGGTACATACCGCACTCTCGATATGACAACAGGCCCCATTGAGCTCGGTGACGGTATTATGTCAAGAAACGGCGTTGCTGTTTATGACGACACAAAGAGCCTTATTTTAAAACCCGACGGTACTATCGGTGAGAGAGCAAAGACAATCAAAGACGAATACTACTTCGCATATAACCACGATTACAGAGGCTGTCTCAAGGATTTCTTCTGTCTTGCAGGTCAGGTACCCCTTGTGCCGAGATATTCCCTTGGTAACTGGTGGAGCCGTTATAAGGCATACACACAACAGGAATATATGGACCTTATGGATAAGTTCGTTGACAGAGATATTCCCATCACCGTTGCAACTATCGATATGGACTGGCACTGGGTTGATGTCAAAGAGCGCTTCGGCAAAAGCGGAGGTAAGCCTACCCTCAAGCCTCACTCACCCGACTTCATTCTTCAGGGTGACGGCTGGACAGGTTACAGCTGGAACACTGAGCTTTTCCCCGACTATAAGGGCTTCCTCAAGTGGCTCCACGACAAGAACTTCAAGGTTACAGTGAATCTTCACCCCGCCCAGGGCGTACGCTTCTTCGAGGATATGTATGAGGAGTTCGCTAAGCGTATGGGTGTTGACCCCAAGAGCAGACAGAAAATTCCTTTTGATATCACAGACCCTGACTATGTAGATGCTTACTTCAACATTCTTCATAAGCCCTATGAGGACCAGGGCGTTGACTTCTGGTGGATTGACTGGCAACAGGGTAAAAACACCAAGGTTAAAAATCTTGATCCCCTCTGGGCACTCAACCACTACCATACCCTTGCTAACGATAAGGGCAACAACAGACCTCTTATCCTCTCACGTTTCGCTGAGATAGGCTCACACAGATATCCCTTGGGCTTCTCAGGCGACACAAAAATCTGTTGGGAGGCTCTCGACTTCCAGCCTTACTTCACCTCAACTGCAACTAACGTAGGTTACACCTGGTGGAGCCACGACATCGGCGGACACATGATGGGCTCAAAGGACGACGAGCTCTATACAAGATGGATACAGTACGGTCTTTACTCCCCCATTATGAGACTCCACTCAACAAGCAACGAGTTTATGGGCAAAGAGCCCTGGAAGCACTGCTACGAGGCTGAAAAGGTGGCTACTGATGTTCTTCGTCAGCGCCACGCTATGATACCCTATATCTATTCAATGAACTACCGTACACATAAGCATTCACTTGCTCTCTGCGAGCCTATGTACTATCCCTATCCCGACTGTAACGAGGCTTACGAAGTACCCAATCAGTTCTTCTTCGGCTCAGAGCTTATGGTAGCTCCCATCACAAAGCCAAAGTCAATTTACACCAACCTTGCTCCCGTAGAAGTATGGCTTCCGGAGGGTAGATGGACTGATATCTATACAGGTGCAATCTATGAGGGCGATAAGAAGGTCACAATGTACCGCGGTATCGAAAGCATACCCGTACTTGCAAAAGAGGGTGCAATCATTCCTCTTTCTGACAACGACAGGACCAACGACTGGAAGAACCCCAAGGATATGACTCTTCGCATTTTCAGAGGTACAAACACCTTTGAGCTTTACGAGGATGACGGCGAAAGCAACGAATACAAAAACGGCAACTACGCTATCACAAAGTTCAAGGTACGCGAGGCAGTCCGCGATGTAAGCTTCGAGATCAAACCCGCCGAGGGCAACTGTGCAACACTTCCCGCAAGAAGAAACTACACACTTGTATTTGAGGATATTACATCGGCTGAAGGAATCAGCGTAATGTCAAAAGGCAAGGAAGTTAAGTTCGATGTGGCTTACAAGGCAGGTAAGACAATCATCACTCTCAAGGGTATCACACCCAAGCAGGGCATTGAGGTTATCCTCAAGGAAATTACTGCAAGAGGAAACAGGGACAGGAAAGAACAGATTATCGACCTTATCACCAAGTATCAGATGAGCGTAAACCTCAAGCAGATAAAGTTCAATTCATTCATCAAGAATATTTACGGCAAATCAATTCCCGACTGCGAAGACTACTACAAGGGACCCATTAAGGAAGTTATGGAGCAGAAGTAAAACCAATTCAGAATTATGAATTCGGAATTCGGAATTGCGAGTAAGATTGGTTAATCTTATAATTTTCTCCCGCAGAGACAGTCAGATATGATTTAACCCCGACACTGAGTGTCGGGGTCTTCATTTTTAGTCGCTGCCGGAAATCAGACGCGGCTCCATTAATCGCCGCAAGGCGATTTGCGGGGGCACCGGAGGTGTCCCCGAGGCGAACAAGGTTCGCCCATGGAGCCGCCCACCCACTGCAGGTACAAACCAAAAGGGTACCGAATAGGCACCCTGAGTTTTATATTGTTTATGTTATCTCCCTCGTAACAATATGCAGCAATTACAATCAGAACATCTCGTACTGTCCTGCAAAATCTTCTGCATAAAAAGCATTTTCAATCAGGTTATATCTGATAATTGAACCGTTCTGCTGCCATAACTCCAGCACATCAAAACGTGGCATTTTAAAGCACTCAGTTTCACTGAGATATTTCATTGCCGTCAGAGTAAGCTTCTTCTGTTTACGGTAGTCAACAGCTTCGGCAGGATTACCCAAAGAAGAAAGATTACGGGTCTTGACTTCAACAAAGCAGAGCTCTGTCTCATTCTCAGCTATCAGGTCTATTTCCCCGTAACGTGAATGATAATTTCTTTTCACAACAGTATAACCCGATTTTTCATAGAGTCTCACAGCAAAGCTTTCGCCCTTATCGCCAATAGTTTTCTTGTTCATATAAATTATTCTGTCACTGTCTCAAAGCAGACCCAGCCGCCCTTGGTGTGTCTTGCCTTAATCTTAAAGCCGTATTTATCAAAAGCATCAATAACGTCCTGCTCTCTTGTGTCGATAATACCCGAAGTTATAAACACACCGCCGTCTTTCATAAACTTGGCAACGTCCTTGCAGAACATAATAATAACGTCAGCCACAATATTAGCCACAACAACGTCAAACTTACCCTCAACCTTGTCAGTAAGATTACCCTGAAATACAGTATATTCGGGCTCGCGAAGATTATTAACCTCACCGTTTTCTCTCGCAGTCTTGACAGCTAAAGCGTCGATATCGACACCGACTGCCTTTTCAGCACCAAGCAGAAGTGAAGCAATAGCAAGTATACCGCTGCCACAGCCTATATCGAGTACGCTTACGCCCTCGTGGATATAGTTTTCCAGAGTCTCAAGGCAAAGTCTTGTTGTCTCGTGGGTACCTGTGCCAAAGGCAAGACCCGGTTCAATGTTGAGCACTGCCCTGCCGTTTGCTTCGAATTCGTCTTCCCAGGTGGGTCTTATAAGAAGCTTATTGCCGACGGGAATGGGATGGAAATACTGCTTCCAATTGTTCTCCCAATCTTCATTCTTGCACTGGTTGAGAATTATCTCATTCTCTATATTCTCGGCAGTGTATCTCTCAGAAAGGAAAGCAACAGCCTCCATAGGATTCTCCTCGGGTGAAATGTAAACGTGAACTATTGCCTTGCTTCTGTCCTTTGCTAAAAGGTCCTCGTCAATGAGGTCAATGTGAGCTATCTCCCATGCCTCTTTCTCAAGCTCGCGGTAATCTTCAATATAAATGCCGTAGGGTACAACCATTGAGGCTATATCCCCTACTTTGTCAACATCGTCAGCGTTGACACTGATTTTTACTTCTGTCCAATCGCTCATTTTTATAAATTCGGAATTCAGAATGCGGAATTCGGAATTGCGTCAAATGCTTTTCTGAAAACTGCTTTCTTCCCGCCGAGTCTCCTTTCTTTATTTAATTCGGAATTCGGAATCTTAGATTTACAATATAAGTGCAACACAAAGTAATAAAAATAATGACTCATTTTAAGAAATCTTGTATAATGGAGATTGAAGAAAGAAACCAAAATACAGGAGATTAGGTAAAATGAATCATTACAAACATCTTACCATAGATGAAAGGGAAAAAGCAAGAGTAATGTATGAAATGGGGTTAAGTTTTCGAGCTATAGCTCGAAAACTTAACCGCTCACCGTCAACCATCAGTAGGGAATTTCAAAGGAATTCATACAAAAATGGTGTATATGCGGCTCATTATGCGGATAAGCAATATCACTTAAGAAGAAGGGACTGCGGACCAAAACCGAAGGTGTTAAATCCATATATACGAGAGTATATAATGGAACGCTTAAAATTAGGTTGGTCAGCAGAGCAAATAGCCGGTAGAGCAAAACTCGAAAACATGGGATACAACTTTTCTTATGTTACAATATACAGAGCAGTGGATAATGGATTTTTACCCAAATCAGCAAAAAAGCTAATGCGTTTTAAGCACCACTACAAAAGACATAAGCCTACCGAAAAGCGAGGAACTATACAAGATACTGTTTCCATAAGAGAACGTTCAGAAGCTGCTAACAACAGAGCTGAACTTGGTCATTGGGAAAGTGATACTGTATTAGGTAAACGTAAAACCGGTTGTATAGCAACTCATGTTGAAAGAAAAACAGGCTATTTAATTGCTTTTAAAATGTCGAACAATAGGAATAAAGGTTTCACAAATGAAACTGTAAATATATTTAGCCAACTTCCTATTGCCTTGAGAAAAAGCTTTACTGTTGATAACGGTACAGAATTCACTTATCACAAAGAACTGAAAGAAAGAACAAATATGGATGTTTTCTTTTGCGATCCTTATTCTCCTTGGCAAAGAGGTTCTAACGAAAACACTAACGGTCTTCTTCGATACTTCTTCCCAAAAGGCTCTTCTTTTGCTGATATTTCTAATGAAAAGCTGGCTTTTGTTGTTGATTTAATCAATAACCGTCCAAGGAAACGATTTGGATTTAAATCTCCTGCTGAGATTCTTACTCTTGAATTATTAAAGTGTTGCACTTAACTTGACAATCTAGCATTCATAATTCCGAATTCAGTTGCAATTCGTAAGAATTGCAACGCTCAGTCCCTCAACCTTCACCTTATTCTCTTCAACAAAGTTGCCGAAAAGTGTCTTGGCATTATGCCAATCCTCGGGCAAGTAATAATCAATCTCGT
>JAZSMR010000143.1:0-5875 GCA_045535965.1 Acutalibacteraceae bacterium
CTGTGGTGGAGCTCAATTCTGCTCATGAGGTTGTCAATTGTGTTATCTGCGCCTAAAACGCCGAAGCACACTGACACGCTCGATACTATCATCATAATAGCGAGCAACGTACTGAGTAGTTTTTTTCCAACTTTCATAAAATTTTCCTCCTTAAATGAAAGAATAGAATATATTGTAAAATAGGATTTCCCTATATATTCCCGAGTTTTACCCGAAAATGGGTGCAATATGCCCATAGAGACACCTATAACTATAAGTAGTATATCATTCAAGAGCAAGTTTTTCAAGATTTTTTATAATTTTTTTTTATTTCTACATTTTGCATAGATGTTGAGAGGCTATTTTGGTGAGTTTTACAGTTAATTTAAGGTTTGTTTTACTGCTGTTTTTTTGGTCATTCCACATTTTGGGTATAGGTAAAAATCCGACACTAAATGTAGTTTTTGTCTACGAACTGTTTTCTCTATACTATTATATATGTCATATTTTCGCTGATAAAAAAATCCGGACAGAACTGCCGTAAACAATTCTGTCCTTTGATTAAACTGTTATGCGCTACAAGCTTATTTTGCGAGAGCACCGATTTCGAGCATAAATCCGCCGAGCTGTGCACCGAATTCAGGGCCGCCGTCCATAATAAGACGTCCTGCCTTGGTTGCTTCGAGCATATCGTCGATGCTCATAAGAATACCGAGTGCACTGTCAAGGTTGTTGAAGCGAAGTGTGAAGAAGGGCATTGCTCTCTTATATTCGCCTCTGCCTGCGCGTGACTTACCGGCCTTGATTCTAAGGAAAGCTGAAACCTGGGGATAGCCGTCAACTGCAAAAGCATATACACGGTCGGGGCTCTTTGTGGTCCAATCCTTGATTTCGGGATGTCCCATCTTATTGAGCTGGCTGATACCGCTGGAAAGAAGATAGAAATAGCACTTAACGAGAAGCTCCTTTGTCTCTTCATCCTTAGGAGGTTCAGTTGCACCTAAAAGGCCTGCCATCTTGAGAAGTACCATAACAAATGATACTAAAACGCCCGCTTTCTTGATACCCTTGATTTTGGGTATGCCTGCCGGTGTGATGTTACCCTTGAAGAAGTCGTTGAGAGCTTCCATGCTCTTGAACTGAAGCTCAATGTCAGGATCTTCTGTAAGGCAGGTGTGTACAAGCCACTCACCGTTGTTTACGATGAAGTGCATGCCCTGCTTGCCCTCTGCACATTCGGGGTCAAGACAGCTTACCTGAATAACAGCCTGAACATTTTCGAACTTTTTCTTAAGAGAAGGTACATCGTTTGCAATAACCTTTACAAGCGGCAAAGCTGCATTAAGGAAAATTTTATTTGAATATAAGGCTTCTTTTGTGTGAGCCATAATCTTTGCCTCCTTGTATTAATTAAAATTCGTCGTCCCAGTTGTCGTCTTCTTCAAAGTCAGCATTCATTGTTTCACGAACTGCAGCAATGATACCGTTAGCATCAATGCCTGCATCTGACATAATGTCTTCCTGAAGACCGATCATAGCAAAGCTCTTGTGACCGAGCATCTTGAATGCACAGCCCTTACCGTACTGAGCCATAACCTCTGCAACAGCTGAACCTAAGCCGCCTGTAACAAGGTGGTCTTCAACTGTGATAATTCTTCTTGTGTCAGAAATTGCTTTCTGGATAGCCTCAACGTCAATGGGGCTGATTGTGTGCATATTGAGAACGCGTACGCTGAGTCCGTCTGAATTCTTAAGGAACTTAGCTGCTTCACGAGCCTGGAATACGCAGGAACCGCAAGCGATAACTGTGATATCTGTACCCTCGTGAACCTCAACGGCCTTACCAACTTCAAAGCCGTAGTCCTGATTGTCATAAAGAACACGGTCAAAGCCACGGTTGATACGGATATAGTAAGGACCAAAGTTGTCGTAAGCTGCGTTAACAGCGTTTGCTGTTTCAAAACCGTCAGCGGGAACGATAACTGTAAGGTTGGGCATTGCTCTTGTAATAGCAAGGTCAGTGATAGCATGGTGAGTTGAACCTGCCTGACCGAAGGATGTACCTGAATGAGTAGCAATAATCTTTGCGTTTACATTCTGATAGCAGATGTCTGTATGAAGCTGATCGCAAGCTCTCATTGATGTGAATGCTGAGAAGCCTGAAAGGAAAGGAATCATACCTGCTCTTGCCATACCGGCAGCTACACCGAACATATCCTGCTCTGCGATACCTACATTGATAACTCTTTCGGGGCAAACCTTAAGAACATCACCGAGCTTTGTTGATTTAGCAAGGTCAGCTGTGATAGCAACAACCTTGGGGTCTTTTAAAATAATGTCAGCCAGGGCCTTACCGTAAATTTCAGCTGTGGAGATTTCGGTCTGGTCAACTGCTGTATAAACAAATCCGCCTGCCATAATTATTTGCCCTCCTTTTCTGCTCTTGCACAACGTGCCTTATAGTCTTCGTCAAGTTCCTTATTGAACTTCTCACAAAGTGCATCGTCGATAGCGCCGTAATGCCATGTGTAGTCACCTTCAATTGTCTTGATACCGGCGCCCTTCTTTGTATCCATAAGAATACATGTGGGAGCACAGGGCTGCTTTGATCTTTCAATAGCAGCATCAATAGCGTTGCAAAGCTCGCCGATGTTGTTACCGTCAACAACGATTGTGTTGAAGCCGAAAGCTGTCATCTTGTCAGCAAGGGGTTCGAGCTTCATAATATCTTCTGTGTTACCGTCGATCATGTTGTGGTTTCTGTCGATGAATACGATACAGTTGGAAAGGTTATAGTGGTTGATTGTCATAAAGCCTTCCCAGCATGAGCCTTCGCCGAGTTCGCCGTCACCGGTAACTACATAAGTAAGATAATCCTTACCGAGAAGTCTTGCCGCAAGAGCTGTACCTGCTGCGATTGAGGGGCCGTGACCAAGTGAACCTGTTGAAGCGTCAACGCCTACAACCTTGTTTGAGTCAAGGTGCATACCCATCTTTGAACCTGAAAGGTTGAATGTCTTGAGCATTTCAACATCGTTGAAACCCTTGTCGCAAAGTACGGGAGCATACGCAATAGCTGCGTGGCCCTTTGAAAGGATGAAGCGGTCTCTGTCTTCCCACTGGGGATCCTCAACCTTGATGTTGAGATACTTGTGGTAAAGAACGGTAAGAAGGTCCATAACGCTCATACCGCCGCCGAAGTGTCCGCTGCCTGCCCACATTGTTGTCTGAACTGTAAGCTTACGAAGATCATAAGCTTTCTTT
This sequence comes from Acutalibacteraceae bacterium, assembly GCA_045535965.1. Taxonomy (GTDB): domain Bacteria; phylum Bacillota; class Clostridia; order Oscillospirales; family Acutalibacteraceae; genus UBA6857. The sequence continues at coordinate 3,244 of JAZSMR010000143.1, forward strand.
TCGAGGGCAAGCCATTCATTTTTTGAGAGTGGCATAATGATTTCCTCCATATATTTTCATTATTTCACGCCCTATATATAATAGTATAGTATATATAGGGCATAAGTTCCGTTTATCAGCCGAAGATTTCGGGATTATTCTTAGCAACAACGGCAAATGCTTCTTCAGCAACTTCGATTGTGTGCTTGATATCCTTATCGGAAAGAGCTGCATTGATGAAGTGGTTATGATGGCTTGCAAGGAAAATGCCTCTTGAAACCATTTCTGCAATCCACTGCTGATGAAGTATAAGACTGTCATCGTTGGCAATTCTCAGATAGAAGAGAGCAGGTGCGCCGGAAACAACAAGATCGAAGCCGTGTTCTTTACCCGCAGCAACAAGACCCTGAGTGAGCTTTTCGCCCTTCTTCTTGAACATTGTGGGAATGTCAAGCTCTTTCATCTTCTTGATGTTTGCAACACAAGCTGCAAAGGGCACTGCTGAAAGCCAGTATGAGCCTGTGTATGAAAGTGCACTCATTGAGCCCTTAAGGAATTCCTTACCGCAGATAGCTGACATATTATAGCCGTTTGCCAGAGCCTTACAGAAGCAGATAAGGTCTGCCTCAAAGCCGAAGAAGTGGTCTGAGCCTGCAAGGTCAAGACGGAAGCCGGCACGTACGTCATCGATAATAAGAACAATGTCGTTGTCTGTACAGATCTTTCTTACCTGCTGCCAGAAGCCCTTTTCGGGGAATGAGTTATCATGGAAGTTGCCGTGGTCATAGGGCTGAGCTATGATGCAGGCAATCTGATTTTTGTTTTCTTCGATTGTTTTTTCAAGAAGAGGAATGTCGTTCCAGGGAAGCATAATGTTGTTTGCTACATCCTCGGGAATAACGCCCGGATAGTCAATCTTCTGACACCAGGGTGAAACGCCGTGGTAGTAACCGTTGAACATAATAACCTTCTTGCGATGTGTGTAAGCTCTTGCGCACATAATAGCGCCCTGAGTTGCATCGTTACCGTTCTTTGCAAAGAAAGCCCAGTCAGCAGTTGCAACTGTATCAACAAGAAGCTCAGCACATTCTACCATTACCTTGCCGGGCTGGGTTGTGCAGTTACCCAGAGCAATCTGCTTTGCTGCTGCAGCGTCAACATCGGGGTCGCAGTAGCCGAGTACGTTAGGACCATAAGCACACATATAGTCGATAAACTTATTGCCGTCTACGTCCCAGATATATGTACCTTTTGCCTTTTCAGCAAAAAACGGCCATTTTGTTACAGGGATAAACTGTCCTTCTGCGGGACCAAGGTGACCGTAGATACCTGAAGGTACAACCTTGGCAGCTCTCTGGAAAAGCTCTTTGCTTTTGTCAAAATTATAAACGGGAAAACTCATGATTATACCTCCTTATGCAAGATACAGAGCAACTCTGTCGAGTATTCTGTTTACGTTATCCACCATACTGTTAAGACCGATGATGGAGATTGAGCCGTCACCGATTGAAGCAACAGCGTTAACCTTACCGTCGAAGAGGTCTCTTGCAAGTCTGATGTTGTCAAATTCCATCTTAGCGCGGAACTTAGCAGGCTTTTCTTTAATTGTTACCATGTGGTGGTTCTTTACTGCGATACCTGCACTTACGCAGTCTTTGATAGCAACTTCAATAACGCCGTCTTCAATATAGCCAGCGCTGAACTTACCGATAGCATCGTTGTTGCCGATCTGTGAAAGAGCAACAGTGATAACATAGAACATAAGCTTTGTGCTGATTTCAAAGAACCTGTCATCCTTGAGATCTTCTTCGCTGGGTCTGAGGTAAGCTGAAAGCTTATCAGTAAGCGGAGTGAACTTTCCGAGAAGGAAGCCAATCTTTGAAAATCCCTTTGAGGGGATAGGAGTAACGGTACCGTCGATGAGGCCGTTGAATTTTTCGCAGGAAGAGAAGGGGAGAAGTACGTCACAATTGTTGATACCCTGTTCCATTCTGCATCTGCCGTTTTTGAAAGTGATTGTTGCGCTGGGGCCGTCTGTTACTGCAAGAGCGATAGAAATCGGCTTCTTGGTCATTACCAAGGCACTGGCTTCACTGTCAAGCTCACAAAGATTTTCGAGTGTGCCGAGTATAGCATACATATTGATATATGCTAAGGTTTTTGCATCTGTCATGTATATCCTCCTTTTTTTGTAAGTATCTGCCGACGAGTCGCGGTAATACCTATAGTTATACGTGTCTATTTTAACAAAAATCACCATCTATGTCAATGCTTATATACATTAATAACAAAAATTTAATCATATTTATTTTTATTTTGTTGCTTTGAAGCAAAAACAACTCTTTGAACGGTAATCGGTGAGCTTTTGCGGCAGTTGGGAGTGATATTTGAACGTATGCCGGTGGCTCCGTCGCCGTAAACGGCGCGAGAGTGCCCTTAAGGCACTCTCGGAAATCGCCTGAAGCGATTTCACGGAGCCACCTACGCCTACCGTAAAAAAGAGACGCGAGTCTTCCCCGCGTCCCTGTTGTAATCAAGCAGCCGCTTGATTTCTACTGCTTGATCTGATAATTCTGTTTTAACTCTTTACCCCAACTATTGACAAAGAGCCAAATTTTTATTTGAATATCTTCTGGAAGAGTTCTTTGATCCA
>JAZSMR010000038.1:0-5123 GCA_045535965.1 Acutalibacteraceae bacterium
AACAAGTCAGATTTTGGTTGTAACAGTTAGCGCCTACTCGCTCATGCCGCGGGGGCACTTACTTTTGTCGATTGTGACAAAAGTAAGAACCTTTCGTGCTGTGCACTCAGGAACCTTGTTACTTGCGTAATAAGCAAAAACACGCTTTTTGCTAATCTTCCGCAAGCGTAAAAATTACCGAGTCAGCTTGTTTCTTTACTTTTCTGTCTGCTCCCTTTCTGCTCACTGTGGTTATAGAAACAAAATTTCTGCTTATCGGTAATTTTTAAATTGCTACCGTCTGCTTCATATCTGCTCGTCTGCCGAACAGCTCAATTTTCCGCTGACTTGTTACTATCGAGCCGCTACAGATTGCACTTCAGCAAAAAGTATTTTGTCTCCTTTTCGTCCGTGGTTTTCAGGCAACCTCTACCCGACATTCGCCGCCGCTACGGTGTGTTTTTCAGATAAAGAATTCCTTTTTACGCCCGTTTTAATGAAGTCTTCTGAAAGCTTATAAAACCTTCCCCGCTGCGGAAACAACAGACGCAGGCGGGCACAAGCTTTATAAAAACTCTAACCTATGACAATTATCAGAGGTAATTAAAAAGCAGACTTCAAGGCGCTTCGTAGTCTGTTGTTGCAGGCGTACTAACGGTATATTAAAAAAGGAGATGGCAGTGTCAACAAAAAAAGAGTGCTTTGCTTATTACGCAAGTAACAAGGTTCTTGAGTGCACAGCACGGAAGGTTCTTACTTTTGTCACAATCGACAAAAGTAAGTGCCCCCGCGGCATGAGCGAGTAGGCGCTAACCGCTACAACCAAAATCTGACTTGTTACTATCAAGCCGCTACAGATTGCACTTCAACAAGTGGCATTTTGTCTCCTTTTCGTCCGTGGTTTTCAGGCAACCTCTACCCGACATTCGCCGCCGCTACGGTGTACTGTCGAGTTAAAGAATTCCTTTTTACGCTCGTTTTAAGAAGTCTTTTAAAACGTTCTTCGCTGCGGAAACAACAGACGCAGGCGGGCACAAGCTTTATAAAAAGCAGTAACCTATGACAATTATCAGAGGTAATTAAAAAGCAGATTCCAAGGCGCTTCGTAGTCTGTTGTTGCAGGCGTACTAACGGTATATTAAAAAAAAGAGATGGCCGTGTCAACAAAAAAGCGTGTTTTAGCTTACTTTTGTCACAATCGACAAAAGTAAGTGCCCCCGCGGCATGAGCGAGTAGGCGGTAAAAGAAACAAAATACAAAAAACATAAAAACCAACCATATATATTCAAAAAAGGCAGAAGCTACCCTAAACAGCTCCTGCCCGAAAACCCAATATTAAACTCCTACCTTACCGTAAATGCCAAACTCCGAAAGCACTCTGGAAGACTCCGACACAGGCAGACCCATAACGGAAAAGTAGTCACCCTTTATCTCTTTTACAAGTACACTGCCGTACCCCTGAATACCGTAGGCGCCTGCCTTGTCACGGCACTCACCTGTTGCAATATAGCTCTTTATTGTCTCGTCGCTGAGGGTATAGAATTCCACTCTCGTAGTGTTGCTGAAAACCGAAAGCTTCTCAGCCGAGCAGATACATACTCCCGTTGAAACTGTGTGAGCTTTTCCCGAGAGCATACGAAGCATATTGAAAGCGTCTTCATCGTCTGTGGGCTTGCCTAAGATTTTGCCGTCAACTGCGACAACGGTATCACATCCGAAAACAACCGCATCTTTATTACTCTCCCACACTGACAGAGCCTTTCTTTTTGCCAGCTCCTCAACAGTCTTTTCGGGTGTCAGGTCTTCGCTTATATTTTCGTCAGCATCGGAGACTATTATCTCAAAATCGAAGCCTGCATTTGACAGAATCTCTTTTCTTCTTGGTGAAGCCGAAGCTAAAATAAACCTTGCCATTATATCTTGCCCTCACTTTTTAAAACGCTGAGCTTGAGTATAGCCGCAACAGTTTTGGCGTCGCGGATTTCGCCATTCATTACCATAGAAAGAGCGTCGCTGAATTTCACCTTTTCAACGCCCAAGAATTCCCCCTCGTCAAGGTGCTGATGTGTCTTTTTAAGTCCCGTAGCCGCGTACATACGGATAATCTCACTGCAATAAGCAACCGTGGGATAAATCTCGCCTAAGGATATGACCTTGTCAGCCACTATTCCGCATTCCTCTTCAAGCTCACGCTTGCCTGCTTCAAGAGGGTCCTCGCCCTTTTCTAATTTCCCGGCAGGTACCTCTAAAAGCTCACGGTGGAAGGGATAGCGGTACTGTCTTACCATAAGGAGCTCGTCGTCCTCCGTCAGAGCCGCAACACAAACTCCGCCACTGTGCTCAACTACCTCTCTGAATGTTTTTGTGCCGTCAGACAGCTCAACATCGTCAAGGTGTACCCTTATAATTTTGCCGTCAAATATTTCTTTTTCATTTAAAGTTTTTTCGCTGAAGCTCATAAAAAATCCGCCTTTCATCATATCCTGATTCACCGCTTAATATAATTAATTAAGGACAGGTGATAAATTTGAATTACATAGTTAAACCCATTACTTTTGATTATAGCACAAATAAAGAAATAATTGAAGAGTTAATTTTAGAATATCCCTTTTTATCTGCGGAGCTTTGCGGAAGAACGGCTCTCGGCAGGGGAATTTTCTCACTTAATATCGGCAATCAGGACAACTCTGTCATTTACGCAGGCGGCTTTCACGGCAGCGAATGGATAACGAGTCTTGCCCTTTTGCTTTTCACCGAGAGACTTTGCCACAGCATCAAACATTCAAAGCTTCTTTGCGGAGTGGATATGAAAAGAGCCCTCTCTCAGCTTGGTGTTACGATTATCCCCTGTGTCAATCCCGACGGAGTTGAGATAGCCGTCCACGGCAGAGAAAGTGCAAAGAATCTGCGTGGATTTCTCGAAACCATAGAATGTGAGGATATTTCAAAATGGAACGCCAACGCCATGGGAGTGGACATCAACCACAATTTCAACGCAGGCTGGAAAGAGCTTCGTCAGCTGGAAAGAGAAAAAGGCATCGACTCCCCTGCCCCCAGGCAATTCGGCGGCGCTTATCCTGAAAGTGAGGCTGAGACCAAGGCTCTTACGAGACTCTGCCGAATAAAGCAATTCCGTCAATGTATGGCGCTTCACGCTCAGGGCGAGGAGCTTTACTGGCAATACGAAGACTACTCCCCGCCCCAGGCTAATATGATGGCGAAGATACTTGCGGACTCCTGCTCCTATACCCTTGTGACAAATGCAGGGCTCGCTTCCCACGGCGGCTTCAAGGACTGGTTTATAAGTGAGATGAAGCGGCCGGGCTTTACAATGGAGATAGGTAAGGGAGAGAATCCTTTACCGGTGAGTCAGTTATATGAGATTTATGGGAGAATTGAGGAGGCGCTGACACTGTTTGCGCTGATGTGACGCGGGTCAAAAAAAGATAAAACGGCGAGATTTTTCCCGCCGTTTTAGTTTTCATGATATCTTAATCAATGTGAAGCTCCGCACTGACATACGCCCTTGCTCTTGTCAAAGATTCTCTGGAAGAAGTTAAGAATTTTGAAGAAAAACGCTTTTACACCACCTGCGTGACAGTTACATGAGCATTCCTCTGACTTATCATATCCGCAATCCTTACAAACTGAGCCGTTGAAAGTATGTCCCTTAGCCTCGAGTGTCTCGGTGTATGTATAGCCGCACTCACACTTATAGTTTCTGTATCCGCCCTCAGTGCAGGTGGGAAGTACTTCGCTTGTTACTTCAAGGTTGTGCTCCTTGATTTCGGGAATATACTGCTTGAAGTTTGCACCGCATTCGCAGAAACAGATTTCTTTACCTTTTTTCAGGTGAGTAGCTTCTCTCAGTGTTACGGAAGTGTATGTGTGCTCACACTCTGTAATAACAGCGGGCAATGTTATAGCAGGACGTACACCTGTATCAGCTCCGCTGGTGCTACCATAGGGACTTACAAAACCTGTTGCAAAAACATAGCAGTTTGCACTTTCATCGTGGGCAGGTGAGCGCAGATTCCATGAGCTTCTTCCGTGAAAAGTTCCGCCGTAGTTGATGTAGTAACACCCCTGAGATTTAGCATAATCACTGGGCCATGCCGTTCTAGCCATTTCATTGATATCCATATTAGTGCTGAAACCGTAAGCAGGGTTAACAGCATCATCAAAGGAAAGAAGGAATACCTTGTCGTCTGTCGGTTTACTGTCCAGTTCTTCGTAACCGTATTCGTCTCTCAGTGTACGGAAGCCGTCATTGTTAAGGTGAGTTACAGCAATCTGTTCTTTTTCCGCCTCGCTGAAAGCCGTATTATAAAAATCTTCGTTGAGCCATTTTCTGATGGAACTTGTCTCATAATCACATATGTAATTTGTAAACTCGGGATCGTTGAAGAAATTATAATAGCCTTCTGCTCTGCGATAAATGGTATTGCAGAACGCCTGAGCATCGATAACGTTTTCGCACAACAATAAGCCTGTGCTGAGATTCAATATTATCCAGTCAATGGGCTCATACACAAACCAGTAAACTTCATTTTTAATATAATTATTGAGATTTATTCTGTCAGGAAAAGCCCAGAGAGTATCAATCGGTCTTATCTCAGTAAATTTGACTGCTCTGTATTTTACGGAATTATATGTAACATCCACATATCTCATCCAGTCTCCCTGAACCATTGAGCCGTTATCGCCGTTACCGCTGTAATAGCCGTAGCTTGTCCATTCGTCCCATTCGGGAAGCAGTGCATTGAGTTCTTCGATAAGCTGAGCATTCTCAACCTCGGACTGTGGGTATGAGCCGAATTGAATAACATCGCCTCTTTTGTATTCCATAACATCCTGTGCATAAGCGATAGTGATACCTGTCATAAGTAAAACGCACACCAATAAAACTGATAAAATTTTCTTCATTTGTCTTTCCTCCTTAATAGTATAATTTCATTATACTACCAATTATTTGAAAAATCAAGCAAAAAACTTCAGACCTGCAATAATTTACCTTGCAGGTCTTTTTCAGTTAGTGGAAGGGGGCTCCATTAAATCGCCCTGAGCGATTTACAGCGACAGCGTCGCTGAGGCGAACACAGTTCGCCTATGGAGCCCCACCTCACCTCTTCATCAAACTGAAA
>JAZSMR010000023.1:0-9795 GCA_045535965.1 Acutalibacteraceae bacterium
AGGTGCGGTATGTAAGATGTGCCGCCGTGAGGGTAAGAAGCTCTTTTTAAAGGGTGACAGATGCTATACAGGCAAGTGTGCTTTTGAGCGTCGTTCTTATGCTCCCGGCCAGCATGGTCAGAGCCGCAAAAAGAATTCTGAGTATGGTCTCCAGCTTCGTGCTAAGCAGCAGGCCAGACGTTATTACGGTATCCAGGAAGGTCAGTTCCATAAGTACTTCATTATGGCTGAAAAGAAAGCAGGCGTAACAGGTCACAACCTTCTTCGTATCTGCGAAAGCCGTCTTGATAACGTAGTATACACACTTGGTTGGGCTTCATCAAGAGCAGAAGCAAGACAGCTTGTTGTTCATGCTCACTTCACAGTAAACGGCAAAAAGGTTGATATTCCTTCATACCTTCTCAAGGTCGGTGATGTAATCTCAATCAGAGCTAAGAGCCGTGACAGCGTTAAGATTAAGACAGTTCTTGAAGCTAACGCATCAAGACCCATCCCCGCATGGCTTGAACTTAACAGCGATAACCTTGAAGCTAAGGTGCTCGCTCTTCCCGAGCGTGATCAGATTTCAACTCCCGTTGAAGAACACCTTATCGTCGAGCTCTATTCTAAGTAATAGACTTGATTTTACAGCGTAAAACACATCCACAAATAAATAAGGAGGGTTTTGCATGATAGGCATTGAAAAGCCCAGAATCGAAACTGCAGAATTAGCAGCTGACGGTACCTACGGTAAGATAGTCGTTGAACCGTTAGAGCGTGGCTACGGCGTGACATTAGGCAACAGCCTCAGAAGAATTCTTCTCTCATCACTTCCCGGCTACGCAATCACCAGCGTGAAAATTGACGGTGTACTTCATGAATTTTCTACCATCCCCGGTGTAAAAGAGGATGTTACAGAAATCATACTCAATCTTAAAAGCGTCATTCTCAAGATCCATGGTGAAGGACCAAAAACAGTGTACATTGATGCAAGCGGTGAAGGCAAAGTTTTAGCCGGCGACATCAAGTGCGATTCAGAAGTTGAAATCATCAATACTGATCATCACATCTGCACACTTGACAAGGATGCTCACATCAATATGGAACTCACTGTTGCTAAAGGTCGTGGATATGTATCAGCAGAGCAGAACAAGAAGCTCATGCAGCCTGTAATCGGTGTAATTGCAATCGACTCAATTTACACTCCGATTCTCAAGGCTAATTATACAATTGACGACATCCGTGTCGGTCAGGACATTGGTTTTGACAAGCTCACACTTGAAGTGTGGACAAACGGTACAATCTCAGCTACAGAAGCTGTTTCACTCGGTGCCAAGTTTCTCAACGAGCATCTCGCTCTGTTCGGCGACCTCTCAGGTGAGGCTTATGATACAGAGATAATGGTCGATAAGGGCGAGGATACCAAGGAAAAAATTCTCGAGATGACTATTGAGGAACTTGATTTGTCAGTACGTTCATTCAACTGCTTGAAGCGTGCAGGCATCAACACAGTAGAAGATCTTATAAACAAGACTGAAGATGAGATGATGAAGGTTCGTAACCTTGGTAAGAAGTCTCTTGATGAAGTTATCAACAAGCTTCATTCATTCGGCCTTGATCTTCGCAGTGAAGACGAATAAAACTATTCTATTAACGGTAAAGGAGTGATTTCAAATGGCAGGTACCAGAAAACTCGGTAGACCTACTGATCACAGAAACGCTATGCTCAGAGGTATGGTAACATATCTTCTCGAGAAGGGTAGCATTGAAACCACCGTTACAAGGGCAAAAGAAGTACGCAGCATGACTGAGAAGATGATTACTCTCGGCAAGGATGCTTCACTTCACAATAAGCGTCAGGCTTTCGCATACATCACAAAGAAAGATGTTGTTAAGAAGCTCTTTGATGAAATCGGCCCTAAGTATAAGGACGTAAACGGCGGTTACTGCCGTATTATCAAAACAGGTCCCCGTCGCGGCGATGCTGCTGAAATGTGCATCATCGAACTTGTTTGATAGTACAAGATAGCATAATTAAAGCCTCTCACAGTAATGTGGGAGGCTTTTTCGTGTGAAACAGCAACAAACATCACTTGCAAAAAAATGTTCTGTATGGTAGAATAAATAAAGAACAAAACAAGGAGGAATTATTTATGTTTGGTGATTTACAGATTCGCGCAGCGAAATGGTTCAGCGGTTTTGTTGCTGTGTTATATCTGTTTTTTGTAGGATTTCCCTTTGGCACTGAATTGCCTGAACGCAAGTGTGCACCGGAGTTTAACGGTACTTTCTTACAGTCATGGCTCAGCAGCTCATGGGATGAAGAACGCTGGGCTGATGAAGTTGAAACAATGGAAAAAGACGGCGTGAAATATCTCATTCTTCAGGACCTTGCCCACAAGGACAGCGCAGGCTCCTGGAGCGTCTATTACGACAGCGACCTTGATGTTATGGAGAATGCTTCCTTTGGCGGTGACGTTTTAGAGGCGGCCTTCAAGGCGGTAAAGGGCAGTGGTATTCAGATTTTTGTAGGCCTTATCTCCTTTGACAATCTCTGGTCAGGCGGTACGGTGACAAAGGAATATGAGGAAATCTGCAAGGTTACTGCGGATATGATGAAAGAAATATACGATACGTACTATGCAGGTAATGAGGATAACTTCTATGCATGGTACTTTACCCCTGAATTCAGCAACAATATTATAATGCAGCTGAGTACAGGCAACATAATAAAAGGACTTAATATCGTCCTTGATAAAGCAAGTGAAATCGACCCCGGAATACCTCTTATGATGAGTCCATTTATGTCCAACTATTATAGTGTGGGCAAGGGTGCTGCGGCAGTGCAGTGGCTTAAGATTTTCACAAAGGCTAACTGGCGTGACGGAGACATAGTTGCACCTCAGGATGCAGTAGGTGCACGCTGGGTAGACGAGGATGATCTTGAGGATATATGGCTTATGTATTATTTTGCAGTGAATGAAGCTGAAGTTGATCTCAAGCTTTGGGCAAACTGCGAGAACTTTACTTCAGCAGTTGCACCATCCTTTGGTGAAGGTATCCTCAATCCGGAAGCAACAGAAAACGTCGTGTACGTTCCCGTTACCCTTGACAGATTTGCAAGACAGATGGATATTGCATCACGCTACTGCGACAACATTATTAGTTTCTCATACACACATTACTATAGCGAAAATCAGGTTAGTTCAGCCTTTATTGATACATATCTCGACTATGTGGAGCACGGATATACCCTCGAGAAAGAATCTCCCGTAATGGGCGAAATGACAAAGAGTCAGACCGATGAAGGTGTTGAACTTAGCTGGACTCAGGCTACTGATAATATCGGCATTTCCCACTACCGTATTATGAAAAACGGCAAGTTCCTTTGGAGAGCCGAGACCTTTGACGGTTATCACAGAGTAAGCTATACTGACGCAAGCGGCACGATGAGTGACGAATATACTATTGTGGCGTTTGATGCGGCAGGTAATATCTCACAAGAGGTTGCGGCGAAATAAAAGAAAAACAAGCAAAGTTCTTTTGGTTACTTTTCTTTCAAGAAAAGTAACGCCTGTCCGGCGAGGACAGAATAATTATGAATTATGAATTATGAATTATGAATTGTACTCTGCCGAATGTGTAAAGTTGTGTACATAAAAAAAGCCCCTCAGAGTGAGGGGCTTTTTAATTTATTCAGTTTCGGGTGCTGACCAGATGAGGTGGGTTTTTGCAGTTTCGTTATATACAGCGTGTTTGAAATCCGCTTCTCTGTTTGTGGGGTGTATGCTTTCATAATCCACATAGTAAATATTTGCAATCTTTTTGTCTGTTCTGAAATAATTCACATCGCTCTCTTTGAAGGGCGCCTCATCAGATGCCTGGAATGAAACACCTATAAAACCGTTAGTGCGCCAAAAATTATTGCCTTCACTAAAATCAGGCGCAATCCTTGACCAAAGGGTTTGTGTTACGGTCAGGTATATATCAAATTCATCGTCGGAAGTGCCTTCTGCCATAGAGTAAACCTGTGTGTAGTTCGGCAGATTTACATGTACATCAATGCCGCCGTCAACGGGGATTTTTGCTGTCATCAGGTCTTCGCTGTAGGGCACTGTAAACTCAGGAATGAAGAGCGTATATATACCACTCAAAAGCACAGCCACACAAATGACAACACTGACCGCAATTTTAATGAGATTCTTTTTGCTCATTTTCTTTTTGAATTTTTTAATAGCTACATCTGCACTGACCTCGGGAAGTCCCGTGTTATATCGGTAGTCCTCCAACTCCTGAGTGCAGTCCCGGCAGGAGGCAAGGTGCTCCTCTACCATTTCTTTTGAGTCCTCTGAGCAGACCTCGTCAGCGTATAGGGGGAGTAGGTCTTTAATTACATTACACTTATTCATTACTTAAACGCTCCTTTATCATTGATTTTGCTCGGAAAAATGTCACTCTTGCCCAGCTTTCACCCTTATGGAAAACCTCACCAATCTTAGCGAAAGAGAAGCTGCCGAGTACCCTTAAGGTGAAAACCTCTTTATATGGCTCAGGCAGACCGTGAAGCACGCGGAGAATTTCCATGGAATCCTCTGAGTCGATTATGGTGTCGATGATGTCACCGTCGGTGCTCACTAAATTTTCAGGGAGCTCGGAGAAGTGTGACGACTTTTTCAAAGTGGAATAGTAGGTGTTTTTGGCAATGGTACAAAGCCAGGTTAGCATATTCTGCTGTTGGTCGTATTTTTCAATATTCTTAAGCGCCTTGAAAAATGTTTCCTGTGCTGTTTCCTCTGCTGTGTCGGCATTCTTTGTGATTGACAGCAGGTATCTGTATACCGAGGGGTAATAGTCGCAGTAGACCTTTTCGAAATCTTTGTCCATTTTTTTCACCTTCCTTTCCGCTTTCATAAGTTATACTCCCGAGAAGCGATTTCGTTACAAGTTTTTTGTAAAAAATTATAAGATATTTTAAACCGCCCCGAAAGGCGGTTTGAGTTCTTTTCAGATTTCGATAAAAGAGTAAATCATATCAACCGCTTCGCTGATTAAATCCTCGGGTATTTTTTCAACAAACACAGCATTTCTTGCACTTAAATCAAGCATTTTAGCTTGATCACATAAAACAACTCCTGTTGTTTTGGTTCTGCTGTCAAGCTCAATATGAAAGGGATGCTTTTTATTTGTATTGGTAATGGGACATACCATAAGCATTTTACTGAAGCGGTTGAAAGTATTATTGCTTATAACAACGGCGGGTCTTCTTCCCATTTGTTCATGATCTGCCTGTGGATTGAAATCAAGGACAACAATATCTCCCTGCTCAAATATACTTACCATATTTCTTCACCTTTAGGACTGCCCACAGATATTTCTTCTGTTTGTTCTATTTCGCCAATTGTTTCAATTGGTTTTCCATAAAAGTCTTCTAAGCGTTCCTTCAGAGGAATATGCCTTTTAGCAGCTTTTTTTAATATTATGCTGTCACCCTCAACAAAAATCTGAACCTTGTCATTTTCTGCAATTCCACTTTGCTCCAATATTATTTTTGGCAATCTGACGCCTTGTGAGTTTCCCCACCTCTGAATAGTTGTGTTCATATAATCACCTCTAATATATGTATATACATAGTATATACACTTGTCAAGAGAATATTCAAAATTTACTTTATATTTCCGTCTTTATCGCAGATGAGGGTCAGTACTTTTTCAATAAGTTTAAGTGGTACACCCAGTTTATACTGCCTTATGGAAAACTCACCTTCGGCAGTGTTGCCCTCTTCCCTGTGTTCAGCTGAAATGAGCTTCCAGTCGCTGTCGAAGATTTCATAATTTATCTCACTGCTTACACAGGTTGCAGTTCTGTGGTTATATGTGAATTTACCTTTGAGACAAACGGACCAGAGAAGCTCTCCGTCGCTGCTGAAGTAGTTGCAGTATTTGGCTTTGGTGACAGTGGACTGTTTAGCGAAAATCCTGTTAAAGATATCCTTAATCCAGAGGAGTAATTTATTAAGTACCGACAATGAGCTCTCTTCTACGGATTCAGTATCTTCCCAGGACTCGTCGCCGGCGTCAGGAGAGGTCCCTGACGGAGGTCTGACATAAGTCACTGTTATATATGAGCCGTCATCAAAATGCTCTATGTCCGATTCTACGGACACTGCCAAAGCGGCAGGGTACAAGGGGATAATAAGCAGGAGAGTACACAGAAAAAATGCGGTTATCTTTTTCATAATGCGCCACCGCCTATAGCCGTATTTATCATCATAATGCCCTCTTCAATATGGCCGTGTGCTTCAGTATGAACATCTATGAGACTGATAATAACAAAGGCAATGTACACTGCCAAGGCTACCACGAGAGCAATAAGTATGCACTTTTTTATATCTAACTTCTTTTTTATGACAGCGGCATTGCTGTTTGAAAGAAAGCTCTCAGCTATAACCTCGGGGGTGCCGAATTCGGCCTTGATCTTTTCTATATCAGAGTCGGGGGATATGGCAAGGTACTCATCAACGTTGGCTTTAAGCTCAGCCATAAAAGAGAGCTTCTGCTTGCGGTCGCAGACTAAAAGCTTTTCAATTTCACTGTAGTATGCTTTGAGCTCATTCTTCACTGTCATTCACCGCCTCTGTAATAAGATTGACGCCTGCGGAAATTTTTCTGTATTCCTGCAGAAGCTCTTTATAGAATTCTCTGCCTTTATCCTCAAGATGATAATATTTGCGAAGCCGCTTGCCTACAATTTCGTCTCTGTCTGAAAGGTAGCCGCTTTCGAGGTATCTGTATAAAACGGGATAGAGAGTGCCAAGGGGGATTTCATAATTGCCACCGCTTTTTTCTTTAACGGTTTTGACTATCTCATAGCCGTACATATCCTTCTCTGTCAGCACACTGAGGACAACCAGGTCAACAGTACCGCGCTTGAAACTTTCCGTATTAAGCAAATCCGACTCAGTCCTTTCGAATTGTTTTTATACATTGTATCACATAACAGGCCATAAGTCAAAGGTAATTTGCAAAACTTAATACTTTGTATTACAAAATATATATTGACAAAAGATAAAAGCTGTGTTATTATGAAATCAGACAAAGGTACCTGTCTGAACACAGTATCAAGGAAAGGAGGAAACACCTATGACATCAGCAACAACCAAATTTAATCCATTCCAACAGATTCTCAGTTACTTTATGTGGGGGTTATCAGCGATATTGTCACTTATTATCATCGGTAACCCCGCTAACTTTCAGCCTGTAGTATTGGAACCCGTTACAACCGAAACTACTCAGATAACTGTTGAAGCTAAAAATAAAACCTTCAACGAGATAGGCGATCCGAGAGTTATGAGAATAGAAAAGCTCGAAAACGGCGAATGGGTAACAGCAGGGGCTTATGAGTGGTTCACAGAAGAATACACTACATACTCAGTTTTCAGCACCTTTAAAGATAAGATAAGTTTTCTTGGTATGGGTATGAGTGAGACTCTGCCCGAGGGTGAATACAGAGTGGTTATTAAGTTCAGCCTGCGAAACCGACAGAGTACGGCTAAAAGCGAGACAGCTTATGCTTATTTCACCGTAACGGCTCCGTAAAATCACATAAGAAGAACCGCCTTTCGGGGCGGTTTGTTTTTTACCTATGGCACGGACTTCGTTGCGTACCAATAAAACACAAATAAGCAACAAAAAAAGAAGCTCTCCCGAAAACCGAGAGAGCTTTGATAAAATCCCATTCGGGATGAATTATCTCTTTGAGAACTGTCGCAGCGTTAAGAAAACATTCCGGTGGAATGTTTTTAGCTGTGACCGCAACGGCTGTGCCGTGAGGACCCGAAGTGTCTGACAAAAAAGAACACACCTCCGAAAACTCGGAAGTGTGTAATAAGCGATAAACTGATTATCTCTTTGAGAACTGAGGTGCACGACGAGCGCCCTTGAGACCGTACTTCTTTCTTTCCTTCATTCTGGGGTCACGAGTAAGGAATCCTGCCTTCTTGAGTGCGCCACGGAGTTCTTCGTCATACTGAAGAAGAGCTCTTGAAAGACCGTGACGGATAGCACCAGCCTGACCTGTTACGCCACCGCCTGATACGCGGCAAACGATGTCAAACTTCTCAGTTGTACCTGTGAGATTGAGAGGCTGACGAACGATGAGCTTAAGTGTTTCAAGACCGAAATAATCGTCGATATCTCTGTCGTTGATTGTGATTTTACCAGTACCTGCATATACACGTACTCTTGCTACTGACTTCTTTCTACGACCTGTGCCATAGAAAAACGGTGTTGTTTCGTACATTATTCTTTTCCTCCCTTTCTATTAGAATTCAACTGCTACAGGAGCCTGACCTGCATGAGGATGCTCAGCGCCTGCATATACGCGAAGTCTTGTCATTGCTGTGCGACCGATAACTGTGTCGGGGATCATACCCTTAACAGCCTTTGTCATGATGAATTCAGGCTTTGTTCTCATGAGGGTTGAATACTTAACCTTCTTCATGTTACCGATATAGCCTGTGTGATGATAGTACATTTTCTGATCGAGTTTCTTACCTGTGAGAACAATCTTTTCAGCGTTGATGATGATAACGTGATCGCCGCAGTCTGCATGGGGTGCGAATGTAACCTTGTGCTTGCCTCTGAGAAGATCAGCAGCCTTAGCAGCTACAGAGCCAAGAGTTTTGCCTTCAGCGTCAATGATGTGCCACTGACGAGTGATGTCGCCAGCCTTGGGCATGTAAGTTGACATAACTTTTTCCTCCAATAATTTATTTTTAATGCTCGGATATATTACCATAAGCGTGGCAACTTGTCAACCCCTTTTTGAAACTTTTTTAATTTACATTTTCAAATCTCGATTTTTCTTCGTTTTTCTTCGTTTTTCATAGTATTTGCTCGTTTATGATTTTTCGATTTTTCTGCTGAGGTGAGTGTTTGCTCACTTCTAAGACGGAGAAGTTTGAGAAATATTGTTACATAATGTATAATATGCCCGATATAGTCACAGAGGTGGCTGAAGGTGGTTAGTGTATTTCCTCCGAGAGGGGGTGGTACACATGCCAATTATCATAACTTTACATATATTAGGTTATACTGTAACGATTAGGATAAAAAGCAACAACCGCCACTCTGCCAAGTGACGGTTTGTTGAATAATAAGAATTTAACATACAATCGCTAACCGCTTTAAACGGTTACCTCTTGACTATATTATATACCACTTGTCTATTGTTGTCAAGTGGTTGTTTTTTTACCTGCACTATTTAATGCTTTATGTTCCCGTTATGACAAAGCTTACTTTGCCGTTATTATATTTGCAGTAGCCTTTGAAGGAGTGGAGCTCGAATATCTTTTTGCATATAGCAAGTCCCATACCGATACTTTCGCCCTTGCGCTGTCTTGCCTTGTCTGCTCTTGAAAATTCATCCCATGCGTCTTTTGCAGTGTCAACGCTTTCTTTGTCGGCCGGGTTAATGACAGCTAATGTAAATGAGCTTTTATTTTTAATGAGGTTTACCTCCACGCGCTTATCTCCCACAGAGTATTTCACTGCATTGGAAAGGTAGTTGTCAATAGCCATTTTCATAAGCTGAGGATTGCAGTTTATATAGATTTCACCTGCTATACTTTCTTCTATTGTGACTCCGCTGCTTTGTGCAAACTTGCGGTAGGTTTTCACTTCTTCTCTTAAAAGCTCACTGAGGTTGCATTTCTCTTTTTCTATACGAGTCATCTGAGAAATTTTATTATAGCTGAGAAGCGATGACACAATAGAGTTCATTCTCAGAGCCTCGTCGTAAATTGAATTTATGTATTCG
>JAZSMR010000108.1:0-1657 GCA_045535965.1 Acutalibacteraceae bacterium
ATCGTTCATATTGCCGAGGGTACATATATCCTTGATGATACTCTCACTTTTGACGAAAGAGACAGTGCAACAAACGGCTTTTCCGTAAAATATGTCGGTAACGGTGAAACTGTTATAAGTGGCGGGCAGGAAATAGGGAACCTCACTTTATTTGATGATGAAAAAAATATATATTGTGCAAAGGTTCCTGAGGACTTCACTTTCCGTCAGTTATATCTTGACGGTCAAAAATTGACAAGATCAAGAAGCAACACAGACTTTTCAACAAGAATTGTAGGTGCTTCCCGCTTTGATGAAAACGGAAAGCTTATTCCCGAAAATCTCAACTACGGCGGTGAGGATTCACTTGTTCCCGCCGATTACGGTGAAATTTATCTTAATTCTTCTGAATTTGGCGACTTCAACAATCTCGAGCAGGTAGAGCTTCATGTTCTGACAGCTTGGGTTAAAAATGTGCTGAGAGTTAAGTCAGCTGTTACAGATGACGGCATAACATCAATCAGAATTCAGGATAACGAAAGCAAACTTATTTTCAACCGTATGCACCCCAACATTGACGGTTATTCCCATATGAGTACCCACGATTTCGTTTATTACATCGAAAACGCATACGAGCTTATTGACACCGATAATGAATGGTATCTGGATGAAAGCACCGATACGGTTTATATCAAAGTTCCTGAAAGTACTGATATGGATACTGTGAGTGTAATTGCTCCTAAACTTGAAAATCTCGTTACAGTAAAATCAGAGGGAAACAGTAAGATTCATAATCTTTCATTTGAGGGTATTACTTTCCGTTACAGCAACTGGACTGTACCTTCAACAGACGGACTTGTTGACATTCAGGCAGGTATGTATGCAAACTATTGCATTTTCAAAACCAATGACATGGGTGTTTTAAGACCGTCAGCAGCTATATATGTCAGTAATGCAGAGAATTTTACACTGAAAAATTGCACGGTAGAAAATATGGGTGCTGCAGGTATTGATTTACATTACGGTACAAAAAACTCCGTGATTCAGGATAATCTTATTCAGAATATCAGCGGTAACGGAATAATGATAGGCAAATTTGTTGTTGATGAAAATACGGATATTCACGTTGTATATAATCCCGAAGATGAGTCCGATATTTGTACAGGCGACAGAATTGTAAACAACCATGTGATGCATATAGGTACCGACTATGAAAGCTCAGTTGGTATTTGTGCAGGCTACCCCAGAGATATCCTTATTGCAAACAATGAAGTAGCCTATGCACCGTACACAGGCATATCAGTAGGCTTCGGATGGTCAAATGCAGACAATGCAATGAAAAACAACCGCATACTTAACAATGAAATCCATCACACAAGTCAGATTCTCTGTGATGCAGGCGGTATTTACACTCTTTCAAAACAGCCCGGCTCTGAAATGAGCGGTAACTACATTCACGATATTGTACTTCCAGAGTGGGCTGACTACGGCACAAGCGGTATATACATGGATGAGCAGACCGACGGCTACACAGTAAAGTACAATGTGCTTGAAAACGCTTGCGGTGTAGGTATGAACCGTGTGGGACAGAACGATTACAAAGAGAAAACAATATATATTGATAAAAAATGGAACCCTGTTATTGATGCCATCAAAGACAATGCCGGTATAAATGACA
>JAZSMR010000025.1:0-39642 GCA_045535965.1 Acutalibacteraceae bacterium
GGCTGAGAAATTTGTAAAGAATGTGATGAAGTATAGCTGTCATAGCGGTTTCTCCTTTTTGTTTTGTTGTATCTTTATGGTAGCATATTTTTTCGCTCAAGACAATGTTATATATAATTTTTAATGAAAATTATCGCCAAATTACTCGATGCAACATTTCGTTGCTTTACTTTCTGCCATATTTAAGCTATATTTAAATTGTAAAGGAGAGAATATAAATACAAGGAGATGATTTCTATGAAGAAACATAAATTTGACTTTACATTGAAAGAAACTGACCTTTCCGTTATAGGGGTAATCGCAACAGTAATCTTATATGTTATGAATGTTCTCGGTACCGGCGTAATTGTGGGCGGTGACGTTGGCCACATACATACAGGAATTCCTTTTTACGGTTTTCTTGCACCGGTGATATTTATTGCCTTCGCCACTTTTATCGGTTATTACACAAAAAGGAACGCGATGGCAAAAGCATTTAAGGCTATCTACATAACATTGCTATTGCCTTTTGTTGCTTATCCTACGGTAATGCTCTTTACAGGCACGCCTTTTATTATCTTGCCGATGTATTTAGCTATGCCCGTAGGTTCTTTGTTTTATTATCTCCACGATGAAATATGTGAACTTATTGGTGTAGCAACTTACAGCGACACTGCAAATCTGGTACTGATGTTTGCCATTGCAGTTTTGCTGATACCCCTGATAATAGCGCCTTTGGTATACAGATTTACACAAGAAAAAGAGGATTGATACAACCATATAATCAGAGAAAAAGACGGCCGAATCATCGACCGTCTTAATTTTTTCTTATTTCATCAATCTTCTGATTACGGATTCGCAGTCTGCCTTATCCATAATCTTCGGAACGGGATAAAGAGGATTACCCTCTTTGAGAGCTCTTTCAACGATAACGGGAATATCCTTTTCCTGAATCATATCAAAACCGTCGGGAATATTCATATTCTTGTTGAGAGTCTTGATAGCCTCGATAAATGCTTCAGCCTTTTCTTTGTCGGTACCGTCTGTCTTAACGCCTGCAATAGCAGCGAGCTTTGCAAGACGCTTGTGAGCTGTCTCACCGTAGTATTCGAGAACATAGGGAAGAATAACAGCATTTGCAAGACCGTGAGGTACACCGTACTGACCGCCGAGGTTATGAGCGATAGCGTGTACGTAACCGACATAAGCTCTTGTGAATGCCTGGCCTGCATAGAAGGAAGCCTTGAGCATATTGTCTCTTGCAACGATATCCTTACCGTCATTATAAGCCTTTTCGATGTTTTCGAAAATCATCTTTGTTGCCTTTTCTGCGTAAGCTTCAGTTGACTTAACGTTACTCTTGCCTATGTATGCTTCAACAGCGTGAGTAAGTGCGTCCATACCTGTTGTTGAGGTAATGTGAGGAGGAAGACCTACTGTAAGCTCGGGGTCAAGGACTGCAAAACGGGGCTTGAGTCTGATGTCGTTGATAGCGTTCTTTTCGTGAGTTGCTGTGTCTGTTACAACAGCAGCGAGAGTTGTCTCTGAGCCGGTGCCTGCTGTGGTGGGTACAGCGAAGAAGGGAGGAAGCTTATGGTGAAGCTTGAGCACACCTCTCATTTTTCTTACGGGGATTTTGGGGTTGGTAACTCTTGCAGCTGCAGCCTTTGCGCAGTCCATAGGTGAGCCGCCGCCGAAAGCGATAACGCCCTGGCAGTTGTTGTCAACATAGAGCTGACGAGCATCTTCAATGTTTTCGATTGAGGGATTGGGCTGTGTGCCGTCATATACAACGTATTCAACGCCTGCCTTATCGAGCTCTTCGAAAAGTGAATCGAGAAGGTGGATACCCATAAGACCCTTATCGGTTACAACGAGAACCTTGTTAAGACCCTTGCTCTTGATGAATTCGGGGAGCTTTCTGATAGCACCGGGACCCTCAAGGAGAGTGGGCTCTGACCAGTCAAAGATGCACATTGCAACTCTGAAGGTCTGCTGATAAACTCTGTAAAAAGCTTTTTTTACTTGCCACATAACATTTCATCCTTTCAAATATAATATGGTAACTTTAATTTTACTATTATTTGACTTTTATTTCAAGTGCTTGAGGTAAATTTTACGGCATAAAAACATTTTTTAACAAAAATTAGCAGTTTGTCTTTGCATATCTGAAGCTCTTTGAGGTAAAAATATATTCGGACACAGATAAAGTGTCCCAAAGGAGAATGAATATGTCACAGGAAAAAAATCAGAAGCAATCAAGAAGAGAGAGCACAAACACTAACGTAGTTAACCCTCAGAAGTCTGCCGATCCTCCTCAGCCTCAGGGTAAAAATTGCAACAGAGAAAACAGTAAACAGAGAAACAACAATATGCAATAACTCTCTCTTATTAAGGTTACGACAAAATCGTAACCTTAATTTTTTGTGACGATTTAGATTTTTATTTGACTTGGTATATGTATATATGCTATACTTATATCGAAAAGATGGATATTTAATTAATTGTTTCTACACAGATTGTTAATTCCTTTCCCTTAATATGATATGCCTTGTGCATATACAATCAGGAGGACAAAGTGAAAGACATAAATAAATATATAAATGCCGTTATGGGCTTTTTAGACAATATAGTCGAAAAGATAAACAGTATCGGCTTTCTTAATATAAACCCGGGCAAAAAGACTCTGGCAATTGTTTTTTCTGCGGCAGTTGTAATTATTGCTGCTGTGTCGGGAGTTTTCGTCATAAGTGAAATCACGTCGGAAGACCCTACATTACCCGCTGAGGATACTGCAACTACTCAACCGGTGGCATCTTTTGTGTCGGAGAGTCAGGAGCTTCGCGGAAACTTCCTTTTCGTATTGACATACGATGAAAAGATTGATCTGCTGGGCATTATCCGTGTTAACTCTGCCGACAAATCAATACGGGTGTCCTTCCTTTCGGGAGAGACATATTGCCGTTTCAACAACCTGAGCGGTACTATGAATGAGCACTATAAAAACGGTGGAGTAACAGAGCTTTTGTGGGCTGTAGGCGAATATGCCAATATCAGCATCGAAAGATATCTTATTGCAGATGAAAGCACATTTACTGCTCTTATAGATCATATAGGTGAGATGACGGTTGAACTGGAGCACGATGTGGTCTGCGGACAGGATGCCGCCAGCTTTATTATTGAAGAAGGCCGGCAGACACTTATTCCGGCGATGATGGCAAAGTACTTCTATTATCTTTGCGACAATCAGCCCTCATATAACGATGAGATAATTGAGACAATGGCACTTTACTGCAAAAACCTTTTCTTCAGCGAAGATGAAGAAAAAACAAAGAGCAACTTCGATTATATGATAAGCTGTATCGAAACCAATATTTCCGCTCTGGATTTCAACAATTATAAGGCTCCCATTCTTGCTATGTCAGCACATCAGGTTCTTGACAATATAACCATTGAAGAGGACATTTCAGCCATGAAATAAGAATATAATTAACACAGTTAAATGTATACCGGTACTTTTGTGCCGGTTTTACTGCTTTTATCCGTTAAAGTGCACTAAAAAAGAGACTATTTTCAGTTATAAATAACAGAGTTTACTATTTTTGTCTGTTACTATTGAAATTCTCACAAATTTAGTATAAAATAACCATATAATCAAGATAATTATATCTTTTATATAGATAATTTTGGAGGTTTTGTATGAATTATACCCTTACAAAGAAACAAGCAAAGGATCTTATTTCAGGTAAGCTCTCACACTATTTCGGCGTTTCCACTCAGGAAGCAACCGATGAACAGTACTACAAGGCTGTCGCTCTGGTTGTAAGAGAGCTTATGCACGAAGGTGTGCGCGAATTCAAAGCAGATGCAGACAATGTAAATTCCAAGAAGATTTACTACTTAAGCATGGAATTCCTTATGGGCCGTTCGCTTAAGAACAACCTTTTCAACCTTAACCTTACTAAGGTTTTCACCGATGCACTCAAGGATTTCGGCATCAAAATTGACAGACTCTACGACTGCGAACCCGATGCAGGTCTCGGCAACGGCGGTCTCGGCAGACTTGCAGCCTGCTATCTTGACGGTCTTGCAACTCAGGGATATTACGGTATGGGTTACAGCATTCTTTATGAGTGCGGTATTTTCAAGCAGAAGCTTATTGACGGCTGGCAGACCGAGCTTCCCGATTTCTGGCTTCCCGGCGGTGAAGTATGGCTCGCTCC
Organism: Acutalibacteraceae bacterium; assembly: GCA_045535965.1. Classification (GTDB taxonomy): domain Bacteria; phylum Bacillota; class Clostridia; order Oscillospirales; family Acutalibacteraceae; genus UBA6857. The sequence goes on from JAZSMR010000025.1 coordinate 4,203, forward strand.
CAGAGAAAAGGATACCGTAACAGTACGCTTCGGCGGCGAAGTAGTTGACAACTGGGACAATCGGTACCACAGTGTTGAATACAGAAACACAAACGATATTATCGCTGTACCTTATGATATGTTCGTAAGCGGTAAGGATGGAAGAGGCATCTCAATTCTCCGCCTCTGGAAGAGTAAGGCACCCTCTCTTGATATGCGTCTTTTTGATCAGGGTCAGTATATGAAGGCTGTTGAGCAGCAGGCTATGGCCGAGGTTATCAGTAAGGTTCTCTATCCTGCCGACAACCATTATGAGGGTAAGAGTCTCAGACTTAAGCAGCAGTATTTCCTTGTTTCTGCTTCAATTCAGGATATCGTAAGCCGTCACCTTCGCCATTTCGGCAGTGTTGATAACCTGGCAGAAAAGAATGCTATTCACATCAACGATACACATCCTACACTTTCAATTCCCGAGCTGATGAGAATTCTTCTTGACGAGTGCGGCTACGGCTGGGACGATGCATGGAATATTGTTACAAAGGCTACCGCTTACACTAACCATACAGTTATGAAGGAAGCTCTCGAATGCTGGAGCGAGGACCTTGTAAGAAGCCTTCTTCCCAGAATCTATCAGATTATCAAGGAAATCGACAACAGATACCGCAGCTATATCTGGAACACAACCTTCGATGCAGGCAAGGTTGAAGAAATGGCTATTATTTCAGGTGGCGTTGTCAAGATGGCTAACCTTTGTGTTGCTACCTGCCACAGCGTTAACGGTGTATCTGCGCTTCATTCACAGATTCTTAAGGATACAATCTTCAATTCCTACTACAATCTCACTCCCGACAAGTTTAAAAATGTAACTAACGGTATTGCTCACAGACGTTGGCTCTGTCAGGCTAACCCCGAGCTTACAGCTTATATTACCGAGCTTATCGGAGACGGATTTATCTATAATGCAGATGAGCTCAAAAAGCTCAAGAAGTTTGCAAAGGATAAGAAAGTTCTCAAAAACATTGAAAAGATCAAGACAAGCAACAAGAAAGCTTTCGCCGCGTATGTAAAAGAAAAGACGGGTGTTGAGCTCAATCCCGATTCAATCTTCGATGTTCAGGTTAAGAGACTTCACGAGTATAAGCGTCAGCATCTTAACGCTCTTCAGATTGTTGCAAGATATCTTGAAATCAAGGAAAATCCCGACGGTGACTATGTACCTCGCACATATATCTTCGGTGCAAAGGCTGCTTCAGGCTACTTTATGGCTAAGAAGATTATCTCTTTTATCTGTGCTCTTGCTGACCTTATCAACAATGACCCGGATATGAGAGGCAGACTCAAGGTTGTTTATCTCGAGGACTATAATGTTACTATGGCTGAAAAGCTTATGCCCGCTGCTGATATCAGTGAACAGATTTCACTTGCAGGCACAGAGGCTTCCGGTACCGGTAATATGAAGCTTATGATTAACGGTGCACTCACCCTCGGCACTCTTGACGGTGCAAACGTTGAAATTCATGAAGCTGTTACAAAGGAGAATATGTTCCTCTTCGGTATGACAACTCCCGAAGTTAACGATCTTAAGAGAAGAGGTTATCAGCCTTCAAGCTATCTCGGCGGTAATGCTGAACTCAGAAAGGTTATCGCTTTCGTTCAGGGCGGCGTTAACGGTAAGCAGTTCCCTGAAATTGCAAACATCGTTAACCACGACCCCTATATGGTACTTGCCGACTTCGCTGATTACAGACTTGCTCAGAAGAAGATTGACGAGGTATGGAAAGACAGAGAAACATGGAACAGAATGTCTCTTCTCAATACTGCGGGTGCAGGACGTTTCGCAACTGACCGTGCAATCAACGACTATGCAAGAGATATCTGGAATACAAAGCCTGTAAGATAAGATGTATTCTGTAGCAATATTTGATCTTGACGGCACACTTCTTGATACCCTGAGCGATCTTCACGCATCTGTGAATTTCGCTCTCAGGTCTTTCGGCTTTTCCGAAAGGACAATAAACGAGGTACGCTCCTTTATTGGTAACGGGGTTGTAAAGCTTATGGAACGCTCGACTCCCGACGGTACAGACGAGAAAACTCAGAGACAGTGTCTTGATATATTCAGAGCTCATTACTTAGAGCACATGTCAGACACGACGGCACCTTTTGAAAATATCTCAGAGCTTTTAATAAGGCTCAGAGAAACGGGAATAAAAATCGCTGTAGTTTCCAATAAGCTCCACAAGGCTGTGGAAGAGCTTTGTGAAAGCTATTTCCCCGGTCTTATTGACAAGGCTGTGGGAGTTTCGGTGGAAGAAGAGCGCAAGCCTTCTCCGATTAATATAATTAAGACGGCTGAGTGTTTTGAGGCTGAGCTTAAAGACTGCATATATATTGGTGACAGTGAGGTTGACGTGCAGACTGCACACAATGCAGGACTCAGGTGTATTGGTGTTACATGGGGCTTTCGCACGAAGCAGGAGCTTCTTGAAGCTGACTGTGATATTATTGCACAGAGTAGTGAAGAGGTGTTCAGTCTTATAACAGAATAAGTAAAGTTTTGTCAAACTTTTACAAAAGTTTGCAGGGTGTGGGACAGAGTCCCACCACAAACGGTTAAATTGTGTTTAAGATTTAATTAAATATCATTGACGGCGCGGAAAAGGCTTGTTAAATTAACAACGTCTTTCCCGCCTTTTTTTGTTTCTTTAATACGTAAGGTAGTTACTGACGAAGTTTATATGTTCTGCTTTTGTTGTTTTTGTTTGTTGTTTCTTATGCGCTCTGCACCGCTCGAGTCGCGGAGGCTCATACTTTTGTCGGTTGTGACAAAAGTATGCAAAAACACGCTTTTCTCTATTCTGCCGCAAGATGAAAAATTACCGTGTCAGGCTGTTTATTTACTTTTCTGTTTGCTCCCTTTCTGCTCACCGCAGTATAGGAAAAGAAGGTTTCTGCTTATCGGTAATTTTTCAATTGCTGCTGTCTGCTTTACATCTGCTCGTCTGCCGAACTGCTCAATTTTCCGCTTACTTATATTTAATGAGCCGCTACAGATTCGACTTCCTCGGCCTTGTCATATTCGCACTCGTTATAAGACCAATTTACTGCTCGACCGCTATACCGCTACGTTTCTGTTTTCCGCTTATGAATTCCTTTTTACGTCCGTCACTGACGATTTCCGTAAGGTTGAGGAAATGGGGAAGTGTGGCTCCGTGAAATCGCTTCGGGCGATTTCCGGGAGTGCCCTTAAGGCACTCTCGCGCCGTTTACGGCGACGGAGCCACCGACGCTGTTTCCATATCTTACTGCAAAAAAAAGCACCGCCTTCCCTTTGGGAAAGGCGGTCAGTTTAATTTTAATACATCAGATAACCTGCAAGGTAAGAAAGTCCCGTTTCAACAAGATATGCCACAAGCACAGCTATCATTGAAGTGCCGCCGTTTTTGGCGAAGTGGGCGATTTTTTCTCTTACGGTAGTGAAGCTCATTGCAAGGTTAATATTTTTAACGATGTAGTTTTTATAAAGTCTGTTAGCGAAAAGTCCGCTGATTATGTGCATCAGAAAAGTTATGCCGCTCACAATCATCGCCGGAAGCATAAGCTCCTGAAGCTGCACGAGATTTTCTGCTAACATAGCATCTGTCATTGTTTCAAAGTTTGCGAGAAATGATTCATATACAGTCAGGAATTTATTAAGTGACGGTGCGGCAACAATGCTGATGCAAAGCTGCAGTGTCAGCATTATTATGCCGGGCTTATAAAGTCTGCGATAGAAGAACCAATAGGGTGCGAAGAAAAACGCTGCCCAGCTGAAGCTGTTTCTGCCCCTGATATCGCTCTGCTTGAATTTAGAAATATACGCCTGTGCATTATTTCTCACAAAGGCGCCGATGGTATTTGTCTTGACTCCGCAGGTATAATCTTCAGCAGGGTAGGGGCCTCTGAAAATATGACTGTCGTCGCTGAAAAATTCAGGATCTTCAGGTGTGGGAGCTTTGGCACTTTCTTCTGCGACATTTTCGTCAGCAGGCATATTTTCAAATCCTTCACCTTCGCCTACGGTAAAGGGCGGTCTGTAGTCGGGAATATCCTGAGCAGGAGCACCCTGGTTTTCAGCCTCTTCCTGCTGTTTAAGACTTTCCACAACATTTATGCCGAACATTGTAAATTTCATTCCGCAGCTGCGGCAGACCTCAGTACCGGCAGGGTTACTGCTGTGACAGTTAGGGCAGACAATATCTCCGCCATTTTCCTGATTAACTAAGGTTGAGCTTTCGGCAGAGGTTTTTTCGTTTACTGTACCTTGCCATGTAAAATCGGTGCTGTGTAGGTGAGCATTTACGCATTTACCTTCTTTGTCGTAGCAGTGACGGTGCTGAGGCGTAGCGCATTCGGGACAAACTACAATGTCCTCGGTGTCGAGTAGAGGCTCATTACAGCCGTCACAAAGATTTCCTGTATATCTCATGGTAACTCCTTTAAATAAAATAGTACTTTTGTTATTGTATAACCTTTTCGGGTAAAAATCAATCTTTTACCGTTAAAATTTATCACAGGAAGTTTAAAAGATGCTTAGAGGGGGTTTGTTATAATGCGATAAAAAAACAGCGTCGGTGGCTCCGTCGCCGTAAACGGTGCGAGAGTGCCTTAAGGGCACTCTCGGAAATCGCCCGAAGCGATTTCACGGAGCCACACGTTCCTATTTCCTCAACCTTACGGAAATCGTCAGTGACGAGATAAGTTAGGAGTGAGGAGTTGCTGACGCACTTTGGCATTATAAAAACCTTGCCCGCTGCGGAAACAACAGACGCAGGCGGCGGTGAGACAGCTGAAAAACAGGACGCAGGTAACAGAAGTCAGTGTATAAAAAGCAGGATAAAAATCCGCTTCGTAGTCTGGTGTTGAAGGCGTACTAAAGGTATATTTAAAAAGGAAGAGGTAGTGTCAACAAAAAAAGAGTGCTTTGCTTATTACGCAAGTAACAAGGTTCTTGAGTGCACAGCACGAAAGGTTCTTACTTTGTCACTCCGGACAAAGTAAGTGCCCCCGCGGCATGAGTGATGTAGAGGCTAACCATTATAACCAAAATAAATTATATATCACAAATTTCCCCTATAAAAGAAGAAACCGCTTTAAGTTAATGACATTACTCTGCGAGGGAGATGTCAGACATAGTCTGACAGAGGGAGCAATCCATAGAAACAAAAAGCGGCAGGAAAGACGTTGTTAATGTAACAAAACTTTCCCGCACCATCAATGATATTAAATCACAAACTTAACTTATTTGTGGTGGGACTCTGTCCCACACCCTGCAAACGTTTGTAAAAGTTTGACAAAACTTTACTTATTATTCCTTAATAAAGTGTCTTTGAAAGAATAAAGCAAGTCCAAAGTGCAATTACAAATAGTCCCTCCGCAGGAATTGCAAGCTTTGTGTACGGACACTTCCAACCCTTGTCAACAAAAAGGAAAATCGTTCTTGTAACAAAAACAGTAGTCGAGAAGAAAAGTCCGCCAACAAGTGAATGAACAGGTGTGCCTGTAGCATAGGTTAGATAAAGAAGAAATGCACCTAAAGCAAAAGAAATACCGCCGTAGTAAACACGGATTTCAGTCTTGCCTGCATTGTCAACGGGCTTTACTGAAAAGCTCTCGGCATTTTTAATGGGGCTGATGATAAATACAATAGACATACCGAAAAAGTACAGCGCAAGACCGATTACAGCTACCGCTGCAGGAATGTTTGACATAAGAATTTCTTTCATGATTTTACTTCCTTTCAAATTTATAACCCTATTTTACCATAAATAACCTTATAGGTAAAGCATTTATTTGCTTTTTATTATGCGGATTGTCCATTCATTAAATGCTGCAAGTCCGATGCAAAGTCCGATAAGAACAAAAGGCGTTATCTTAAAGGTAGTAGCCGATGCCACAAAGCCGTAAATAAGCTGTGCACCGAAGCCTATTGCATAGGCACCACCCATGTGGTACCCGGTTATGTCTGCGCTATAAGTTTTACCAAAGCGGTCGGGCACCGAGTGAAGAACACTTGGGAAAACAGGACCAAAACCGCACCCAATAAGCAGAAGTCCTATGAGAGATGCACTGCCGATAGGTAAAAGTAAAATCAGAATACCGATAAAGGCGACCACAATTCCGCAGCGGATAAGACTGTTATCACTTAGTTTCATTGATACAAAGCCTGAAATTACTCTGCCCACCATTATGCCGCCGTAATAAAGCGATACCCACATAGCGGCTGTGTCGGGAGAAAGAGCAAGGGTGTTGACTATGTAAGTTGCTCCCCATGTGCCGAGAAGAAACTCCATTGAGCAGTAAAGACCAAGAGACACAATGCTTGTAATTACACCTTTTGTTTTAAGGATATCAAAAAATCCTTTGTCAGCCTTTTCTTCGGACTCTGCCGAGGCTTCACCCTCAAGACCTTTCCATTTCGGCAGGGTGAACAAAACGGCAAGAGCAATAACAAACTGCATAAGAGCAACTATTCTGTAACCGCCTCGCCATGAGCCGGACTCACCTGTGAGAAACTGCGACATAATCATAGGACTTACAGTTACGCCGATGCCCCAGAAGCAGTGAAGCCAGTTCATATGCTGAGCTTTATAGTGAAGTGAGACGAAGTTGTTGAGTCCAGTATCAATAGCACCTGCACCGTAGCCTAAAACAATGGAGAAGAACATCATAACATAAATGTTAGGAGAGATGCTGATGCCGAGAAGACCCAAGGCTGTGATGAAAATCGAAATTAAGGTCACCTTACCTGTGCCGAATTTTCTGATAAGCCAGCCTGATACAAAGCTTACACCGCCCGTGCAGATGCCTGTGATAATGCTGTAAAGAGACGCAAAGCTCTCCTCAATACCAAAGTCTGTATGTACAACGGGCCAGGATACGCCAAAGAGTGAGTCCGGCAGACCCAGAGAAATAAAGACAACATATATGACAGCCAATAACAATATCATAGTTTTATCCTACCTTTAATTTTATATGCCTATTTTAATGGAACTCATAGTATAATTATATCATATTTTCGAGGTTTATGACATAAATGAGGTGTGAGTTATATTTCATTTTCAAACAGACACCTTCGCATATATTCATCCGCTTCTTCTCTCGATTTGAAAATAACAACTTGTTTCTCGGCCTTGTATTTATCAATCAGTTTATAAATATACGGTAGCGTTGTTTCTGAAAATTCTTCGATGAATTTCTTGAATTCGGGATCTAATTCCGTTTCTATCCAGGGCAGGTCATAACGCTCTTTGCCGATTCTCTCGGCTGCACCTTGCAGGCAAACCTCTGTGGGTAAATCAAAGAGAAACACCGTATCGCACTGCCTGAGTCTCATCTCTATTGTTCTTTTGTAATTCCCGTCAATTATCCATTCGGTTGTGGCAAATATTTCTGATATTCTTTCGTCAAAGTCTTCTATCGGAATATGCGTTTTGTCAGGCTTATGCCATATAGCATCAAGATAACAGAGAGGTAAACCTGTGGCTTTATTCAGTTTTTCCGCAAAGGTTGTTTTGCCCGACCCGGGACAGCCAATTACAATTACTTTTTTCATTTTCTGTGTATCCTCTTTCAAAAATAAAAATGTATTTCCGTCTGCCGAATCAGACAATGAAAAAAGCAAGTGCAATTTTTTGATTACACTTGCTTTTGATACTGCGGTTGATTAGTTCTTGTGAAGGATGTTTAATGAGAGTGTTTCAATAAAAGAAATGAAACGGATTGAAACAGTTTCAATGCTTTCCCACTGTGAAAAGAGTGCCTTGATAACATCAGCAACAACCTTTACATAATCTAACGGATTATAGTTTGCAAGAATATCCATTCTGTGCTCCTTTCTGTTTATATACCGGCAAAAGGCTGTAAAACAGACTGCCTGTCAGTATCAATAAACTGTTGTATCTGCAGAAACATAACATAAGTTGATACAAAACTGCAACATACGATTATTTTGTTCAACACTGTTTTTTAGCAACAATAAATCAGTTCTTATGAAGAATGTTCAGTGAGAGAGTTTCAACAAAAGCGATGAAACGAATAGCAACGCCTTCAACAAGATCCCACTGAGAAAAGAGTGCTTTGATAACATCAGCAACAACTTTTACATAATCCAACGGATTAAAGCCGATGAGATTGCCCATTTGTGTGCTCCTTTCTGTTTATATGCTCTATAAACGATAACATCTGCGGAGCGACTTATAAAGTCGCTTGTCTTACAAATAAAAATGAACAGAGTTTTTCAGTGTGTGAGAATCAGTTTTTGTGAAGGATGTTTAATGAGAGCGTTTCAACAAAATCGATGAAACGAATAGCAACGTCTTCAACAACGTTCCACTGTAAAAAGAGTGCCTTGATAACGTCAGCAACAACGTTTACGTATTCTAATGCGTTAAAACTTGAGAGAAAATCCATTTGAGTGCTCCTTTCTGATCATTATATGTATACTGGCACCGAACAAGCATGGTGACTTGTGCAGTATCCCTTAAACCGAAAGCCGTATTACAGCTTTCCGGAAAGGGGGAGTATGCCATAGTATACATTGTTTTTTATTAAAAGTCAATTATTTTGTAAACAAAAAATGTATTTTTTAGCCGATTTTTTATTCTGATGTCGAATTTTTTGCTTTTTGTATGAAAAAAAGGCTGCTACACTTTCGTGTAACAGCCGGAAAATTATGCTCAGAAGCCTATAAAGTTTTCGTTAGCATCTACATTCATAAACTGAGGATATCTTGAATCTGTTGTAACAGTAGGCTGTACGTCACTTGTAAGAAGCCAGATAGCAAATTCAGTGTGCTGGCTGTTGTCTTTACAACCAACGTGTTTTGCGTTCTTAACGAACCATGTTGTATCCTTGTAGAGACAGGTTGAAGCGTTAATAACCTTATCGGGTGAGATGTACTTAGCGTCTACGCTTGCGATCTGATCATCTGAAAGAGTTGAGCCGTAAGCAGCAACTGTTGCATAACCGCCTGTACGGTCTGTTTCAAGAACGCCGTCACCGTGCATATAGCTCTTTGAGTAAATGGGAAGCTGTTTTGCATTGTAGTGTGAAACATAGGTTACCTTTGCACCTGAAGCATTTAATGTAGCCATAATTTCATCTGTTTTGAATACAAAATCTCTTACCTTTGCAATTTCAGCTTTAGCTGTGCTGTACTCATCACCGGTACCGCTGAAGAAGAATTCAACACATTTATCGAAGTCTTCATCGGGAATAAGAGCCCAGAGACCATAAGCAGTTGCGAAGCATTCACGAAGGAAATCACCGTAGATCTGATCTTTGTATGTTGAAATAGCATCGTTAACAAATTTAGCGAGCTTCTTTGTGATACCTAAAGCGTTGATAAAGCCGAGAAGGAATTTAACGAAACCGCTTGTCTTAGCAACAAGGAAATCGCCGAGAGCCTTACCGTCGACAACAAGGTCGCCCTGGAAAGCTGAACCAACGATGTGGCCGCCGTTGTGTGCGCCTGAAAGGAAAGTAACAGTATCAAAAATGTCAGCACCGTATTTGCCGATATAAGCAGTTGTGATCATAGCACCCATACTGCAAGCGGCGACGTCAAGCTTTGCAGCACCTGTTTCTGCCTTTACATTATCAAGGTAGCTCTTGAGGTCGTCAGCAAGCACGTCGGGGCTTTCTCTCCAGTCAAATGTGTAAAGGTAAACACGTTCGCCGCCGAACTTCTTTGAAAGTGAGCGGTAAAGACCAACAGCTGTGTCAGCCCATACAGAATCATCTGATAAATCATAGTGTGAAGCAGACTGGGGGTACTTGGGAATATGTACATCGGGATTGAGGGGTTTGCCTTCTTTGTCGCGTCTTACATTCTTGAAGATATCGCGGCCGAGGTCAGTGATTGTGTTAACAACGGCATTCTTGTTCTTTGTTACATACTGTAGACCGATTGTGGGGATGATGTCAACGATGTCCATAACATCAACTGTGATAGCCTTGTTGCCGTTACCGTCTACAAGACCTGCGAAGTCGATACCTCTTACCACAACGATAGGTTCTTCGTTGGTATCAGCTGCGGCAGCTTCTGTAGCGAAGGCCATAGGCATAGCTGTCACAATCATAATGATTGTGAGGATGAGTGAAAGGGTTTTCTTCAAAGTTCTTTGCATAAGGGTTCCTCCTTTTTGTCTTTGCAAAATATAGTAGGTTTATTATAACAAAAAAATATGTGTTTGTAAATATCGTATGAAAATATTTTATGGTTTTTAAATAAGTTATGGAATAATGTTAAAAGACTTCTGGCAAAGCATCAGACTTCCACGGCGGAATATATATTTCTCACAGCACTCATTTTGCCGCGTGCGGACATTGTTAATTATTCATCAGCGAAGCAACTTCATTATTCATCATTCATTGATAAAAGTCGCAGCAGCATAAATGAATAATTAACATTGAATATTGAATAATGAATAATGAATAATACAAAAAAGAAAAGCCACACTTATGTGCGACTTTTCTTTCTTTGGTGGAACAATATCCGAGGTGTTCGAACAACTTTCCGTTGCTCCCTTTTCACCTCTAAATGCGGCTTCAATATCCTCAAGTGGGATGTTATCTATAGTTATTGGTTTATTGCTTGCATTGATAATCAGTGTCAGATAGTCATCATAAAGATATATTGAATGAACGAAGATGTTGATAATTGCCCTTCGTTTCATCATATCATCACCCGGCATCTCACAGACATAATTAAGAAAGGCTAAAATCTGAGCTTCATTCAGAAGAACACGCTTATTCTGTTCAATGGCAAGCTGTTCCTCAAGCTCTTCTTTTTCTGCCTGACGACGGTTTATTCGCTCTGTAAGTGCTACTGCATCTCCGCCTTTTTCAATTGACAACCACATATTTTCAATGGCTTCATCAATTTCCTTGATTGAGCATTTGAGATTTTTGATAGAGAGATTGTCGGGATTTCTGTTGCATTCTTCCGATATCTTTTTAGCGATATATTGCATCTTTTCATCCGTCAGCATTTTAAGGCACTCGTTAATAACAAGGTCCTCAATCAGTTGTTTACTGATAGACTTCTTTTCACATTTCTTCTTCCTTGCACTCTTGCAGACATAATAGTGATATACAGCTCCCGACTTACCTGTGCCGCAAACGCCTATCATCATTTCTTTACAATGACCGCAGAAAAGTTTAGTGGTTAAAATATAGGCATCATCGCCTTCAGTTTTTGCCTGTGCTCTTTTGTTTCTGTTCAAAATCTCCTGTACCCGATAGTATAAATCATCTTCAATGATTCTCGGCATACCACCGGGAGTCTCCTTTCCGCTGTATAAATAATAGCCGATATAGCGTTTGTTGCTTAAAAGCCTTGTAAGACTTGTGAAACTGAACTCATTACCTATTGAGGTTTTAATGTGCCTTCTGTTAAGGTCTTTGATTATTTCAACTTTAGGCTCACCACGGGCATATCGCTCATAGATTTCTCTGACGATTGCTGCTTCATCTTCATCAACATAAAAGGTACGGTCTTTTTTATTGACCTTAAATCCAAGTCCGGGATTACTGCCGTTTGACAGGCACTTTTCTGCATTGATTGCAAGACCTCTGTTTATTTTTTGTGCCAACTCAACGGAATAATACTCTGCCATACTTTCGAGCAAGCCCTCAACAAGGATACCTGAAGCATCTTCGGTGATATTTTCTTTAGCTGAGAATACTCTTACACCGTTCTTTTTCAGCTTTGCTTTATAAATTGCACTGTCGTATCTGTTACGTGCAAAACGGTCAAGCTGATAAACAAGCACGCCCTCAAAGGTGTGTTTTTCGCTGTCGGCAATCATTCGCTGAAAGTCCGAACGGTTGTCAGAAGTACCACTTTGTGCTCGGTCTATATATTCGCCGACCACTGTATAATTATGAGCCGCCGCATATTCATAACAGATTTTCAACTGTCCTTCAATTGATTGCTCCGTCTGTCTTTTGCAAGAGAAACGAGCATATATAACTACATTCATTTTAATCCTCCTGATTTTGTTGTTTTAATTTTATTTAGATTTATTTTCTTTGTCGAATGTGTGAAGCTCCCCGATACCATGAAATATCGAGGAACCGTATATTAAGCATACTCAGGATGCTTTTCTAACCATTTATTAAAATATTCCTTACCGAAATCACTTTCGTAAAACTTTTTGATTTCAGGCACCATAGCTAAAGCAAAAGAATCAAGCACCTCTTTCGTTAATTCAATCTGACTGTAATCAATAGGCTGAAAAGAAAACTCGCCTCGGATATCGTTAAGATAAGCATATAACCATAAAAGTAATTTCTTTAACATTTAATCAATCCGTTCATCGTGCATCCCTATCTCGCAACTTAATAAGATATTTCCTGTAATATTCACAAGCCTTCAGCACAAAATCCTCAAGCTCTTTCTTGTCCGCTCTTGGTGAAAACTGTTGTAACTGTTCAAGAGGAAACTTTATTGTTTCTCTTTGATTCGCCTTGTCTTCCTGCATAATAGTTTCAATCTGCTCTGTGTCCAATTCATTACTTTGACTTAACTTTTTGAAACGGACAGCTTGCGAAAATGACGGTGTGCGTTCTTCTTCCTCTATTGTGCCAAGAAGAGCATATTGCTGCTCATCTGTGAGATATGAAAGCTCAACTGCAGGAGTGAGTGCGATTTTGCCTTCGTCAACAAGTTCAAGCAGTTCAGGTATGAGATTTGTCAGACGGATATATCTCTGTACTGTTTTATAGCTTTCGCCTGCATTTTCTCCTATTGCTGACATAGTACGATTGTCGTCAGACTTTGGGACAGGTTGTCCCAAAGTTAAATCGTTTCTCTTGCCCTGAGATTTAAGCGCCTCATACTTGAGCTTATACGCAAAGGCCTTCTCGCTCGGCAAAATATGTTCTCTGTGCAGATTACTGTCAACGAGCATAATTGCAGCTTCATCTCTGCTTATGGCGTAAATTAAAGCAGGGACTGTTTTCATCCCTGCCTTTACTGCTGCGTGTAAGCGTCTGTGTCCGCTTATCACCTCATATTCTTTTTCTGCTTCTTCAATGGGTCTTACAATTATAGGAGATAATATTCCTTGCTCTTTTATGCTTACTGCGAGCAGTTCCATCTCCTCATTGTCTAACACTTTGTAAGGGTGTCCCTCAAATGAATGAATTTTTTCTGTCGGTATATTTACCGGTGCTTTTAATTTTTTACTTGCCATTTTTAATAGCCTCCTTTTTAAATTTTCTGATTTGCTTTTTAAGCTTATTGTCATAGTGTACATAGTGCATACGGTGTAAGCTTCTGTCTGTTTCGTACATCATTTCCTTTACGGCTTCAAGCTCTTCACCTATCGGTGTATTCTTTAAATCATATTTCAGACAAAGATTTCCGATTAAAGAGCCGACCTTTCTGAATACCACAAGAAACTTTATGGCATCTTGGGTTGGTTTCTCTTGTATCGGGTAGCCTGCGATAATGTACCGCAGAAGTGCTTCTTTTGGGAAGAAGCTTCTTTTCACATAATCCTGTATTTTTTCGTAGTCCTCATTTGTTATGCGTACCGCTATTCGGTTGCTTCTTGTTCGCATTGTTTCATCTCCTTTTCAATTTTGGGTATCAGTTCTTCAATGTCCCTTAATGCTTCCCGTAGCATTGCAACATCAAAAACTACTTTGTGCCACAGTCGGTCTGCGACACTTTCCACTCGGTCAAGAATCGAATTCAATGTTAAAGTAAACTCTGTATAGTTCATTTTCGGTGTAGGTATCATTTCACTTTCTCTTATTTGTTTTCGTACAAATTCTGACCGTGTTAACCTTAACGATGCGGCATCTGAATCAAGCTCCTTTAATTCTTCATCGTCAAGGTAACAGTACAAGGTTTTTGTTAATTTCATTTCTATCCTCCTTTCTTCGGGTGTTAGGGTGTCCTTAACAAGCGGATTTGTATGCACAAATCCAGTGCTTGCTAAGACTAATGCCATCTTTTCTGCGTTTAAAATTACCCTTCACCTATATACGACATAAGAGCATACAAAATGTTCCAAGGTTTTTAAAAAAGTTGAAAAATATTTTGAGTATAAAAAAACACCTGCTACTTTTGGGGTAACAAGTGCTTATGTGAGGATTGAATTATCTGGTATAGGTGTGATATAATACTTTTATCAATTCTCTGGGGGTGCAAGTATGCATAAAGTATTTGGCGTTAAAGAAAAGGCTGAATATGTAGATAGAGAAGGTGCATATTTAATCCCTGTAGATAACAATAAAATTGGTGTGATAAAAACCAATAAAGGATATTTTTTGCTTGGTGGCGGTTTTGATAAAAACGAAAGCCAGGAAGAATGTATCAAAAGAGAATGCCTTGAGGAAACAGGTTTCACCGCTGTAATACAAGAAAAAATATGTTCTGCTGAAACTTATACTACACATCCTAAATTAGGTTATTTTCATCCTATTCAAAGTTACTATATAGGTGAACTAAAAGAAAAAGTTTCCGAACCTATAGAAACAGACCATATTTTAAAATGGGTTAAATATGATGATATAAAAGGCAAGATGTTTGCTGAAATGCAGAATTGGGCATTGGAACAATGTGCTGAGAAGTTGAAAACTAATTCAGGAGGAGACAATAATGAAAATTAAATTCAATCCTTTTAATAAAGTAAAATGTGACATGTGTAATGTTATTGAGCAAATCAAAAAAGATGAAAATCCGTGGTTTGTAAAAGAACTTGAAACCGGCTATGTTATTTTAGGATGGAATCATCATTTTTACGGGTACTCATTATTCATTTGTAAACAGCACGTCGTTGAGCTTTTTGATTTAGATATTGATTTCAGAACAAAATATTTGCTTGAAATGACAATAGTAGCTGAAGCTGTAAAAAATGCTTTCGGTGCAGAAAAGATAAACTACGAATGTCTCGGTAATGGCGATATTCATTTACATTGGCATATCTTTCCGAGAAAAGCCGGTGATTTGTTGGATTATGGAAACAAAGGCAAAGGTCCTGTTTGGTGGTTACCAAAGGAGATAATGTGGTCAGAAGATAACAAGCCTTCTCCCGACGAATTGGAAGATATGAAAACAAAACTTCTCATAGAAATTGAAAAACTCTTATAATATTTTATGCTTTTCTCTGCTCTCCTCGTGAGGGCAGTTTTACTTTGCATAACAAAAAATCTCCACCGACATTCAACATCGGTGGAGAAAATTTATACTGTAGTTTTTAATTGTGATTTTATCTTTTTGAGTTTCTTACCAACGGCACTGTGAGTTTTATATCCCAACTTCTTCGCAATTTCCTTTTGGGTATAACCTTGAATGTGCAACAGAAGTATTTTTCTGTCCTCGTCAGGTAAAGCTCCGATTACTGCTTTTGCCTCAGCTATATCAAAGGCATCCTCTACAGGATATTTCTCATCAACGTCAGACATCGACACAACCTGTGTCTTTGTTCGGGTATGATTCCACTTGCGATTAAAGTCTTGTTTCGGATAATTCTGCTTGCGGTTTGAAAAATCCTCGTGGGTAAGATTACTGTCAACGGTTTCTGCAATCTCATTGAAAGCCATCGCATCCATAAGGTCGCTCATTCTTTGATTCAGAAACTCATCCGCCGCACCCGGCTCGAGAAACAATTCAGGGCGATGCTCAAAGGCACCTGCAAGAATTTCTTCAATAGCATCAGGATTCTGCTCAGCAAGATCATATATTATCTCTGAAACATATATGCCGTTATTGTCACGCAACACCGACAAAGGGCTGTCTTTGCCATAAGCGGCAGGATCATATTTCTGACCTTTCTCTTTAGCTAAGCCGTTCCAAGCCGCACCGTGAATTTCACGCACTCTGCCCATCTGCTCCTGGTCTTCGAGAGAAATTGTGCCGTTTTCATAATCTTTATCGCTGTGCCGCCGGCGAGCCGAAAAATCATCCTTCAAAAAGTTCTGACGGTACTCTTCAGCAGTATGCTCCTTGCCGACACCGAGAAGCTCAAGCAAAATTTCTTTGTCCATAGTTTTACCTTTCCTTGTCCTTTTTGCTTTTATTATACATTTTTCGTTTGTCGAAAAGGGGTGAAAGTTGGCGGAGAGCATTGGATGTTTTTTGTATATTAATATCATTCTTCAATTATATCTATGTAATCTTTATGTACCCATCCTTCTTTGCCTTCAATTGTTTTCACCTTACACCAATCGGAATCTGTATTTTCTCCAACCATATATATAATAGTGCCTTTAGGCAAAACATCCATTGAATTATATGATATTCCTGGACCGACTCTAAAATTAACGTTTTCATTTACTTTAAGTTTTGCTGTCTTTTCAGACTCTTTGTCTGATGATTTAGAATTTGAAACAAATATTGGATTATATTTTTCCGCTTTTTGCATGGGGTTTTTCTCAAATTCCGAATACTTCTTAGATACATATGAAATAATCTCTGTATAATCATCAGATATTATTTCACTCGATAAATTCGGCAAATAAATCAAAAAAAGGACAGTTGCATATAATATTACAAATTTACCCACATGTCTTTTTCTTTTAGATCTGAGCCGTAATACTATATTATTGATATAATCACTTCTTTTCTCCATAATGCGAGAAAAACTATTTGCGCAATATATATATTTTTTTCTTAAAAATATAGGCAAAACATAATCTGAGAAAAGCAAGTAAAATAATTTAAAAATTTTGTTAAATACTATAAACAAAAGTGCAAATATCCTAGGTAAAAACAAAACAAGAAACATCCAAAAACTTATCAAAAGTATGCCTAAAACAATAGCAGCTCTTGCTATTTGCGGCAAAAGACTCAGTTGAGCCCACATACCATAATATAACTCTGAAAATATTTCCACAACAATCACCTTTTAATCGTCTATAACTTGATAAATATTTTGTTTTTCATGTTCTTCTAATAATAAAGATTCTTGTTTTTTATTAGAAATTGAGGAAACAGATGTGATTTGTAAACTCATCTGTTGTGCTGCTTGTTCTTCAGTAAGAATGCCTTTTTGAACAAGATCGAAAAATACATCTTTTACCGTATTCAGCCTTCTAATATTTTCATCAAAATCAGAATTATTCATTTTCTTCAGTTTGTATGCTGCCTCTTCAAGCGTAATTCTTCCAGACAATACTGCAGAAAACACAGCAGTTGAATCATTAATGCCTGTTTGCGCTAAAATTTTAGCTGTATATAGTTCTTTATTTTTGATTTCTGCTTCGTTGTCTATTCTTCCCATCTTTTCTAAATGAGCTCTATATTCATCATCGAATTCAACATTAATTACAATTTCAGAAACTCGCATTCCATAACATATAGTAGACTTATTGGCAAAAGGAGCACTTAAAGTTTTCCTTAAATCTGATATTTCATTTGGATTATAAGATGAAGCGATTTCTCTGATTTGATTTGCAAAAAATGTTTTAATAACAGCACAAGCATCTTTAATATTATATTCGTACACGGTTAGAGGTTCTTCTACTTTACAAGTGGCTGATACTACAAAATTAAACCTATTTATATTATTAGCTGATACTGCACTAAAATCAAACTCTATTTGATGAGTTTTAATATCTAGCTTAATTTGTTTATGATATTTGCCTGTTCTGATTTGACGAGTTGATATCTTAGTTGTATTTAAATTGTTGATTTCCAATACACCGGTTTCGCCAGAAAGGAGTATAGTCTCTCCCACTGATGGAATAGGTATTTTTATGAACAACTCATTTTTATACTCTTCTTCTGCAATGATAGGATTGTAAGTTTTTTTAGTTACCATTTTTTTGCCTCCTTTATCTTTTACATAAAAATTCATTTAAATAATCTATCATATATTTTGAAAAATGTGACATTTTTTCAGTCTTGATATTTTTGTTTAACCATAAAAGTGCTTTATCATAATCTTCCTTTTTTCCAGTAAAAGCTAATTCACGTATGTATTTTTCAATTAAATTATATTGGCCACCTTTTTCATCATATTCAATAATAAAAGCATTTAATATTTCAAATAGTCTCCTTCTCAGCTGATAATTGCTTAATATATGATGTAATATAGGTCTCAAAAGTTTTCTTGAATCTGCTTCATTTGCATAATCTACAAAAACTAATAATGAATATGTTTCGTCAGTGGTAAAATAATCGTAAAGTACAATCCAAATGAACACTTTAGCTATCTCATCTTTATCCAATTTCATCCTTTGCTTACTAAAGCATTCACTTATTACTTTTATTAATAAATGTGATATTTTCTTCGAACGATGTGCAAATCCCATAATATATAAAAAATCTGTGTCTTTTCTAAAATTAGAATCAAAAATGTGTTTATATATCACATCACATATTTTATCATCGCAGTTTTTTATATATCCTTTTGCATACAAGCGAAAACCTACCATCCACAAATCATTATTAATAGTTCCTAACCAACCCAACAATAGTTTTTCTATATTTTTTTCATATAATCCTTTTTCATACAGCTTTTCTATTGCAAAAGATAGTGTAGCAATTTTTGCGCCATTCGTTTTTTTGTATAACTTTGGAAATATTGTTTGCAAAGTAAATTCAAAATCAATTTTAGAGTATTCTGCAATCGCATTTTGCGCAGTTACACATATAAACCATTTATCTATGTTGCTCAAATCAATTAACCAATCGATAATTGCATTACGAAACTGAGGATACAACTCCCACATCCAGTTCCGTATTTTTTCTGCCATTGTTTCATCAGAAAAACTTAAACACTTTGTATATATGAAACCAGCATGTGTATTTCGTTTTGTAACTGTTTTTACAAGAAAAGCATTATCATATAAAGTTTTCCTAGATTCAAAAGCTGAACTAATAGTTTGTTCTTCCTCTATAGGACCAATAACACTATCCAAATGTTCCTTTAATTTTTTACATATTAATTCAAATTGCGTTTCTTCAATCATTTCTAAAGAAGATATTGCAACAAGAGCCAAGAAAACTTTTGTATTTTTAAATTTGTCTACATACATTTCAAAGCTATCTTCATCAATTATATTTATAACTTTTTTAACATTTGATTGATGTTGCTCAAATTCTCTAGTTTGTATATTGCTATTCTCTATGCTATCAGCATTAATTAAATTTGGATTATCTCCATACATATTAACTGTTTTATTGTTATTAATTATTGTTATGTATCTTTCTCCTTTGTTAATTTCCGGTTCATCAAAACTAATAGCATCACTACTAGGTTCTTCGCCAATATTTTCTTCAATACTGTTAAATGATTTGACAAAGTGATTTTGTTCATATATTGCACTATCTTCTGACATAGGTTTATTTTCCAACATTTAACTCCCCCTTTTTTTAAAATTATGGCTTTGTTTATTTATTAGAGTTTTGATCTCTGTTTTGTATGTTAGAGTTATCTATATTTTTAGCATAAATTATATTTGCTCCGTTCCCATAGACATTAATGCAATTACTCATTCTTTTTTCAGAGGGCGATGTTGTTTTATTATCAATATTACAAAAACTATTTTTAATTTTTGCACTAATGTAATATGCCACTTCGCTTTCTGTGCAGTTATCACCAGAAATATAGTCTACATCTTTGCTAAGCCACTCTAATCTTGAATTGCCAAAAACTATAGGAATTATAAATTTATATTTTTCTGTGGTTTGTCTTAGTTTTATCACAGCGGCTTCTTGACGAGGATATTCTTTTGTCAAATAGTTTTCGGAAATAAAAACAACTACATAGCGACATTCATTTTTATAAACTTTATTTAAGAATATCAAAAGATCTTCACCTATCATTTTTCTTTGCTCAGAAGGTGCGAAAAAAACTTTTAAATCATAAATATCTACTAATAATTTGATTACTCTGCTTACATATTCATCATCCTCACTTGCGTATGATATTCCAACATCATATTCGAACATAAATTAAACTCTCCTTCTTTTTCAATAATGTATTCTTATAGATATAGTTATAAAAACACAAAAAAGTAACAAAAACATATCTGTTTTTCTCGAATTTTGTCGAAATATACAATTTATGCACAGTCTGCTTGTACAATTACCCCAATAAAAGAATAACCACCTTATCTACAAAAGTAAAGTGGTTATATAACATATTTATTTTTGCAAATTCTTTAGACAATTCAACATCTCATTACTAACACCACAATGATAAATTATATGCCTTTCTTTTTAACAATCTTTTTCTTTTACTTCCGCTACACCTTGAATATACAATTGTCCAAAAGCAAAGTTGGCACTAGCTGTTGATATTGGAGTATAATTTATAGTGCTACCTTTTAGATTAGGTTTACTATTATAAACTATAAAACGAAATTCATGTTGGTACGATAAATCTTTTCTTTTATGCCATAGTTCAGGATAATCGGGTAGTGGGCTAATAAAAAACTCTTTTGTTAAATCGATGTCATAATTAATCATTTTTAGGTTCCAATTGTAATTTGCAATTTCCAGAGATTCTTTAATAGCATTGATTATATGACCAGCACTACAATAAAAACCTGCTACTTCTGAACTTGATGATCCATCTTGAAGAAAACTATCATACATTTTAGGTTCAAAATAGTACTTAAAATTGCAAGTTTTTACATCATCTTTGCAATCAATTTCACCAAATAACTCCAAATCGGTTTTCTTTATACCATACATACAAAACGCCAGCATTAGTCGGCTACTTTTTCGTCTTAAAAAGCAGTATTCACCATCATCAATTATCTCTAAATCTTCTCCGAATCTGTGCTGACATTTTACTATAAGGGTAGAATCTTTCCTGCAACGAGCAAAAACACCTTCATATTTATCGCCTTGCTCATTGTTACCACTTTCTTCCGCTTTTTTTATATATTCATTTATTGCACCAAACCATGCTTCTCCTTTTTGCAGTTTTTCTATCCATTTTTGTTGGGAAATTTTCATACAAAGAACTAAATCTTGAATTTTCATGTTTATTCTCCTTTTACTTTTTTGCTTGATTTTGAAATAATCAGTCAATATATTCCTCAATTACTCCCCACGCCTCAACAAGCCTATCCACACTCCAACCAGCATTTGCAGGTGAGGTTGAGGGCAGGCAAACAGCTTCTCTGCCGATAATGTCACGGATGTACTTGTTGTAATACTTTTCGGCAGTCTTGCCGTTGACGAAAATCTGTCTGATGTCAGCTTTTTCAAGCATCTCCGTAAGGTCGTTTGCAACCACATTTTTAATCGAGCTGTCAGAGCTGCCTGTTATATCACAAGAGGCAATCACATCCCATAAGGCAATGTGATTTGAGTGTAGAAAGTCTCTTTTATCCTCAATGGTTACAGGTGTATCAGTACCCATAACGGAAGAAACAACTTTCCAGAATCTGTTTTGCGGATGGCCGTAGAAAAACATCTGCTCACGGGATTTTACCGACGGAAAGCTGCCGAGTATAAGCACTTTTGAGTTTTCGTCGTATAAGGGTGGAAATGGGTGTTTCGGCATATTATATACTCCTCATAAATTCTTCAACCTGACTCTTTGTTTTCAAAACAACGGTTTTATCTTTGTACTTCTCCGCAATTTCAGCATAATAGCTTCGTCTTTCCTTGTTTCTGCAACCGAAAAGAGTAAACTTTACAAACCACCAATTCATATCGTTGGCGTAACCGTTTTGTCTGCGGCTCTTTGTTCGTTTAACTGCACGGAAAAAGCAAGTAACTCTCGGAAGCTGAATCAAGACTATTTTGTCCGCCCTTTGCAGTCGCTCGTCTATCATCAGGTATGTATAGTAGCCGTCAATAATCCAATCTTCTTTTGCCATAAAGTCTGCAACTATGGGCAGTACAACTGAATCATCTATAGGCTTCCATTCCTTGTCCCACTTGATATCATCTAGGTGAAGGACGGGGATATTTTTCTTTTTAGCTATGTAGTCGGATAGATATGTTTTACCGCTTCCAGCATAGCCTAAAATCGCAATTTTCATTTCCTTCACCTCTCAATAGTTTTACTTATAAAATGTTGTAGTCCATATTTTGAAGCCGTTCTTTTCATAAAATCTGCGGACTGCTTCTGCATCTATTGTGGCAGATGAAAGAAAAATATGTTCAACGCCATTTTTCTTTGCTTTTTCTTCAACTATTGTTAAAAGTTCTGCTCCGATATTCTTGTTTCTACAATCAGGAGAAATATATAAATCATAGACTTGAAGATATTTTGCGTTCATAGGAAACACATTCATATAATTATCTTTGTTGTTTGTTTTTGCTTCACCTATCACATAACCGACAATAGTTTCACCGTCAAGCGTAACATAAAAATACTCTTTAGCATAGTTTAAGATTTCATCTTCAGTATCGGCAACAAAGCCATAGGTTATTGCTTCGGTTTCCCATTGCATTTGGAGATTGGCAATAGCTTTTGCATAGCAGTTTTCAAATTGTTTGTATGTAATGCTCATAAAATCACCTTATTTCACAGCAAGCGTGGCGAAATACTGCGGATAATATTTGCCTATTTCGTTTCCGCCTTTTCTGTCACGGTCTTCATATAAATCTTTTAGTATAAAACCTGCTTTCAACTGACCACCGATTTGTTCATCTAATGTATGGCTGAATTGTACTCCGTCACCGTTTGCAATCATTGCATCACGTTTTTCTTTCGGCATTTTCAGAGGATTAAATGGTAAAGGATTAACTACTTTCAAAGGCTCGTCCTCTTCAAACAAATAGTTAATTCCGTTATCCATACCCGCAAGCAATCTGCCACCCTTTTTAAGCACGCGGTAACACTCATTCCAAATATGATAAACATCTTCAATATAACTGTTAGAAACAGGATGGAAAATTATATCAAAACTTTCATCTTTAAAGGGAAGAGTTTTTGACATATCACCTTTGATAATTTTAATGCTGTATCCTTCTCTTTCAGCTACCATTTTGTCTGCTTCAAGTTGCTTGTCGGAATAGTCAAACACGGTACATTCTGCACCAAGTTTTGAGAATACGGGCATCTGCTGACCGCCGCCACTTGCAAGTCCTAACACCTTTTTACCTTTCAAATCACCAAACCACTCGTGAGGAACAGTGATACAAGGTGTAAGGTAAACTGTAAAATTATCTGCAGTAGTTTTTTCGTATTCTTCGTGACTTATTGGTAATGACCATTCGCAACCGTCTTCTGCCCACGAATCCCAAGTTTCTGAATTTATTTTAGTATAGTCAATCATTTTATTACCCTCATTTCTTATGTAGTAAATGCCAAACATCATCACCGGCAAATCCGCATTTTCTATACAAAGCTTCAGGATTAGTCAAATTATCAACCTTACCCGAAACGGTTGCGAAATCTGCAACATCTTTCATTCTGAACAACAGTTCAGTTACAATCAACTGTCCTATTTTCTTGCCTCTGTATTGCGGTAATACCTGTATCCATTCAAGGATAAGCTCTCTTGTTTCTGTATCAAAATCAGCTATGCCGCAACCAACATATTTGTCCGTTGCTTTTTCTTTGACCATTATCCACAATGCCTCATTGTAAACAGGTGTTTTGGTATAACTTTTGATAAGGTCTTTGTTTACAGATATATCCGTATATGAATCGTTTATTATCTGCACGATTGGTTTAATATCTTTTCGTGTTGCTGTGGTAATTTTAAAATCATTAGCTATGATTTTCGGTATTTCTTTGAGATTGTGATGCAATCGAAAGTATTTTTTCATCAGTATAATCTGATAAGATATCTGCACTAAAATACTTATCATGCAAAATCTTCATTTCAGGCGGTATTACAATATTTTTGGCTTTCCAATATGGAATCGAAAGAGTACCGCAAGGATTATTTAAGTATTCGGTAAGTGTAATCATTTTTACTCCTTATCTTTCAGTTTTTGAAGTACATCAATCATTTCATACCATTCCTTGATATACAAATGGTCACATTGAGGTTGTTTTTCGTTTGCTCTGTCTAGGTAATCTTTATCTATGGAATTATCATACCATATGGGGTAAATACCAACCTGTGCTGCACCCTCAACATCATTCTGAGGATTATCTCCGCAATACCATACATCTTCTGCAGAAAGTCCTGATTTTTGAATTGCAATATCAAACAAGATGCGATTTGGCTTGCAGATAAAATAATCACTTGATGTCATAACAAACTCAAACTTGTTGTTAGGCAGAAGTCTGTTAAGCCTCTTTGTAAGAGCATCTCCCGACCATAAAAGATTACTGATGACTGCCGTTCTGATACCGTTTTCATTAAGATAATCAAGCATTTTATCAGCATCGGGCATAATTGCACCTGATGATGCATTATCCCAAAACACAGTTTCCATTTCAACAGGAGATAACGAAAATTCTATGCCAAGATAGTCATAAAGTGTTCGGTTTGCAATCTGTCCGCTGATGTCGTAACCTTGCGTACGCACCTTTGTAACATGCTCACCGAAAACAAGCTCCGCACTCTTGGTTATATCC
The DNA here is from genome assembly GCA_045535965.1 of Acutalibacteraceae bacterium. GTDB lineage: Bacteria > Bacillota > Clostridia > Oscillospirales > Acutalibacteraceae > UBA6857. The sequence goes on from JAZSMR010000025.1 coordinate 28,685, forward strand.
TTAACAGTGCAGTTGTTTGGATTCTTTATAGCATATTTTAAAAGTGCTTCGTTACCTCGGTCAGTATTCCAATCAGGCTCATATAAAAGAGTATGACCATAGTCAAATATTATCATTTTGGGGCAATTCATAGTTTTTCTCCCGTTATAGCATTAAATTCCTTTTGTGTGTTCATCAAAATTAGCCTTTACAACTCGTCTTTCTGTGTCGCTTACACTCCAAATGTGAATACCTGTGTCAGCGGTATTGAAGAAAAACTTACAGTCAACAGGCATCTCAAACAGTGAACGATACAACTGATTTATCATTCCGCCGTGAGAGACAATAGCAACGGTTTCATCTGCCTGTGATTCACTAATAACTCTTGCAAGTGCATTTTCTGCTCTTTGCCTGAACTCGACCTGAGATTCTTGTCCGTAAACTGCTTTATCAATAGGCAAGTCAGGAATTATTGGATATTTTTCTCTTACAACTGATCTTGGTAAGCCTGCAAGAAGCCCGTTATTAAATTCCATCAGGTTTTCATCAAAAATAATGGGTATAGCGGTTTTATGTGACAAATGTTGTGCCGTTTGTTTAGCTCTTGTTAAGGTGCTTGCGTATATTTTAGAGATATTATAATTTTGGGCAACATACTCTGCCATAGCTTCAGCTTGTTTGTGGCCCCGTTCAGTTAATGCAAAATCTGCTCTTCCTTCGTGTACATCAAGCAAATCTGCTTCTGATTCGCCGTGACGGATAACTAAAAGTTTCATATTACATACCTCCGACAAAAAATTAAGGCACCTCCGAAAATATACGGAGATGCCTGTGAGTTATGAAAGATATATTACATCAATCACAAACGGACAAAACGGCTCTCCAAGTCATAAGATTAAGATTCATTGTCATTTTGTCCACCTGCCTTTCAATGTTTTTATCAGTATATCACCGACAGTGTGAAAAGTCAATATTTTACAGTGCTGTCAGGTGTAAATAATAGAGTCGAAAACAACTTCTGCGGCACAGTGACGGTAGTTATTCATAAGTCCTACCCATTTCATTTGGTCGGTAGATTTCAGATTATCATCAGTACCGTCAGTCTCTGCCATATGTGACACTATGCAATTGAACATCTCTTCCGCCTGGTCATTGATGCCGCAAAGGTAATCGTGAAGTGTACCGTTCATAAGATAGGTGTTATAGGTTGATTTGCAGTGCTTTTTGAGATAGTTGAGGTGTAATTCACCCCATTTGCCGATTGGGCGGTTATCTTTGGGCTCAGGTAGTGTTAAGTCAGGCAGGTAATAATCTCCGTAAAGGGTGTAACGGATACCTGTTTGTTCGTTTGTGATGTGTTTGGGCAAATTCATAGAAAAGTCCTCCTTGTATTTTGGTAATACCATTGTACAAGGAGGATAGGGATTTGTCGAATGTGTGGAGATTTGTTTTTATTAGTTGTTATTGTGCACAAGCTTATCACATCTACTTTTGATATTTTGACAAGATTTGACTGTTTTCGAAAAAGTTGTGTTACTTTTTTGTGAAACGATAACTTTATTAATATAAAAACAAATCTAATTTATTTTATGGAGGAAAAAATATGAACAGAACAGGAACTTATGTCGCATTTGACGGATTAGGCCAATCAGATCCCACTAAATCAGATTTCAAATACTATGCTACACTACAAGCATGGACACGAAATAAAAACATTGATTTCAGATTCACAGATAGTCACAGTAAAACATATGTCGTCCGTGATAACAGTTTAAAATCCACCCTTTATGCTAGAATACGCGAAAGGTTAAGAGCATCTAAAAACATGCTTATCATCATTTCGAAAGACACCCGTTATACTGGTAGTGTTTTATCATATGAAATAGAACAAGCCATAGATGTATATAAAATCCCTCTAATTATCGCCTATGTGGGGCATGACTATATATGTGATGTAAATGCACTGTCTGATATGTGGCCAAAAGCACTTGCAGACAGAATTAATAATAAAGACATTGAAGCAATTCACATTGCTTTTGCAAAAGAACCTATTTTAGATGCAATATATAGATTTACAGTAAATAACGAACATTTATCTAGTGGAAAGAATTATTATTCAAAAGAAGCATACATAAGTTGGGGGCTTCTATAAATTATTGTAATAAAGGAGTTAAGTTATGAAACATATTAGTTTGAATTTTAATATATTTAAACAAGGATTTAAAGCCGCTACTTCATACTTGTTTGGTTTATTATCAAGTATATTGCTTTTTGTCACAAAAGAAGAAATTGGTATAGACACAAACTGCAAATCGCTTTTGGTGGTTATATTTATAATTTCTCTTTCTTTTGTTTATGCTGTTATTAAAACATTTTTTTATAAAAAGAAAGAGATTTTTTCAACATCTCAAGGGAAACTAACTATTAAATATGATGATCTGTGGCGTATCGCATTCACAAAATGTCCTTTAAAAAGTAAAAAGAAAAAAATTGTTGTTGTTGGTGTCAACACAGCTTTTGATACTATCGTAGACGAAGACCTGTCAAAGATTGATAAACCCCTCGTATCGACAAATACTTTGCATGGTCAATGGATAAAAAAGATGGGAGAGCAAAATATTTCATCAGAGGATATAAATGATGCAATACAAAATAATTTAAAACAACAACAGATTAAGCCAACTATAAGTTTAAAAAAGGATAGAGGAAATGTAGATGTTTATAGCAAAGGCACTGTAGCCGTCTATGAATATAAAAACACAATCTTTTATCTGCTTGCACTTTCTGAATTTGACGAAAATAACAATGCTCAAAACACTCGAACAGAACTAACAGCTACGGTTGAAAAGCTTATCAATTATTATGATAAAAAAGGGCAAGGTTATGACATTTACATCCCTTTGCTTGGAACTGGAAGGTCAAGAACAAATATCAGTGCTGAAGAATCTTTAGAAACAATTGCTTCAGAAATAAAGATTAACAAATCTAAAATTCATGGCAACATCAATATTATTGTTTATGAAAAGGATAGAGATAAAATTTCTATAGATATTTAATTACATAAAAAGAACCAAGGTTATTTCTAACCTTGGTTCTTGTCTTTTTGTCAGATGTCCACTCTCACGGCTAATCCGCCTGTGAAGAAGTAGTAGGTGTTCGTCTGACTCTTTTTTGGTGGAGATGAGGGGGATCGAACCCCTTACCTCTTGAATGCCATTCAAGCGCTCTCCCAAGTGAGCTACACCCCCATGTTTGAGGACACTAAGTAATTGATTTTTATTAAATTTTTGTAGGGTGCGTTTCTGAGTGCCTTGGGCTCCCAGCTGAGCTACGCCCCCATATTATACAATGCTTCGCATTGTGTGATATATCTGCTTCGCAGATGTGATATACACCTTACGGTGTGTGATATTTCGTCTTCTACGAAGTGATATTTTTGCCTTTCGGCAAAAGTTGCTTTTCCGATCGCTTTTGTATTTTAGCATAATCCCTTTTCTTTGTCAATAGAATTTTCTGCTCTATTTTTCCGTTTTAGGTTGCATTTCTTGCTGAAATATGTTATCTTTACCTATGAAAAAAACAAAACTAAAAATCAGGACGGTGTTATTTATGAAAGACATTTCTTGTGCAATTTACGGTGCAGGCTCACTGGGTACTGTTTTAGGTGCCTACATCACTAAAAACGGCGGTAAAATCGACCTTATCAACCGTAACAAGGCTCACGTTGCAGCACTTAACGAAAAGGGTGCAACCATCAACGGTACCGTTAATATGACTGTACCCGTAACTGCTATCACTCCCGATGAAATGACAAAAAAATACGACGTTATCTTCCTTATGACAAAGCAGCTTTTCAACAAGGAAGTTGTTACAATGCTCAAGGACTATCTCACAGAAAAGGGTGTTATCGTTACTCTTCAGAACGGAATTCCCGAACCGGGCATTGCTGAAATCGTGGGCGCAGAACATACTATGGGCTGTACTGTTGAATGGGGTGCAGCACTCACATCTCCCGGTGTATGCACACTCACAAGTGAACCTGACAGTCTCTCATTCCACATGGGCAAAATGGACGGCATCACAGACGAGCAGTTCAATATGGTTAAGGAAATTCTTGAGCTTATGTGTCCCGTTCACGAAGAAAGCAATCTTCTGGGCGCACGTTGGTCAAAGCTTCTCATCAATGCAACCTTCTCAGGTCTCGGCACTGTTGTAGGCGGCAGATTCGGTGATGTTTCAGAAGATAAGGATGCTAAAAAGGTTGCCGTACGCTGTATGAAGGAGTGCATAGATGTAGGCCACGCTGCAGGTGCAGAATTTGCTCCCGTTCAGGGCAAGGACATCACAAAGCTCTTCTATTACACCAATCCCGTAAAGAGATTTATTGCAACTCTTCTTGTACCTATTGCAATGAAAAAGCACCGTGGCATTGAACCTTCAATGCTTCAGGACCTTAAGGCAGGCAAGCCCTGTGAGGTTGATGCTATCAACGGCGTAGTCTGCGAATGGGGCAGAAAGTGCGGAGTACCCACACCTATCAATGACCGTATCGTTGAAATCATCAAAAAAGAGCAGGCAGGCGAACTCAAGAGAGTAAAGGCTAACATCCGTCTTTTTGACGACCTGCTGTAATATATGAAAAGACCCTTTTGCACTGTCGGTTTCACATTTCTTTTGTGGCTGACAGTGCTTACATATATAGGCGATTCCACTCTCACGCTCACATTTGCCTTTGCCGCTTATCTGCTTTTCACGCTCAGTCTGCTCATAAAAAAGAGCCGCAGAAGTCTCTTTCTGCCTGCGGTGTGTTTCAGTGTGTGCATTTCGTCGCTGCTGTTTTTATTTTCCGAGAGTGCATTTGTGTCAGTACGCGACTTAGTAGGCGGTGATTATGAGATTGTTGCCGCCGTTAAAGAAGAGCCAAAGTATCACATTGAATACAAAAGATACTACTGCAAGGCTGAAATAATCACCATTGACGGCAAGAGCTATAAGGGCAATATGCGCCTTTCTTTCAGCACGGAATATGAGGATATGAGCCTTGAAAATTTTGCAATAGGCAACGAGCTGACCTTTACGGGCAGACTTTATGAAGTGGGTAACGGCGTGAAAGACATAGCCGACTACTTCAAGAGCGAAAAAATATATGTGGGCGCAAACAAAATCCGAAATCTCACCGTAACACAGCATGGTACGAAGCCAATAAGCGCAATAGGCAACAGCCTGAGAAACAGAATTGCAGTCTCCCTCGGTGAGCATTTCAGCAAAGACACTGCCGGGGTGCTGACGGCACTTGTCACAGGCAATAAGGAGCATCTGAGCAACAAAATTTACGGTGATTTCAGTCTTATCGGCATTGCACATTTCATGGCAGTTTCAGGCATGCACCTGACAATTTTAGCCATGGGTGCAGAGCTTCTTCTGAAAAAACTGAGGCGCAAAAAGCTGAAAAACACTATACTTTCGGCATTCACCGTCTTTGTTATGTTCCTGGCTGATTTCAGTCCCTCGGTCATCAGAGCAGGCACAATGCGGCTTTTACACCTGAGGGCAGACAGCACAAAGATGAAGGCAGACCCCCTCAACTCATTAGGCTTTGCCCTGACGGTCATACTCGCCTTCAATCCCTTTGCCTGCAAAAGCACGGGGCTACTCCTTTCGGTGCTGTCAACGCTGTCAATCATCACAGTGTCTCTGCCCTTGAGTGAGGTTGTCAGTACGCGCTCAGGTGACCTGCTGAAAATAAAAGACAACCGCCTTTTCAGCGTGCATAAAGCGGTGATATTTTCGCTAATAACAAGCTTCAGTATTATGGTTTTCACTGCACCTGTTTTAGCGGACACCTTCGGCAGTTTCTCGCTTATATCACCCATAGCAAACCTTGTGTTTCTGCCCCTCGCACCAATTCTTATCACAGCAGCGGCAATAAGTGCGCTGATGTGCAGTGTAGGCTTTATGCCCGCATTTCTTGCAGGCATAATAGAAGGCTTCACCAAATTCTGTGTAAATACAGCCCACCTCATAGCACAGACCGGAGGCTTCAACCTTGAGGTTAAGACGGACACGGAAGTACTTATATGCTTCGGAGTTTGTGTGGGGATTGTGGTTGCAGGACTTATTATCAGGTGGATTTATTTAAAAAGAAGATACAGGAAAGTTAAGAGGACAGGCTGAATGCCTGTCCTTTTGAGTTTATTAATAGTGTGCTACACCACAGTCACATACGGCATTTTTCTTGAAGAGTTTTTGGAAGAATAAACCGATGTTGAAGAAGAATTTAACTATACCTGATTTATGGCAGCTGCAATTACAGTTATCCGAGGGTATATCAGGAATTTCAGGCTGTGGCGGTGTCATATCAAGTGAACACATATCGCATTTATTATCCGCATCGCTGTCACTGTGAGGAATAATCGAAAGCGTGCTTGTCTGTATATTGAAGCAATCCTTACAAATTTTTATTGACACACCTGTTCCAGTACAGGTAGGTGCTATGATTGTCTGCCATTCGGGTTGGTAGGTGTGACCATATTGAGGAATTTCTTCTTCTTTTATATCCCCACAACGACCACATTTATACTTCCAAGTGCCATTTTCAACACATGTAGGCTCTTTAGTCGGTTTATTCTCCTTTATATAATCGTGACCAAATGCTACTACTACTTCTTCTTTGTAATAATCACAACGTTTACATTGAGAATATAATACTCCATTTTCTGTACATGTAGCTGTTATCTTATATGAACAATCGTGACCTAAAGCAGGAATTTCAACCTGTTCCTTAAGCCACTGGCCACAATCCTTACACCTGATAGCATCCTGAACACCTGAAAGTGTACAGGTAGGCGTTGTGCCGGGTATGATTTCAACATTTCTATGACCCAGAGCCGGAACAGCTTCCCTTACATTTTCATTGCAAACTAGGCAAGACTGCATCTTAATGCCTTCATTAGTGCAGGTTGCGTTTACATATACCACCCATTTGGTTTGGTTGACAATGTGTCCGGTAGGTGCAATTTCCTCTTGTTTAACAAACTGCTCATTACAAGCAGAACAATAGTGTCCATCTGTCATACCATTCTTTATACAAGTAGGTGGATAACCCTTCTTAACTGTAGTCTTGTGACCTGTTGCAGGAACTATACCATTCTTCACTGCAGGACAAGATGAACACTTATAATCATCAATGCCTTCTTTTACGCACGTAGGAGCAACTGACTTACCTGAATCTATCCAAGTGTGTCCAAGTTTTGGAATAATGTCCTTTATAACCTGCTTACATTTTGAGCAGGTCTTTGTCATTTCACCGTCAACTGTGCAGGTGGGAGCCTTTGTTGTTACAAATGCTGAGAAATTATGTGATTCGGGAATGTCTGTTACATCTGTAGCGTTACAGTCCTTACGTTGACACTCCTTAAGGATATAACCCTTTTCATAGCAGGTTGAATCAACTGTCTTTGTTGTCTTCCAGATGTGGCCGAGAGGTGCAACTTCTGTCTGAGGTATTACAACATAGTCGCATCCGAGACGTATACATCTTCTGCCTGCAGTAAGGCCGTTAACCTCACATGTGGGGTCAGCTGCAGGAACATCTTTGACATCATGTCCAAGTGCCTTGATTTCGTCACAACCTGTAAGAATATCATTACAAACTGAACATACTACACCAGCTGTCTTACCTGCTGTGAGACATGTAGCAGCAACTGCAGCAACATTTGTAGGTGTATGTACTTCTGTTGCAGGAATTACCTTTGTTTCTAAAACTTTGTTGCAGTTTGAGCAATAAACTCTAGCAACACCAACTGTACCGCAGGTTGCTGCTGTTACAACTTCTTCTTTGTAAGTTGCATGATTGCCTGCAGCGCATGCTAAATCTTCAATCAGACCTGCACTTGCACTCATCGGCACTGCTGACACAAGCATCAGCATAACTAAAATCAAAGATATAACTTTTTTCATATTTACCTCTCCTTTAAATTATTGTTACCCTTTCAGTTTATCACTTTACATCAGCAAAATCAAGTGAAATATTAAATTATCTCTCCTTTCAGTCGAGGCAAGATAATGAATTGCCTGCGGCATGAATTGGATTCGCCATGAATTGACCTGCGGTCATGAATTGAAGCTACGCTTCATTAAAAAAGGCGGGGAGAAACCGCCCACTGCAGTCACTTCCCCGCGTACAATATTATTTGCTTTTGAGATATTCTGCTCTGCCCGTTTCGTAAAGGTTATTGCCTTTGCAGTCGATAATGACCGTCAGTGGCATATCCTCAACCCACAGCTCACGAAGAGCCTCTGCACCTAAATCCTCGTAGGCAATGAGCTTTGACGACTTGATGCACCTTGAAAGCAGTGCGCCGGCACCGCCTATGGCACCGAAATAAACTCCGCTATGCTCTTTCATAGCCTCAATAACCTCGGGAAGCCTTGCCCCCTTGCCTATCATTCCCCTGGCACCCACACTCATCATTGTGGGAGCATAGGCATCCATTCTGCCGCTTGTTGTGGGACCTGCTGAGCCGATAACCTGACCCGGCTTTTCAGGGGTGGGGCCTACATAATAAATAGTTGCATCGGCGGGGTCAAAGGGCAGGTCTTTTCCCCTTGCCAAAGTCTCGCACATTCTTTTGTGACCTGCGTCCCTTGAAGTGTAAATCTTACCTGTGAGGAGTACCCTGTCACCTGAAACGAGACTTTCAGCCAATTCCCTTGTCAGAGGTAATGTTATCTTCTTTTCCATTTTACAGCACCTCCGTCTTGTGGCGTGTCACATGGCAGTTGATATTAATTGCACAGGGCATACCTGCTATGTGTGTAGGCAGTGTTTCAATGTTAAGTCCTATTGCCGTTGTTTTTCCGCCGAAGCCCTGAGGGCCTATGCCAAGCGCATTGATTTTATCAAGCATTTCTCTTTCAAGGTCTGCATAATACGGGTCGGGATTGCTCGTGCCAATCTCTCTCATAAGCGCCTTTTTAGCAAGAAGAGCTGCCTTGTCAAAGGTACCGCCTATGCCTACTCCCACCACCATTGGCGGGCAAGGATTAGGCCCTGCATTTTCCACTGTTTCAATTATGAAATCCTTTATGCCCTCTATGCCTGCCGAGGGCTTGAACATTCTTATTGCACTCATATTCTCACTGCCGAAGCCCTTGGGTCCGACGGTAATTTTTATGTTTTCACCGCTGACAATCTCAGTGTAAATCATGGCGGGAGTGTTGTCCCCCGTGTTGCCTCTGCGTACCGGGTCTTTCACAACACTTTTGCGAAGATATCCCTTATCATATCCGCGGCGTACTCCCTCATTGACTGCATCATAAAGAGCATCGCCCACAATATGCACATCCTGACCTATTTCAAGAAAAACACAAGCCATACCCGTATCCTGGCAAATTGGCATATCTTCACTGTCAGCTATTTCGTAGTTTCTTATTATGTCGTCAAGAATGCCCTTAGCGGCGGCGCAATCCTCACAGTCACGGCACCTTTCAATCGCGTACCTGACATCTTTCGGCAGACGGTAGTTCGCTTCTATGCAGAGCTTTTCCACCGTGTCTCTGATTAAATCTGTATGTATCTCACGCATTTTATTTCACCTTCACTGATTTTATGTCGCTGAAAGCACCGAAGAGGGTCTTGCCGTCAACCTTTTTATAGGCGCGCACCTTGAAATAGTAGGTTTTGCCCTTGGTCAGACCCGTCTTTTTATAGGTGAGTGCCGTCAAGCTTTTCAGCTTTTTGTATTCGCCGTTTTTGCTTGTGCTGTAATAAATCTGATAGCCCGAGGCTCCGCTTATCTTCTGCCACGAGAGGGTGGCGGACTTCGCACCTGCCTTTGCCGTCAGCGTAACCTTCAAGGGCTTGGTACCAAACTCGGCTTTTACGCTTGTTCCCCAATAAACGGTGCCGTCACTGAGCTTTGTATATGCCTTGACAGCGAACTTATATGCCGTACCGCTTTTGAGGTTTTTGACAGTATAGCTGTTCTTGCCCTTAATGGAAGTCAGTAGCTTATAGCTCTTTGCTTTGCTGTCGTACTGATAAACTCTGTAGCCCGTTGCACCGCTGACCTTGCTCCAAGTAAGCTTGATATATGAGGTGCTTTCGCTTGCCGTTATCTTGGCAGTTCTGCCGGGTACTATGTCAAAGCTGAGCTTTTCACTGCCCTCATATTTACCCTTGAACTTCACCGTAGCCGTATGGGTACCCACTTTCTTGGCACTGCCAACGCTTACGGTATAATCCTCGCCCTCTTTAAGCACATTTTTCTGAGAGTCGATAATCTTAACGGATACCTTAGGTGTTTTGCCGTTATAGGCATATCTGCTCTTCGCCGTTTTAACGGTTTTGATCATGTAAATTCTGCTGTTTTCACTGTTGCCGCAACGGGAACATTTATTTCTTATCTCTCCGTGATTTTCCCTTGACGCTTTGGTTAAAACGGATGTTTTATAGCTGTGACCGAGCTTTTCCACAGTCTTTTGCTCTTCAAGTACCCTGCCGCAGACTGAACATTTCTTACCCTGAGTTTTACCGCTTTTAGTGCAGGACGGTTCAACTGAAGGTATAATTTCTTCCTTGTGTTCGTTTCTCGGAATACTCTCGCTTACCGTTTTATTGCAACGGTTACAATATGCTGTTTTTTCACCCTGAGCAGTACAGGTCGGCTCTTTTGTTACCTTATACTCGCCCATATTGTGACCGAGTGCAGGGATAGTCTCTTGCTCAACTGTTATCTTGCCGCACATTGAGCATTTCTTGCCTTCGGTTTTACCTGACTTGGTGCAGGTGGCAGAGGTTGCCTTGATACTCGTCTTTTCATCATGAGGCAGCTTCTCAATTGCTTCGCTGACTTCTTCGTCACATCTTGAGCAGGTGGCAATCTTCTTGCCCTGAGCAGTACAGGTCGGCTCTTTTGTCACCTTATACTCGCCCATATTGTGACCAAGAGCAGGAATAGTCTCCTGCTCAACTGTTA
>JAZSMR010000124.1:0-5458 GCA_045535965.1 Acutalibacteraceae bacterium
ATCTCCGGTTATTACTATCTCACTGCCCTCTTTGATAGACTTGGTAAATTCCTTTATATTACCCATTGCACTTTCGTCAAACACGGTAAGCTTACCTTTATCCGTGCAATAAAGAGTAACATAATCAACTGCTGACGGATCAGCTATTTTGAAACTGAGCTTATCGGCAGTTCCGAAATGGACTGCAATATCACCCTCGAAGCCTCTAATATGAAAGCCCTCATCTGAACCGTATAATTTTTCGAGTCTGAGCTTCATTTCATAGCTCATTCTGTTTATAGCTTCCGCACTCATACCCTTTGTATTTTTAATCCGCAATATGCCACCCAAGGGAATGTTGATATTGTTTTCTTTTGAATAAGTCGCTACATTTTCATCTGCGGCATTTGCGACCATAAGGAAAAAGCCTTTATTTGCTGCTGCGCCTGTCTCTGTAACCGTATCACTGCTCGGCTCAGGGAGTCTGTCTGCAGTGTCGCCGAAAAAGCCCAACGAAAGGGCAAATATAATTGCAAATACGCAGGTAAATCCTGCTATTTTTTTGATTGTGCGGTTTCTTTGTGCTCTTGCAGACTGAATTTCACTCACTCTGCTTAAGATATTATCAGCCATATTTTTATCTGTTTTCATAAGTAAAATGCTCCTTTTCAAGTTGATTTTTCAATGCTTTTTTAGCTCTGTGTAAAAGTACGGAAGTGCTTCGTTTTGGCTTTTTGATTATTTTTGAAATTTCCTCTATGGAGAAGTCTTCAAAATAAAACAGTATGATAATATTTTTATAGTCGGGATTTATGCTTTCAAGGGCATAGCGGATTGCGAATTGGTCGTCCTCACAAAGGCTCTCACCAATGCACTTTTCCATATCGTCTGCAATATCATAGATTTCATCTAAGGGTACATATCTACCCTTGGGATTTTTTCTGAGATAATCAATTGCGAGATTCCGACCGATAGTATAAAGCCACGTTTTGAAAGAGGCTTCGCCTTTGTCCTTGGGCTTTTTAACGAGAAACTTTACGAAGGCATCTTCTGTCAGATCCTCTGCCACGTCGAAATTGTTTACGATTGAATTTATATAATTCTGAAGTCCCGGGCGATACTGCGAAACAATTTCGGTCAAAGCACTTTCATCACCACTGAGAAAACGGCGGTAGCTACTTGCACCATTGTCCATAGTGACCTCCTTTCCGAAGACCTTTTTATGTGTCTTCACTATTTACACGAAATAAAAAAGCAAATATTACACTTGAAGTAAAAAATATTTTCCCACGGCGGGAAAAAAGCTGTTTACACCGCACAATCAAATCGCGTACCAACAAAAAACCGAGCTGACAAAATCAACTCGGTTTATCTTTTTTATTTGTCCTCGCCGGACGGGCATTACTTTTCTTGTTGACCCCTCTGTCACTTCGTGACATCTCCCCTTTCAGGGGCGACAAGACGTAATCAAAAGAACTTTGCCTGCCCTGCGGGGCATTTACTTTAGTTTTGCACTAATTTATACGCAATTCGGAATTCCGCATTCCGAATTCCGAATTTTCTTTATCTGTTTCTTCTTCTGTCGCCGCCGGGTCTGCCGCCTCTACCGCGTCTGGGAGCCTCTTCACCGTCATCTTCGGGTGTGAGACCTTCGATTTCGATAAGTGCATCTCTTCTTGAAAGATTGATTCTGCCCTGATCGTCGATTTCCATAACCTTAACGATTACTTCGTCGCCAACGTTTACACAGTCCTCAACCTTTTCTGTTCTCTTAACGTCAAGCTTTGAGATGTGAACAAGACCTTCCTTGCCGGGAGCGATTTCAACGAATGCGCCGAATGTCATAAGGCGTGTTACAACACCGCGGAAAATTGAACCAACTTCGGGATCGTTAGCGATTGTTTCGATGATTGTGATAGCACGCTTAGCGTTGTCAATATCAATAGCTGAAACGAATACTGAACCGTCTTCGCTTACGTCAACCTTACATTCGCACTCTGCACAGATCTTTTGGATAACCTTGCCCTGCTTACCGATAACATCGCCGATCTTCTCGGGATCAATCTTAGTTGTGAGCATCTTGGGAGCGTACTTAGAAAGCTCTGCTCTGGGCTCTGCAATACAGGGGATCATAACCTCGTCAAGAATCTTGCATCTTGCTTCATAAGTCTTCTCGAATGCTTCCTTGATGATTTCGGGTGTAAGACCGTGTACCTTGAGGTCCATCTGAATAGCTGTGATACCCTTCTTTGTACCTGCTACCTTGAAGTCCATATCGCCGAAGAAGTCTTCGAGACCCTGGATATCAACCATTGTCATGAAGCGGTCACCCTCTGAGATAAGACCGCAGGAAATACCTGCAACGGGAGCCTTAATGGGTACACCTGCTGCCATAAGTGAAAGAGTTGAGCCACAGATTGAAGCCTGTGATGTTGAACCGTTTGAAGAAAGCACTTCTGAAACGAGTCTGATTGCATAGGGGAACTCCTCAACACTGGGGATAACGGGTACAAGAGCTCTTTCAGCAAGTGCGCCGTGACCGATTTCACGTCTGCCGGGACCTCTTGAGGGCTTTGTTTCTCCAACTGAATATGAGGGGAAATTGTAGTGGTGCATATATCTCTTTTCGGTTTCGTTGTCGAGACCGTCAAGAAGCTGAGCGTCGCTCATGGGACCGAGTGTTGTCACTGTGAGTACCTGTGTCTGACCTCTTGTGAACATACCTGAGCCGTGTACTCTTGAGAGAAGGTCAACCTGTGCATCAAGAGGACGCATATCGTTGATACCTCTGCCGTCAACTCTCTTGCCTTCGTCAAGGAGCCAGCGTCTTACAACGAACTTCTGAAGCTTGTACATGCATTCGTCGATCTTTTCGATGCACTCAGCATATTCTTCGTCAAATCTCTCGTGTACCTTTTCATAAACAGGCTTGAGTCTTTCGTCACGGATTCTCTTATCGTCTGTATCAAGAGCGAACTTAACATCATCAATAGCAAATTCCTTGATAGCTTCAAACATTTCGGGAGCGGGATCCTGTGACTCGAAGGGAACCTTTTCCTTGCCGATTTCAGCCTGGATACCCTTGATAAACTCAACGATTTCCTGGTTAACCTTATGAGCATACATAATGCCGTCGTACATTGTTTCGTTGTCAACTTCGTTAGCACCTGCTTCGATCATAGCAACGAGATCGGCAGTTGAAGCAACAGTTACAGCCATTTCTGACTTTTCTCTTTCAGCTTCTGTGGGGTTGATAACAAACTTGCCGTCAACAAGACCTACTGATACACCGCTGATGGGGCCGTCCCAGGGAATCTCTGAAATTGAGATAGCAACGGAAACACCGATCATAGCTGTAATTTCGGGAAGACAGTCCTGGTCAACTGACATAACTGTAGCAACAACGCCTACATCGTTTCTCATATCCTTGGGGAAAAGAGGACGGATGGGTCTGTCGATAACACGTGATGAAAGAGTAGCCTTTTCTGAAGCCTTGCCTTCTCTTCTCTGGAATGAGCCGGGGATACGGCCAACTGAGTAGAGCTTTTCTTCGAAGTCAACGCTTAAGGGGAAGAAGTCAACGCCTTCTCTGGGCTTTGCAGCCATAGTTGCTGTACAGAGAACTTCTGTTTCGCCATATCTGATAAGACATGAGCCACCTGCAAGACCTGCCATTTTGCCTGTTTCAACAACAAGGGGTCTGCCTGCAAGTGTAGTTTCGAATTTTCTGAATTCAGGGAACATAATTTTCTACCTCGCTTTTTAAATTTTATATTTTTTCGGTACGAGGCAGGGGTTTAGCATTAAACTCAGCCCTGCCACAAACAAGACTCAATTTAGTGCTAAAACCGATATATATACCCCGTATCGATTGTTTACTTATTACCTGAAAAATGGCAGACACGAGTATTTCATGTCTGCCAAAGAGTTGCAATTACTTACGGATACCAAGTCTTGCGATGATAGCACGGTATCTTTCGATATCGTTCTTCTGAAGGTATGCGAGAAGGTTTCTTCTCTGACCAACCATCATGTGAAGACCACGACGTGAGTGGTGATCCTTCTTGTTGTCCTTAAGGTGCTCTGTGAGGTTCTTGATTCTGAAGGTAAGAAGAGCGATCTGTACTTCAGGTGAACCTGTGTCACCTTCGTGAGTAGCGTACTCAGCGATAATTGCGGTTTTCTGTTCTTTTGTCATCATGACATTTCACCTCTATAAAAATATTATTGCCATGCTCGACCCCAGTATGCGGCCGGTGAAGTGCTCATAGAGCAAAACCCGCAAACCGAGAAACCGGCACAATGCTTAGGTATTATACCACAAGGCTTTTTAAAAGTAAATAGTTAGAGGAAATTTTTTTCAGTTAATTTATAAAGTTTTTTCGGTACGCGTCGCACCAAATCTAAAACGGCAGGTGTTATCCCGCCGCTTTGAAACGAATTAATATGTATGAGTCCAACCGCACTCACAATGAGAGTAAAGACCAAAAAGATCACGAATTGTAGAAATGATTTTATAAAGGAATTTCATAAATGCATTGTTATGGCATTTACAAGTGCACATATCATATATTCCGTCACTGCAATGAACTGTCGTGCCGTTCGGGAAAACATCAGAAATATAAAATTGCTTTGTTATTTCTTTCCACTGTGCTTTTGTACCTGCGAAATAAATATCTCCGAGACCTGTAAAAGAAAATGCCTGTAAACCGATTTCTTTAACACTTTCAGGAATGTTAATAGATTTTAAATTACTGCAAAATCTAAAGGCACAATCGCCTATTGAAGGAACTCCCTCAGGAATAATGACAGTCTCAAGCTTTGTATGATTTTCAAAAATATACGCAGGAATAGCAATATCAGACAGTTTGACATACTCCAAGCTTTTACAGTTATCAAATTCATAATTCTCAACACTGTCAGGCATAGAAACGTAGGTTAAATTCGGACAGTTGTTCAAACTAACGTTATTTGCATCACTCTTGATTTCAACAATTCCAAGTGCATCACAATCTTCTATGCTAACCCATTTTTCAGCTTCTTCATTATTGCAAAAGCTGAATTTTTCAAGGCCATCGCAATCATCAACATGAATAATAGTACCCGTTGACAGTGTCAGCTCTTTTAATTTAGGACAATTATAAAAGTTAATTTGGTAAATGATTGATGACAAATTAACAGATTCCAGTTTTTCACAAGAAGAAAATCTGCAACTAGCTGCTCCGCTTACAGTAACGCTTGTTGGACAATCGTCATAATTTTCACAGTCAAGAATAAGGTCACTTGGATGCATAGAATAAATATAATTACCATTCTCATCATAATAATAGTATTTATAAAACTCAACCGGAGCGTTCAAAGCACCAGACAGAACATCGTGTACTTTAACGTATTCGTTATTTCTCCAATCCCAATGATAACCGCTACATAAACTATAAACAAGACCAGGAGGATCAAAGTACTGCGTCCTTTCCCAACC
>JAZSMR010000099.1:0-4778 GCA_045535965.1 Acutalibacteraceae bacterium
TAAATATCAATATTCTGATTTCTTACACCGAAGGCATTTGTGTGGTCGTGGCCCGTAAACATTGCCAGTACATCACCTGTTTCAACAAGAGCGTCAAACTGACCGTCGTTGTAATAACCGGGACAGGGCTTTTCGTTAAGCTTGCCGTAATTGACCTGCTCGGGATCAAACATATAATATTCGCCTTCATTATAAATGTGCGGGAGTGCATAAGGCTTCTTTGAATCTACCTTTTTAAGAACATCATAGATTTCGGGTACAATTATATGCTGAAAAACAACAGAGTTAACGGTTTCACCGCCGTTTTCTTCCTTGAGCTTTGCTGCTGTTTCTTTGTACCATTTAATCTGCTCTGTGCGTACTCGGTCATAATGTCTGGGCTCATCTTCGTCATAATCTCCTGAGTCAAACACCCAGAGATTAAACTTGGTTTTGTCACTGTCGGAAGCAAGCACGGGAATATTGAACGTAGCGCAGTTTTTGAAATCAGTACTGCCATCGGCAGATATTACACAGGAGAAGGTCTTGTAATATTCCATAATATCTTTTCTTGTCATGGGACCCTTCTCTGCATCGTGATTACCGAAGGTTACGGCAACGGGAATCTTTCTTGACTCAAAGATATTCATAAGAGCATTGATAAGTTCCTTTGTCTTTTCGGGGTCCTCGTTAGGATGTGTATTATCGCCTGTGAGCACAACAAGGTCGGGCTTTTCCACATCGCAGGCTTCTGCAATTACCCATACCGATGCATCAAAATGCTTGTCATAATTAAGATGAGTATCAGCAATATGTAATATTTTAAGCTTACCGTTTTCATCGAATCTTATTGTTTTATCGGTTTCATTCTGAGCATTTGCAGGGCTGAAATCAATATTTGTGTTTTCAGGGTCCATTTCAAAATAGATTATTGATGCCGCAAAGAGAGCAACCAATACCGCAAAAATGATAAGAATTTTTTTTGCTTTTGACATTATAACATCTCCTTATTCACCGGGTTTCATTCTGTAAATATTTACTTCATAAGCATGAAGCTTATCTGAAGAAAGGGAATAATTTGAAAGCACACATTCACCTTCAGCATATTTTGGTCTGTCAATTTCGTTTTCTGTAAGGTTCATTTCAATATAGAACTTTCCTTCGTCTGACTCTCTGTAAAAACAATAGGTTTCTTCATTTGTTTCAAGAGGTCTGAAATCACCGTAAACCAAAGTCGATTTGTTTTTCTTGCGTAGCTCCATAAGCCTTCTGTAATAGTGAAACGTACTTGATTCATCCTGAAGCTGTGCCTTTACATTACACTGCTTATAGTCACCATTAACACGAAGCCAAGGCATACCCGTCGTGAAGCCTGCATTTTCACTGTCATCCCAAGGGATGGGAGTTCTCGCGTTGTCTCTTCCGCCTGCAAGAATCTCTGCGAAGACCTCTTCGGTGCTTCTGCCCATTTCAACATTTTTGTTATATCTGTTTATACCCTCAACATCACGGATTTCACTTATATCCTTGAAATCGCAGTTCATCATTCCCAATTCTTCACCCTGATAAATATAAGGTGTTCCCCTGCCTGTCAGAACCATTGTGCCGAGAAGCTTTGAAAGAGGCTTTCTGAATTTTGGGTCGGGATTTACCTTTGACACCATTCGCGGATTATCATGATTTTCGATAACCAATGATGGCCAGGATGAACCACAAAGAGAGAATTGATAATCTATAAAGGCTTCCTTTAAATATTTAAGGTTGTATTTATAATCCTGATATTTGGATTTGCCCGGATTTTCAATATGGTCAAAGAGGAATGCCTGACGGACTTCTCCACGGGTTTCGTCGGAAATGAGCTTTACCATTTCAATACCCGTGCTGCAGGGCTCTGCAACACAGAAAGAGCCGGGAAAGCTTTTGAAGGTCTTTTCATTAAGCTCACCAAGATATTCGTGAAGCCTCGGTCCCCATGAATAATGCTCGGCACCGCAGCCGAAAAGCTCGGCAACAGCCGGATCACCATCGGGAAGTCCGGGAGTTTTTGAAATAAGGGTAATAACATCCATTCTGAAGCCGTCAACACCCTTTTTGAGCCATCGGGAAACTATACCGTAAACTTCTTTTCTCAGTTCAGGGTTATCCCAGTTAAGATCCATCTGCTTTGAGGAGAAAAGATGCAGTGCCCACTCGTCAAGCTCAGGATAATAATTCCACGCAGAGCCCGAGAAAAACGATGTCCAGTTATTCGGAGGGATTCCGTCACCCTTGCCTTTACGGAAGAAGTAGTAATTCTTATACTTTTCGTCACCTGCAAGCGCCTTTTTGAACCATTCGTGTTCATCGGAGGTATGATTTACAACAAGATCCATAATCAGCTTCATTCCACGCTTATGGATTTCAGAGAGCATCTCATCAAAATCATCCATTGTGCCGAATTCGGTCATAATTTTCTCATAATCACGGATGTCATAGCCCATATCATCATTGGGTGAATCGTAAATGGGGCTGAGCCACAGTACGTCAACACCCAACTCCTTAAGATAGTCGAGCTTTGAGATTATGCCCTGCAAATCACCGATTCCGTCACCGTCTGAATCCATAAATGAACGGGGATAAATCTGATAGATAACAGCTTCCTTCCACCATTCTGGGGCTGTTTCACTTTTTGATATAACCTTTTCAGGATTACCGTTCAGAATATCAAGAAGATATTTTTTCGATTTGTCTGTGACTTTATCAGTGAGAAGCTCACCTAAGGTCTTTTGGCATAATGCCGCATCCGAGAGAATAGCAGCATCTAAGTTTTTACGGTAAACTACCTTTTGAGCAACATCGTAACCGACAGGATTGTTAAGCACCTCGGAAAGTGTGCTTTCAGAAGTAATTTTCATAAATATATTTTCCTCAACAGTTTGCTTTAACTTTCGCCAAGAGCTTCCTTTGCCTGTGCAAGAGTTTCGTTTTCCTTATGGCGTTCAGCTCTTATTGTTTCAAGCTCACGGTACATCTGCTCTTTCTTTTCACCTTCAACGTCATAGAAGAACTTAAGAATAAGGGCCTTGAGAACATTTGCAAGGGTATAACCGAAGAGAAGGAATGCGAGAAGCTTGAGACAGGTGTCAAGGTAAGTGGGCTGAGCCTGCATTGTTTTAACAAGGTCGCCCTCTGATGATGAAAGATAGCCTGCCCATGCAATCATATAGGGGATTGAAACGTCCTTTATGTAGTTGCACACTGAGTTGACCCAACCGGGAACAATACCCTGGATAGCTTCCATTCTTTCGCCGCACTGCCATTCAAGATAATCATAGAACTCAACATCAAAGTGAGATTTTGAAAGCTCCTGAATACCGATGCCGATACCGAAAATGAAATAG
Organism: Acutalibacteraceae bacterium; assembly: GCA_045535965.1. Taxonomy (GTDB): domain Bacteria; phylum Bacillota; class Clostridia; order Oscillospirales; family Acutalibacteraceae; genus UBA6857. The sequence goes on from JAZSMR010000099.1 coordinate 3,360, forward strand.
AACACATAGAAGAATATACTGTTCCAGCCCTCGAAGAATCTGATGCCCATTTTTGCTTCAACAAAGCAGATACCGAAAAGTATACCTGCTGCAACCGGTGAATAGATACCGCAGAATTTGAGAAGCTTTGTCGGCTCATGCTTCTTTGAAAGCTTTGTACAGATAAGATTACCCACAACAGTACCCACAGCGGTGGGAAGTGTAAGAAGGAGGTTCTTTGATGAACCTACTGTTATTGCTGCAAGGAAGGTTGACATTTTGCCGAGCATAGCAAAAGCGTTTACCCACTGCATATACTGGAAGGCGCGGTAATTTCTGTATTTGAAAAGTGAGAAAAGTGCTTTGGAAACCTTAACCTTGGGCTTGGAAGGAATTTCAATACGCTCCTTACAGAACAATGCACACATAAGGTTACCGAAGGCTGTAACGATAGCAGCAACAAGTGCAAGGGTCATATACATCTTGTTCTTGTCGTCGCTGAAAATACCGTAAACGAAGGTTGCAATATATGCTCCGCCGTATCCGATATAATATGATAACTGCCAGATAGTAGCAACTGTTTTCTTTTCCTTGGGATTGGGGGATATAACCTGAGCAACAAACTGACCGCAGTTGTTGAAGGCATTTATGAATGTCTGGCTGCAAGCAATTATGTAACGGAATAAGGTCATCTGCTGAACTGTCCAGCCCTCAGGAACATAGAAGTATAAAGCGGTAAGAGCAAACAAGGGAATAAGACAGATAAGATACCACTGACGGTATCTGCCCCAACGGGTTTTCCACTTCTGAACAACTATACCTGCTAACGAGGGAGCAATAAGACCGAGTATCCATGTAAGAGTTGTCTGTACGGCATTAATATCAGCAATTTCATCTGAGGTTACACCAACAGGACCGAAATAAAGCTCGTGCAGAAAGGCTGCAGCAAGAGTACCTGTAAGTGTTGTGCCGAACATACCGCCGATTCTGGCAAGCATAATACACACATACTCAAATTTAGATACATACTTACCCTCATTTCCTGATAATGCATTCTGCGGAGCGGCCGCAGAAGAAGCTTTTTTGTTTTTAAACATCATATCATCTCCTAAATTTTCTTTTAATAATTATATCACAAAAAAAATTAAATGCCATAGATTTTTAAAATTTATTAGACGGAATGTCTATTTTTATTATTTTCAAAATATAACATCAACAATAATAGGATAATGGTCTGAAGGATACATATCCATTACAGTATTTCTAATGATTTTGTATTTGTCAACTCTTACATTTTTTGAAACAAAAGCATAGTCAATAGGTCCATTTGCATCCTCCTTAACTTTGCCATATCCGTGAAATGTTATACCATCATCACTGTTATCGGCAACAAACTTTGAATCATTTGTTTTCATAAGCATTTTACCATAAGCTTCGCCT
>JAZSMR010000015.1:0-3273 GCA_045535965.1 Acutalibacteraceae bacterium
TTCATTTCGCGTCTCCCCGCGAAACAACCACACTATACCCTATAGCTCTCATTCTCCGCCTTAGCTCCTCAACACACTGTGCCGATTCCTGACCCGTTGCAATTTTACCGTCATAGAGCATATATTTTTTCCTGACACTAAGAGGTGAGAGATTAGGCATAACAACATTTGCCCCCGAAAGCACACCCCTTTCTCTGCCCTTGCCGTCAAGAGTGCCAAGTGCCGTTGTGGCAGGAAGAAGAATATTCGGCTTGATGAGTCTTACGAGACTTAAAAGAAATACTGTCAGCTCCACACTGCCGCTCTTTTCGTCTTTGAAGGGGGTGTCCTTATGTGTGATAAAAGGGCCTATTCCGCACATCTGCGGCGAAAACTCTTCTATAAACTTTAAATCCTTTGCAATGTACTCTGCCTTTTGATAAGGCGAGCCTACCATAAATCCGCAGCCCACCTGGAAGCCGATATCCTTAAGGTCTTTAAGGCACCTCATTCTTTCGCGGAACCTGAGATTTTCAGGGTGAAGCTTTTCATAGTGCTTCTTCACCGCCGTCTCATGGCGAAGAAGATATCTGTCTGCACCTGCATTAAATAGTGCCTGATAGCTTTCCCTGCTTCTTTCACCGAGAGACAGGGTTACGGCACAGTCGGGATAGTTTCTTTTTATTTCGCCTATAATATCGCAGAGCGTTTCATCGGTATAGTGTCCGTCCTCACCGCCCTGCATAACAAAGGTGCGAAAGCCAAGGTCATAGCCCTCTTTGCAGCACTCTAAAATTTCCTCTTTTGTGAGTCTGTATCTCTGACAGCTTCTGTTACTTTTTCTTATGCCGCAGTAATAGCAATCATTCTTGCAGTAGTTGCTTATCTCGATAAGACCTCGGATATATATATCCTTGCCGTAGTGCTTCTGTGCCTGTTTTCTCGCCTTTTCGGCAGAGTAGGAAGCAAGGTCGCTGTCGAAGCCTTCGATGAGCTTTCGGTACTCAGCTTCCGTGAGAGTGTGCTCTTTTTCAAGTCTGTCAATTAAATTATAAAGTTCATTCTTCATAGGCAATCACATTGGAATAAGCTGTCTTTACGCTGATACCCTGAAGCTTGCCTATCTTACCCGAAAGGGCAGATATCACATCCTGAGGTGCATCAATAGCAATAGAGACAATGCTCACATTTCTTTTTTTATAGGGCAGACCCATTCTGCCGATGATATATTCTGCGTATTCGTGAAGAAGTGCATTGAGCTGTTCAACGGCTGTGCTATCTTCAACGATAATGCCCATAACGGCTACCCGTGTTTCCATAGCTTTACTCCTTTTTAAAATCAAAAAGACCACATCGTAAAAGATGCGGTGACAAAAATACAATTATGGTTATAATAAGCCTGTAGTTGCAATTTCAGCTCGCATCTTTCAGTCGGAAAAGTTCTTTCTGTCAGATTACATAATCATTATAGCATAAGAAAATACCCATAGTCAATAGTTTAAAAATATAAAGATATTCCAATACTACCTAAAAACCCTTGGAGGAATTCTTATGCTCTCACCCTGGCAAGACAGCACTGCATCGCCCTCGTTTCCCTCACTCACAAAAGATACCCGCACCGACGTACTCGTTATTGGCGGAGGCATTGCAGGAATACTCACCGCATATTTTCTGCACCGTCACGGCATACCCTGCATCTTGGCGGAAAAGGATAAAATCTGCTCTCACACTACGGGTAACACAACGGCGAAAATCACCTTTCAGCACTCACTCATTTTTCAGAAGCTCATTAAAGACGCAGGTGAACACAAGGCAAAAATGTATTATAAAGCCCATGCCGATGCCTTGGCAATGTACCAAAAAATGTGCCGTGATATTGACTGCGACTTTGAGCTTAAGACTAACTTCGTCTACTCCACAGCCAATCGCAGAAAGCTCGAAAAAGAGCTCGAAGCAGCAAACCGTCTCGGCGTTGATATGGGATTTTCCGAGTCAGTCCCTCTGCCCATTGATATTGCGGGTGCTGTTTACTGTAAAAATCAGGCGCAGTTTAATCCGATCAAGTTTCTCTACAGCATTGCAAAAGACCTGAACATTTATGAGAACACCTTTATAAGAAAAGTCGAGGGCAACACCGCCTATACGCAGGGGCATAAAATCGTGGCTGACAATATTGTTTTTGCAACTCACTTTCCTTTCATTGACCGACACGGCTTTTACTTTATGAAGATGCACCAGAGCCGAAGCTATGTCATCGCCCTTGACAAAGCACCGAATATCGACGGTATGTATATCGACGAAAGCGACAAGGGCCTTTCATTCAGAAACTACGGCAGTCTTCTTTTCATCGGCGGAAGTAATCACCGTACGGGCAAAAAAAGCGAGGCCTGGAAGCCCCTCCGCGCTTTCGCCAAAGAGCACTTCCCTACCCTTAAGGAGAAATATCACTGGGCGGCGCAGGACTGTATGAGCCTTGACGCTATGCCCTACATCGGACAGTACAGCAAAAACACTGCCCGATGGTATGTTACTACGGGCTTTGATAAATGGGGTATGACAGGTGCAATGGTGGGTGCTACACTGCTTCGGGATATTATCTGCGGTGTAGAAAATTCTTACGCCGAGGTCTTTTCACCTCAGAGAGAGATGCTCAAATCTCAGCTTATGCTGAATTCCCTTGAAACAGCTGTAAACTTCATCACACCTACAACGAAACGCTGTTCGCACCTTGGCTGTGCACTGAAATACAACAAGTACGAGCACACCTGGGACTGTCCCTGTCACGGGTCAAGGTTCGGGGAAGACGGCAGGGTGATTGAGAATCCCGCAAATAAGAATTGCGGGATTCAATGAGCAATTAGCAATGAGCAATTAGTAATGCGGTCGCGGTTTTACACGGTGCTGAAGGTCAGATAATTTCCGCAGAGCAAGGCTTCTCAAAGCTTGAAGCGTGTGAGGCAACCCGAAAGTTGCCTCTTATTTTATTTAGTTTGGCGGGTAGATGCTTACTCCTTTATACCCACTGAAAGCGGATATAATCAGGAGCGAAGCAACCCTTATTGCTAATTGCTAATTACTCATTGCTAATTAAAAAAGGCGGGTAGGATTTAACCTACACCGCCTGAGTTTGTCGCAATTCCGAATTCATAATCTAATTCCAAATTGGTTTACACTTCCTCAAGAGTTGCTGCTCTCTTTTCAGCGAGCTCAACAAGCATCTGCTGCTGAAGCTTACCGTGAATGGGATAAAGCAGGAATGAGATACCGTAAAGACCTCTTGCCAATGCGGGAAGT